>JAXEAK010000026.1:0-32789 GCA_034094395.1 Faecousia sp.
CACCGTCATAGTGTCCTGAGGGGTCACGGTCATGAGCACGTCGCCCTTCAGGTCAAACAGCTGGGTCTGGCCGGAGGAAGTCCCGCTGCCCATGCCGGGCATGGAGAAGTTAAAGCTGAAGGACGGCATGGTGAAGTCGGGAAATTCCATGGAGGGCTGGGCTTTACGGTACAGCACCACATCTGACCAGACAGCATCACCGTTTTTGTAGCCGGTCACAAACAGGATAATATCTCCCGCTGCAAATCCCTTGCCGACGCCAAGCGTAGTTTCGTCTTTTTTTACCATAGTGGTTTCGTCGATGGCGGAGCCGTCCGCCGTTGCCCAGCCGGAGGCGGTTTTCACCACATCCTTTTCGCCGGAGGTGTCATAGGCGACAATCAGCTTATCTCCGGCAGCGATGACCTTGGCGGCGATGGCCTTGTAGGTCATGCCGCTAAAATAGCATCCTTCCTTGTGCTTGGAAGCGGGGCAGGGAGTGTTCGGATTGGTGCTTTTGATACAGCTTTCAATACAGTCCGTGTAGTGGTGCAGGGTTGCCTTGCAGGTGCCGGTGGTATCCGCATGGGTGCAAGCTTCAATACAGGTGGACTTATGCACCGTAGCGGGGCAGTCCTGGCAGCCGTCGGTAGAAATGCAGGATTCAATGCAGTCATTGTAGTGCTTGGTTGCAGTGCATGTTCCCTCTTCCGTGGCATGAATGCAGGCTTCGATGCAGCTGCTTTTGTGCTTTTTGGCAGGGCACTTTCCGGGTTCATCCGCGCCGATGCACAAAGACAGGCAATCCTCCTTGTGATGCTTTGCGGGACAGTTTTCCGCTCCGGTGCAGGCATAGGGACAGGAAGCCTCGTGCCCGGGATCTCCCGGCGGGAGGGGACAGTCTTCCCCACCGGTACAGGCCGGGGTGCCCAGTAGCACGATATGGAACTCCTCCGCCTGAACCGTCAGCGGCCGGGCGGTGAGATTTTCCTCTTCCACTGCCAGCAGATGGGCGCTGTCCTCGTCAATGCCGGAAACCATTCCGTCACAGGGGGCGGTAATCACGCCGGTTTCATACATTTGAAACAGTTTCTGCAGCAGCTCCTCGTAGTCCCGGTGGGTGCTTGCCAGAATTTCCTGCTGGGCGGTGTAGTCAGTATTTTTCAGGGTGAACAGCGTTGCCCCGGAGGAAAGAGTCTGCTCCGGCTTGGCGTACACGGCGGAAATTTCCCCGGTAAAGGCGGTGGCGGACCAGGGACTGTGGATTTCCAGTGTCCCCTTTCCCACGTCGCCGACGGTAACGGTCTGCCCGGCGGCGTAGCCCCTGTCCTCCACGGTGACGGTGAGTTCCCCACTGAGGTTACTCTCCACCCGGCCGGTGACCTGCGTGCCGTCTTCCAGCGTGACTGTCACGCTGTCACCGGTGGCGAGGGTGCTTTCTGCGTGGATGGTCGCGCACATCCGACCGTCAAGACTCAGCACAGCCAGCGCCCCGTGCTCCAGCAGCACGCTTTCCACCCGGTCGCCAGCTTTTCCGTAGACTTCCTTTACCCGACCGCCGGCGGTGGCGGCGATGGTGGTGTCCGCTTTTTCATCCCGGGCGGCTTCCATCTGCTTCTCCACAGTGGACATGGAATCTTGAATCTGGGTAATGGCGGTCATGACGCTGACCTTGTCCACCTGGGCGACAGGGTCGCCCTTCTTGACCATATCCCCGTTTTTCACCAGAAATTCGGTGATTTTTACATTCTTCGGCAGCTCCACATCCTCCGGTGTGTCTGCCTCCAGTGTACCTCCACCGTGGACGGCGGAGCTGACGGAGCCAATCTTTGCGCTGTCGCTGAGAATGCTGGCAACGGGTCCGTCTTCCATCTGCTGCTGTCGCGCCATCAGGGGCATCAGTGCCAGCACAAGCACCACCACTGCGGCGGCGCCCCAGAACAGATACCGCCGCAGGCTTTTTTTCTTCGTCTTGTCCATTTGCTTTAACCTCCGTAATGCAGAGCGTCGATGGGCTTCATTTTTGCGGCCTTATTGGCGGGGTACAGCCCGAAGACCACGCCGATGAGGAAGCAGAACGCCACTGCCAGCAGCACTACGCCGCCATTGAGGGAGAAGGTGATGCCCGCACTGGCCACCACCGTGGATACGATTTGCAGCACCGCCCAACTCAGGAAGATGCCCAGTCCGCAGCCCATCATGCACAGCACCACGGCTTCCATCAGAAACTGGGTCAGGATATTGCCCCGGCTGGCGCCGATGGCCTTGCGAATGCCGATTTCCCGGGTACGTTCGGTGACGGTAACCATCATGATATTCATAATGCCAATGCCGCCTACCACCAGAGAAATGCCCGCAATGCCGCCCAGCAGGATGGACAGCGTGGAGGTAACGTTGTTCATGGCCTCTTCCAGCATATTGGAAGCGTCCACGTCAAAGGCGTCGTCATCCTCGTCAAACCGCTCCATGAGGATTTTCTCCATGGCGTCCGCCGCCGCGTCCACGGTGCTCCCCTCCGCGGCGGACAGATAGAAGGTGGTCACATCGGAGCTGACGCTGTCCGACAGACGAATGAGGGAGGAATAAGGGATGTAAGCCATGAGCATTCCGGAGGTTAGGACGGAGGTCAGGGAATCCGTATCCTCCTCCAGCACACCGACAACGGAAAACTGTACGCCGTTCAGGGTAACCGTCTGACCGACGCAGTCGGTATAGCCGATCAGTTCCGTGGCGGCGGTATCGTTCAGCACGCAGACGTAGGTGCTGTTGTCCTGATCGGCGGCGTTCAGCCACCGTCCCATGGACAGCTGCAGACCCTGAATGTCGTAGTAAGAGGGGGTGGTGCCGTAGACGGTGACGCTGTCATAGTTGGCGCCGTGCTTACCCACCACCGTAGCGCTGGTACGGGCGGAGATCAGGCCGATGTCCGGCTCCTGCGCCACCCACTGGTTCAGATCGTCCAGATGAATGGGCTTGCCCTTGTCGTCGGAGACGGTGACGGTGACCAGACTGGTGCCCAGATCCGATACCGCGCTGGTGACGGAATTTGTAGCTCCGCTGACCAGACTCACCAGCACCACCAGCGCCATGACGCCGATGATGATGCCCAGCATGGTTAAGACTGCCCGCATTTTATTGGCGCTGATGGAACGCAGCGCCATAACAAAAGACTGCATTACAGCGTCACCTCCGAAAGTCTGCCGTCCAGAATGTGGATGGAGCGCTCCGCCTGTTTGGCGATGTTATTGTCGTGGGTAATCAGCACAATGGTGTTGCCCTGAGCGTGCAGCTCCTGAAAAATACCCAGAATTTCCCGGCTGGTTTTGGAGTCCAGCGCGCCGGTAGGCTCGTCGGCCAGAATCAGCTTGGGACGGGTGACGATGGCTCGGGCGATGGATACCCGCTGCTGCTGTCCGCCGGACAGCTCCGTGGGCAGATGCTTTGCCCGGGGGTACATATTCACCCGCTCCAGCGCTTCCTTCACCCGCTCCATGCGCTCCTTTTTGGGAACCTTCTGATAGATGAGGGGCAGTTCCACGTTCTCCTCCGCCGTCAGCTTGGGAATCAGGTTGTACTGCTGGAACACGAAGCCGATCTTCTGGTTGCGGATTTTGGCAAGCTGATTTTCCGAGTAGCTTTCAATGGGAAGCCCGTCCAGCAGGTATTCCCCGGCGTCGGCAATGTCCAGACAGCCGATTATGTTCATCATGGTGGATTTACCGGAACCTGAGGGGCCGATGATGCTGACGAACTCCTGAGGCTTGATGTGCAGGTTGGCGTGATCCAGTGCCCGTACCCGATCATCGCCGACCTGATAGTATTTACAGATATCTTTCAGCTGGATCATGGCTCAGCCTCCCATGCCGGGCATACCGCCGGGTTTGCCGCCGGGCTGTCCGACAGGCATCTGGCCGCCCCGGTTTCCACCGCCGGAGGACATGCCGCCGCCCATGCCCCCGGCCATGGCGAACATATCCATGATGGAGAACTCCTGAGACTCGGTATAATAAACGGTGTCCCCTTCCTGAAGACCGGAGGTGATCTCCACATAGTCGTCGTTCTGCATACCGATGGTCACCTCCACCCGGCCGTCATAGCGATGGGTTTCGGAGTCGTAGGCAGTGTAGACGTAGTAGGAAGCGCTGTTTTGGTGCAGGGCGTCCACGGGGATAATCAGGGCGTTTTCCGTGCCCTGAATCTGCACGTTGACGGAGGCGGTCATGCCGGCCAGCATTCCTTCCTCCCGGTCGAGGGTGATCTCGGCGGAATACTGGGTCACGCCGGTGGAGGTGTCGGCCACCTTGCTGATTTCGGTGACGGTGCCGGTGAAGGTATCCTCGCTGACGGAGCTGACCTCCACTTCCGCTTCCTGTCCTTCCTTCAGAGACAGAATGTCGGTTTCGTCAACGCTGATGGTGATGGACATCTGCTTCTGGGGATACAGGGTCAGAAGGTCGGTTTCCGTGGCGGAATTGGCGGTATCTTCGTCATACTCAACGCTGCTCACCAGGGCGTCCATTTTTGCCAGAACTGCGCCGTCCCGGTAGATGGTGAGAAGCTCCTGCAATGTCTCTTCCAGATCTTCCCGCTGACGAAGTAGCGCATCATAGTTTGCGCTGGTTTTGGTGTCGGTCAGGGTGAACAGGCCGCTGCCGCTGGAAACCTTTGCGTTCTCCCGGGCGGATACGCTCTGGACGGTGCCTGCGTAGCCCGTGACTGCCAGCGGGGAATGGATGTACAGTTTTCCCTTGCCGATTACCTTACCGTCCGTATCGGAGACGGTGACCTCTTCGTCCGCCTGAGGGCCGTTATCGGTGACCAGAATGGTGGCGGTTCCCTTCCGGGCGGATTCTACCGCGCCCGAAATCAGGGTGCCGTCCGCCCGGGCAACGGAAACCGTGTCGCCACGGCTTAAGCCCTCGGCGTCAATGTCCACGGCAAGATACCCGTCCAGACTGATCAGCGCCAGCGCACCGTTTTCCGCCATGCAGGCGGCGACGTCATCGCCTTTTTCCGCATAGATTTTTTTGACCCGCCCGGCCACGCCGGCGGCGATACTGGTGGAAGCGGTGTCGTCTTTGGCATTGTTGATGCTCTTATCCAGGGCTTTCAGCTGATCCTGGGTGTCGGACAGGGCGCTCATCACCGACGCCATGTCCACAGTGGCCAGCAGGTCGCCCTTAGCGACCACGTCGCCAGCTTCCGGAAGAACCTCGTCCACCTCCACGCCGGCGGGGACGGCAATCTGCTCCTCATCCACCTGCGCCAGAACGCCGCTGCCGGAAACCAGCGTGTGGATGGTTCCGGGAGCCACCTGATAGGTCAGTACCTCTTTTTCCGCGGCGGTAAATTTTTTCTCCACACTGCGCCGCAGATTCAGCACCAGCAGCACCAGTGCCAGCGCGATTACCGCGATGACGATTATCACCGTGCGCACTACCTTTCGGCGGCGCTGTTTCTTTTCCCGATTGAGCCTGTCGAAGAGTTCTTCGCCAGTTCGTTGCTGTTCGTCCATAGGCTTACTCCTTCAATCAATTGGATGCCCATATTTTAAGTCATCGCGCAGGGAAGTTTGAAAAGGAATTGTAAACAAATTCCCAAAATTATGCAGGATGTATCCTCTGGTTTTTGCTGAGAAAGTGGGAAAGTCCCCACCCCGCGGGTACGGAAAAAGCCGGATCCGCCTTACGGCAGATCCGGCAGGGCTTATCCGTTTTTCAGCACGCGCTGTAGAGCGGCGGCCAGCTTGTCCATTTCAATGGGCTTGGACAGGTGGTCGTTCATGCCGCTTTCCAGAGACTTTTTCACGTCATCCTCAAAGGCGTTGGCGGACATGGCGAGAATGGGCAATGTCTTGAGATCCGGACGATCCGGCGTGCCGCGAATCCGCCGGGCGGCCTCCAGACCGTTCATCCGGGGCATCATGATGTCCATGAGCACCACATCAAACCGCCCGGGTGCGGAGGAGCACAGCGCCTGGACGGCCTCGTCGCCGTCGGTGACCACCGTCACGGCAAAGCCCATTTCTTCCAGAATGGTTTTGGCGATCTCCGCGTTCAGGGCGTTGTCCTCCGCCAGCAGAAGCTGCTTTCCGTCGAAGCGGCAGCTTTCCACCACGTCCTCCCGGACAACGGGGTTGCCGTGCATCAGCGGGAGGGTAAAATCAAAGGTGCTGCCCTTTCCGACTTCGCTGGTCAGGTTGATTTTTCCGCCCATGAGCCGCGCCAGCCGGGAGCTGATGGACAGACCCAGTCCGGTGCCCTGAATGCCGGAGGCATTGGCGCCGGCAGCCTGCTCAAAGGAACGGAACACCCGCTCCTGATCTTCCTTGCGGATACCGATGCCGGTGTCCGACACGGCGAAGAACACGTCGGAGTACATTCCGCTGTCGCCCTCCATGGCTGCGCCCTCCCGGACAGTGAGCCGGATGGTGCCGCCGGCCGGAGTGAATTTCACGGCGTTGCCCAGAATATTCACCAGAATCTGGCTGATACGCAGACGGTCGGCGAAGAACCAGGGGGTTTGCAGCTGAATTTCCTCCAGGAAGTGGATCTGCTTTGCCTGGGTCTGGGGCTGGATCAGATCCCGGATGGTGCCAAGCATCTCCTCCATGGAGAAATCCTGAGGAACGATCTGCATCTTTCCGCTCTCGATTTTGGACATATCCAGAATGTCGTTGATCAGACCCAGCAGGTACTGGGAGGAGTCGGAGATCTTGTTCAGGCAGTTCACCATTTCCTCCCGGCTCTGGTTGGGGAACAGGGCAATATTGGTCATTCCGATGATGCCGTTCATGGGGGTGCGGATCTCGTGGCTCATGCGGGACAGGAAGTCCGATTTTGCCCGGGCGGCGGCGTCATGCTGCCGCTGCCGCAGGAAGCTCTGCAGCACGCCTGCCATCTGCCGCAGATCCTCCAGAAGAGGCTTGTCCGACTTAAGCAGTTCCTTGCCCACCACATACAGGCTTCCCAAGAAGCTTCCGTCGTCATACAGCGGCAGGAGGATGCCGTCGCAGGCGGCGCCGAAGAGGAAGCTCTGCAACACGCCCGCCGCCTCCGCCTTGGTGAAATGGCACAGTGTGTGGTTGCCGATCCACTGTTCCAGCTGCCGGTATTGCTCGGCGGTAAAGAAGCTGACCTGATTTTCGGGAATTTCCTCGCGCTTTGCACACCAGACGGACTCCTGAGAGACAGACATGGAATCCATCCAGCACAGGCACAGCCCGGCGCGGGAGGCGTTCAGCCGTCGTCCCAGTTCGCTGAGCAGCAGGTATAGCTTGATGTCGAAGTCTTCCTCGCCGCCCAGCAGATTGATGGCCAGGAAGGTCAGGCTGCTCTGCCGTACCCAGTTGACGGAGCTGTACTGCCGCTGGGTCATGGGCACAAGCGCCTTCCGGGCGTCCTCGGGCAACTCTGAGAAGGCGATGCAGTTGCGCAGCGGATTGTCCTGCACATACTCCTGAGCGGTGTGCGCCTGATGCAGGCACTCCATAATATCCGCCGGGGCGCACCACAGGGCGATGCCAGCGCGGACGGACAGCTGTTTTCCCGGCAGCACGTTCTGCACCCGCTCCAGCAGTTCCCGGGCACAGGCGCTTCCCGGCTCTTCCCTGCAGTCCGGCAGAAAATAGGCGAATTCGTTGACGCTGACCCGCAAAACAAGGGCGTTGGGCATGGCAAGGGCAGAGCCTGTCTCCTGTAGCAGCATCTGCACGAAGGTGGAACCGTTTTTCAGCTGCATCTGGGGCAGTTCCGGCAGGAACAGAGCGATCACCACGCCGCAGCTGTGGGAGGCGGCCTGCTCCTGTAGCAGCCGCATTCCCTCCTCCAGCGCGTAGACGCCGGTCAGTCCGTCGAAGGCGTGCTTTTCCCGCTGCAGCGCCTCCTGCTGCTTTTCCTCGTGGATGTCCCGCAGACTGCAGATCACCTTGGAGGCGGTGCCGTCCGGTTCCCGGAGCACCCTCCCGTAGAAGGACTTCCAGCGGTAGTGCTCGCCGGGGCGGCATACCCGGAATTCCGCCCGGAGGATGTTCTGGTGGGGCGTTCGGTTCAGGCCTGCGAACAGCCCGGCTACCAGCGCCCGGTCATCCGGGTGGATGTAGGCCTTGGCAAAGAAGCCGTAGAGGCCGGGAGCGCATTCCCAGTTTCCACTGAGGTTGGGCACGTTCATGATGTCCACGGTCTGCTTGAACAGGTCGTAGGTGATGAAGGTATCCGTGGAATTTTCCAGAGCCACCCGATAGCGGGAGGCCTCCTCCTGTAAGGAGCGCTCCGTCTGCTTCTGCTTCTCGAACAGCTGCTTTACCACCTGATAAATGCCGTCGATTTCCACGATATTGGAGTTTTCGTACTGGGCAAGACCCCGGGTTCCCCGGCTGATGGCGGCGGTGAGTTTCTGAATGGGCTTTGTCAGGTGCCCTACCAGCGGATAGATGGCGACAACGGTAAACAGCATGGCGAACACTACGGCGGCGATAATCCACACCCAGGTGCGTTCGCCCATGCCGAACAGATCCTCATGAGTCTTAAAACCCAGAAATTCCCAGCCGGCGTTGTCATAGGGCGCGTTGCTGCCGTAGAGCTTTAGGGAATACCGGCAGGCATAGAGCTTACTGCCGTCGGAGGACTGTCCGCCCACCAGATACAGTGTGTCATATTTTGTGGGAGAAAGGGTGAAGCTGCCGTCGCCGCTGAGCACCACGCCGGACAGATATCCGTCGCCTGCCACTGGCCGCAGAGAGCCGGTGGGATCCTCAATGGCCACCAGATAGCTGGCGTCGTCAGGCTGGACGACGCTGGTGGCATAAAACTGCCGGGTCAGCACGGGCAGGGAGATTTCCACGCCGAATACACCGAACACCTGCCCGTTCCAGCGCACAGGGATGGAATAGGTGATGGATTTGTAGCCGCAGACCGGGTTTGCTTCCAGATAGAACGGCTCTGCCCAGTAGCCCAGATCCATGGTGTCGGCATCGGGATTCTCCCGGGCGGCACGCCACGGCTCATAATAGAAGGCGTCCTCGGAACGCGCGCCTTCTCCCGCCATGGAGAAATAGGTCGTCCAGTCGCTGCCCAGCGCGATACCCTCCGCCCGGGACAGCTGCGTATGGCATCTGGCGAACATCAGATCCGATTTGTCCGCCGCCTGGGCATAGGGGTCGGAGTCCCGGACGTAGAAGCCGCTGACGGTTCCCGCGTCCTCCGGTGCGCCGGCTGCCATCAGAAAGAAAAAGCCGGTGGTATCCGCGTTCTGGGTCTGCCGCAGGCAGGTGGGAAACAGGCGCTGCAGAAATTCCTGCTGCCGCTCCTGAGAGGACAGAAGGGTATTCAGGGTAATGCGTTTGTCCGACAGATAGTCCTGCAACACATCGGACAGCTCCTGCTCGCACCGGGAGATTCCCGCCCAACGCTGGAGCATCTGGTTTTCCAGCCGGGAGCGCCGGTTTTCCACGGTTTTGCAGGTGTTCTCCACCGAGGCGGCCTGGATGGTGCCGATCACGCCCCGGAACACAATGATGCCCAGAATGATGATGCTCTGCGCCAGCACCAGCGCGATCAGCGGCACCACGAACAGCCGGAATATGGATGTTTTCCTTGGTTCTTTTTTCATAATCCTCATTGTGCGGCGGCCTGATACAGGCACTGGACGAAGGAATCATACCAGACCTCAAAAGCCTCGTCGTTTACATAACGCTTCAGCACCTCTGCCCGGGAGCGGCCTGCTGCCACGGCGGCCTGAATATCCGCCAGATCCGCCTGCGCCTGATCCGTCAGGTGGTGTTCCAGCACGCTGCGCACGGCGGTGCCTTTGGCGAAATATTTGGGGCTGTAGTAGGTGTAGTCATCCATGTCCTCCAGAACGTAGCGGATACAGGTGTTGGTGATGGGATTCATGGTGACATTTTTCTCGGCGACGACCTGCCGGAAGGTGTCGATCTGCTGGGACTGCTTACGCACGGGCAGATAACCGGAGCCTGCGCCGAAGACGATGTTGTTTTCTGCCTGAGTAAACCAGCGCAGAAACTCCACCGCGGCGGTCTCCCGACGGGTGTCGGACTTGGTGACCACCATGCCCGCGCCCTGCTGAACGGCGATTTTCTCACCGCCCGCGAAAACCGGCGCGGGCAGCACCAGATAGTCAATGGGATGGGCGTCCGATTCGGTTTCCACCTGCGCAGGGAAGTAGCCCGCCGAAGCGGTGGAACCGGTATAGGCCAGCAGGTCGCCGGTCTTTACATCGTCGGAGCGGAATTTTCCATAGGCGCCGAACCAGCCGCTGACCATGGGCACGTAATAGTTATCCCATAGCCGCCGAAGCACCGTTTTGTCCGCGTTGAGGGTGACCTGATCGCCTTCTACCCGGAGCAGCTCCTGCCCCATCTGCCGGGCGCTGATGTAAAAGTAATTGGCCAGCGCGTCCCTGCCGTAGAAGGCTTTGCCGTCGTCAGGAATGTCCGGGGTCAGGCTGTCCGTCCACTGGTAGTAGGTCTGCGCCACCTGCACCACACCCTCCACGGTTTCCAGTTGCTCCAGCGTCACGCCGGTAGCGGCGGCGAAGATGTCCCAGTCAGTTTTGTTGAGCATGGTAATTTCTGTGGATTTGGCCACCGGGAAAATCCGCAGACTGCCGTCCGTGGCAATACGCCCTTCCTCCACATAGGCGCCGATATAGGCGTCCAGCTCATCGGGAGAGAAGTAGTCAGAGAGATTTGCCAGCTTTCCCGCCTGCTCGGCGCTGTAGGCCATGTCGGCATAGGAGGAGAAGATGTCCGGCAGCGGCTCCGCGCCCACCTTTCCTGTCAGGGAATCCTGAAGGGCGGATTCCAGATCGCTGACGGAGCCTTTGCTGTAGCCTACTACGTAGATGCCCTTCTCCTTGCCCACAGAGCTGTTGAAGGCGTCTGTCAGGGCGTCGAAGGCGGAAAGCTGAGGACCGTTATAGTAGTGCCATACGGTGATTGTCACCGGGTTGCCGGGATCCAGCACGGAGGGTTTCTGAAGGGCGCAGCCGCCAAGAAGCAGAAGCGCTGCCAGGGTAATGGAGAAAAAGCCGACCAGCTTTTTCCGCATTGGTTTGCCAAACATAAGGGAACCGCCTTTCTGACTTCAGGAAGATGCCACCCTTCCTGCCGTTCCGGAGCGGAAACGGTTGGTAGTCCCTTCATTGTAGCATAGGCTGTTTCATTTTTCCAGTGCTTTCTGGATAAAATATACAAAAACAAGGCTGTATTTGAAAAAAATTTGTGTTTGTCACAGGAAATCCGGGATGAAGCCCCGGTCGGCGGAGTCCGCCTCCTGGGTAAAGCCCTCCAGATGGTTCAGGTACATCCAGCTGAGCACGGCCTCATATTCCTCCTGAGTCACCCGGCGGTCAAAGGGGGCATCCAGTCCGCCCATGGGGGTATACTGCCGCATCAGGCTCACCAGCACCTGCCCCGGGGCGAAGGTTTCTCCAATCCAGTCCAGAACGCGCAGGGAGTTTTCCACCTGACCGGGCAGAATCAGGTGGCGGATGATGGTGCCCCGGAGCAGCCGATCTCCCTGCCAGACCGGCGCGCCGGTCTGGCGCACCATCTCCCGGATGGCGCCCGTCGCTACGGGGAAATAATCTGCCGCGCCGGACAGCTGTGCCGCGAGAGAAGCGTCCGCATATTTCAGATCCGGCAGATAGATGTCTACCAGTCCTTCCAGCTGCCGTAGGATTTCCGCCCGTTCGTAGCCGCCGCAGTTGTAAACCACTGGTATCGGCAGCTTGGGGGTCAGCGCGGGGAGTATGGTGGGCAGGAACTGGGTGGGGGTCACAAGGTCGATGTTTTCCGCGCCTTGGGCAATCAGGTCTTCAAAGATCTGGCGCAGTTCTTCGCTGTCCGTGGGCGCGCCCACCGGGTCGCTGCTGATGGCAGCGTTCTGGCAGTATTTGCACCCCAAGGTACAGCCGCCGAAGAACACCGCGCCGCTGCCGCCGCTGCCCGCCAGCGCCGGCTCTTCCCACAGGTGAATCATCTGCTTTGCCACAAGGGCAGTACCGGGGCAGCCGCAGAAGCCTACTTTCCCGGCAGTTCGGTCGATGCCGCACCTCCGGGGACAAAGTTCACATTTGAAATAATCCATGTTTTTTCCACATCCTTTGGGGCTATCATAGCAGGAATCCGGGATTTTCTCAAGTACCCGGCTTTACCTTTGGGGGAAACTGTGGTATGATTCAATATTATGTAGAAAAGGAAGAAGTTTTATGGAAATTCGTTTGGCCTGCGCCGGGGACATTCCCGGCATGATTGACCTTCTGCTTCAGGTGGGCGAGGTGCACCACAAAATCCGCCCTGATCTGTTCCGCGCCGGGGCGCAGAAGTACGACGAAGCCGCCCTGAAAGAACTGCTGAAAGACGCCAACCGTCCGATTTTTGCCGCCGTGGAGGACGGAAAGCTGCTGGGCTACTGCTTCTGCATTCTGGAAACCACGAAGGACAACCCGGTGCTCATGGATCAGAAGAGCCTGTATATCGACGATCTGTGCGTGGACGAGAACATCCGGGGCAAGCACGTCGGTTCCGCTCTGTACGATTACGCCGTGAACTACGCCCGGAAAATTGGCTGCGACACCGTAACCCTGAACGTGTGGTGCGGCAACGACAGCGCCATGGCGTTTTACGAAAGCCGGGGCTTAAAACCCCGGAACATCCACATGGAGGCAAAGCTGTAATGCTTACCAAAAATGGAGTTTACGAAGCCACCGTCACCGACTACACCGCCGAGGGGCAGGGCGTTGCCCATGTGGAGGGCTGCGCGGTTTTCCTGCCCAACGCCATCTCCGGGGAGCGGGTGCGGCTGCGGATTGAGAAGGCGCAGAAGACTTGGGCGGCGGGCAAAATCGTGGAGATCCTGGAAAAGTCCCCTCACCGGGTGAACCGGGAGTGCCCCGTGGCCAAGCTCTGCGGCGGCTGCGATTTCTGGCACATGGACTACGAAGAGGAAACCCGGCTGAAGGCGGAGCGGGTGAGAACCTGCCTGAACCGGCTGGCTGGGGAAAATCTGGCAGAAGTGTCCATTCTCGCCGCTCCCGAATGCCATGGATACCGAAACAAAGCCCAGTATCCCGTTGCGGCGAAAAAGGGTCGGGCCTACGCAGGATTTTTCCGAGCGGGCACTCATGATGTGGTGGAAAACCGGCGCTGCCTGATTTTGCCGGAGGAAACCGACGCTGTCAAGGATGCGATTATGGATTATGTAAACCAATGCCGCGTTTCCGTTTACGACGAGTTCAGTCATACCGGCCTTCTGCGGCACATCTACGTCCGCCGGGGAGCGGTTTCTAAGCAGATTCTGGTATGTCTGGTGTGCAACGGGGAAAAGCTGCCGAAAGTCGATGCCCTGCTTGCGCGGCTGAAGAAGATTCCCGGCTTTGCCACGCTGGTGCTCAGTGTGAACACGAAGAAGGGCAACGCGGTGCTGGGGGAGAAATTTGTTACCCTTTACGGCCCCGGGTACATTGAGGATACCCTGTGCGGCCTGAATTTCCGGCTGTCCCCCCGGTCTTTCTATCAGGTGAATCACCATCAGGCTCAGCGGCTGTACCAGACCGCCATCGAACAGGCGCAGATTACGAAAAACGACACCGTACTTGACCTATACTGCGGCGTGGGCACCATTACGCTGGCCATGGCAGCCGCCGCCGGGAAGGTTATCGGCGTGGAGGTCATCCCTCAGGCCGTGGAGGATGCCCGGGATAACGCCCGGCGAAACGGCATTGAAAACGCGGAATTTTTCTGCGGCGACGCGGGACAGGCGGCGTTGGAGTTGGAGAGAAACGGCGTTCGTCCGGACGTGGTGGTGGTGGATCCGCCCCGGAAGGGCTTAAACGCCGACACCATCGAAGCCCTGCACCGCATGGCGCCAAGGCGGATTGTCTACGTCTCCTGCGATCCGGCAACCCTCGCCCGGGACGTTGCCCTGCTGAAAGCACATGGCTACGCCCTCCAGTCCGCCACCGCCGTCGACCTCTTCCCCCGATGTGCCCATGTTGAGACGGTGGTGTTGATGACGCGGAGCAAATAATCTGGCTGGGAGAAGATCACATCATGCTGTTTCAGACGAAGAAAAAGAAAATCAAATGCTATCTGGAAAATTCCGCTCTGCCGCTGTCTGCCTTTGATGGCTTGCTCTCAGACTATATGAGCGGGGAATTGAAAGCTGGATTGCTGCGTCTGGGTGTTGAGAAAATAGAGACTTACATTGACTGGCTGGACAATTATCGTTGTATCGAAGTTCAGGGCAGGTATCGAAAGTATTATGTGGAACTTCAAATTGAGGAAAAAGAATTCAGCATTGCATATGACATCGATGAACCTGACGCCCCCAAAACGTACCTGCTAGAAACAAGAGAGCAAGTTTATTCTGTATTGGAAGATATCCTAAATAACTCAAACTTCGCACCCCTAGAAATCCCAACTTTTTAATCAAAAATCCGAAATAAAAAAGCAGTACAGACCCAATGTATGGTATAATGTAATCGCTACAACACACCAAACACATACAAGGGGTCTGCACTATGAACAGTATAGCATTTGATGTTCCACAGCTGCAAACACAGACGCGGCCGTTCCCGGTATCTTCGAAAGAGGGAATCTGCGCGCTGGTCACGGATTTCCTTGCAGGTTTGCCTGCTGACATGAAGCATTTCCTCGATTTCGAGGGGCTAATGGGCACTTCTGCGCCTAAAATGGGGTGCGAAGTTTGAGTTGATGACATTGCCCAAAGGGGGAGGTGGCAGCCCGCAGGGCTGACGGTGGGGGTTCCTGCAGGGAAAAGGTACACCCCCTCAGTCACGGCTTACGCCGTGCCAGTTCCCCCAGAGGGGAAGCCAATCCGCCGCATTCTCCGCGGCGACTCGCCACTACATATCTATCTGCCTGTATACGAAACAAATAACTCTCCGGGAGGTATCATTATGGTAAACCAAAAAGCCTACGCTCTGGGCGCCAACCGTTCCTGCATTCGGGATCTGTTTGAATACGGCTGCCAGCGCGCCGCCGTGGTCGGTCGAGAGAATGTGTACGACTATTCTCTGGGCAACCCATCCATTCCCGCGCCGGCGGGTGTCAACGAAGCCGTTCATGCCATTCTGGAGGATACGGACTCCCTGCTGGTGCACGGCTACACCTCCGCCGTGGGCGATTACGATGCCCGCAAGGCCATTTCCGACGATCTCAACGCCCGGTACGGTGTTTCCACCCGCCCGGAGGAGTTTTTTCTGGGCTGCGGCGCCGCGCCGGAGCTGGTGTCCGTTTTCCGGGCGCTGGCGGTACCCGGCGGGGAAATTCTGGCAATTGCCCCCTATTTCCCGGAATATAAGCCCTTTGCGGAGGAGGCCGGGTTGATTTTTAAGGTGATTCCCCCGGACGTGCCCAACTTCCAGGTCAATCTGGACGCGCTAACCGGGCTGCTCACCCCCAACACCCAGGCCATTATCCTGAACTCTCCCAACAACCCCTCCGGCGTGGTGTATACCCGTCAGACCCTGTCCGCGCTGGCGGAAGTCCTGACCCAAAAGGCGGCTGCCTACGGCCATCCCATTTATCTCATTTCCGATGAGCCTTACCGGGAACTGGTGTACGGCATGGAGGTTCCCTTCCTGCCCGCCATCTATCCGGATACAATCATCTGCTACTCCTATTCCAAGTCCCTGTCCCTGCCCGGCGAACGCATCGGCTATGTGTATGTGCCCGGCGGCTGCACGGACAGCAGGCAGGTGTTTGCCGCCGTGGCCGGTGCCGCCCGCTCCTGCGGTCACGTGTGCGCTCCCAGCCTGTGGCAGAAGGTGATCGCCCGGTGCGCCCACCTGCGGCCGGATCTGGACAGCTACAACCGCAACCGTCTGACCCTGTATCAGGGCTTAACCGCCATGGGCTACGAAATGGCGAAACCTGACGGTGCCTTTTACCTGTTCATCAAGGCGCCTGGCGGCGACGCGAACCGCTTCTCGGAGCTGGCTAAGAAGAAAGATCTGCTGCTGGTGCCCGGCGACGGCTTCGGCTGCCCCGGTTATTTCCGAATCTGCTATTGCGTCAGCTATGACATGATCCAAAGAAGCCTGCCGGTGTTTGAGGAGCTGATCCGGCAGTTCCGGTAAAACCAAACCCATTACAGGGGAGGGGCAGCAACCCTCCCCTGTAATTTTTTCCTTCTATGTCGAAAATTGTAAAAAAGTTTTGAAATTGTGTATTATTTGCAAATTATCGTAGCTTTTATTGACAAAAAGTTCTGCTTATGCTATGATTTCTACGAATCAGCAAGGCGGCTGATTCGCAGAAACATAAGGAGGAAACTCAATATGCGCACATCCCTTTTTCAGCGCGGACTGGGCATTGCCCTGGCGCTGACACTGGTGCTCGCCGCCCCGCTCACCGCCCGGGCAGAGGAAGACCTGTCTCTGGTGGAGCTGAAGCAGGAGCACGTCTCACTGGAGTATACGGAATACGAATACACCGGCGAGGAAATTCTTCCCAATGTCACCGTTCAGGTGGAGGACACCCTGCTGACGCTGGGCAAGCACTATTCTCTGGAGTACGCCGACAATGCGGAGGTCGGCACCGGTAAGGTCATCGTGACCGGCATCGCCACCGGCGGCTACCAAGGAACCGTGGAGGTTCCCTTCTCCATTGTGGAAAAGCCCGCGGAGCCGGAACCCGCCGAGCCGGAACCCGTAGCTCTGGAGGAAAGCCACGTTACGCTGGACAAGACGGAAATTCCCTACAACGGCGAACCCGTCAAGCCTGCGGTCACCGTGACCGTGGACGGCAAAACCCTTGCCGCCGGCACGGACTACACCCTCTCTTTTGAGGACAACGATAAGCCCGGCACGGCTTACGCCGTGGTCACCGCCGTGGAGAACAGCGGCTATACCGGCACCGTCCGGGTGAAGTTCACCATTACCGACGAGGCCAAGACGCCCCGGTATTCTATCACCAAGGGCAACGATGCCAAGTGGTATCAGGAGAGCACCAAGACCCTGAGCTTTACCGCCAGCGGCGACTACAGCGACTTTATCGGTGTGTCCATCGACGGCAAGCGCATCAGCGACAGCAGCTACACCGTGAAGAAGGGCAGCACCGTGGTGACCCTGAAGAGCAGCTACCTCAGCACCCTGAAGCTGGGCGAGCACACCATTACCATTCACTTTACCGACGGAAAAGCGGAAGGAAGCTTCCGCGTTGTGGGCGGGCTGGATCCTTCCAACCCCTCCACCGGCGACCGTATCCACCTGTGGACGGCAACGCTGTTCGTCTCCCTCACCGGTCTGGCAGGCGCAGCCTTCGCCTTCCGCAAGAGCACCCGGAAATAACAAACGCGGCGGATGCATCTGCATCCGCCGCACTTTTTTGCTCGGTTCCCGGATCAGGCCGGGAATCAGCCAACCGCATCAATATTCTCTTTCGTCAGCTTCTGCCAGGGGATATCCAGCGGTTCCTTGCCCGCGAAAAGCGCCGCTTCCCATTCCTCAAAATCCGCCTGATTCAGGGTGTGGTCGCCCTCGCCGTCCGAAATCAGGTAGACATGACCCACGTTGTCAACGTCAATGTCCTCGGGATAGGGATTACCCTCAAAGTCTGTCTCGGAAAGGTTCCGATCCCACGCATCCACAGAACAGGCAAACTGATAGCTGTCGGATGCCGCATCATAGGTCAGAACGCCGTAAGGCCAGAGCACGTCTCCCGCGTGACCCTGATTGTGGGAGGACAGCACCTTCAGCATACCGGGATAGTAGGTCGCCCCCGGGAAGGCCTGCGCCTCCACCCGGACGGTGTCGTTGGCGGGATCGTAACCGTAGACGATTTCGCACATTCCAGCCATATAGGTGTCGGACACGGAGACGATCAGTTCCTTTTCTCCGTCCCCGTCCACATCGGCAATGGCGAACTGCTGGTCGTCAATGGTGGCCGGCTCGAAAATTTCGATTTTCCCGGAGTCCGGCAGCACCGGCCAGACGAGATCATCGTGGATGGTTTTCAGCGCCGCATGGAAGGCTTTTTTCGCGGACGCATCCCGCTGCTCCGGGGCGGTGGTTTCGGCTGCCGTTTCCGGCTGGGTGGCAGTCGCAACGGTGGGGGCAGCATTCTGCGGGGCGCAGGCGCACAGCAGCACCCCGGTCAAAATTGCCGTTATCACGGCACAGGTTCTCTTTTTCATTGGGATCATTCCTTTTTTTGCAGTAATCGTCTCGCCTTTGGTGAGCCTCCCCAGAGAGGGAGGCAAGGCTTAATAGTACCGCGGGCTGCTGCCATGAGGGAGAATGGTGATGTTCTCGGGAATCATGCCGTTCTCCCGCAGCCAGCGGATGGTATTCTCGCACTCGGGGTACACACTAACACTCCAGTTGTAGTTCTTGCTTTCCAGGCTCAGCCAGAGACTCTGATCCTCATAAATCGTCCCATCGGTCTGAGGAATGGAGAACACACCGTTGTGATAGGCGTTGCCCTGCGCCATATTTCCCGCCGCGCAATCTGCCCGAATCGCCCGCAGCAGGCTTTCCGCGGCAGCGCGGGTCTTCAACTCGTCCGGGCACTTGCCGCTGAAGGAGCAGCTCATTTCCTGGAAGGAGTCCAGCACCAGAGGAAGCGCCTCGGTTTCCTTGCCGTTGATGGTGGCAGTATCCATATTCACCGCGTCCCAGCGGGTCAGGAGACTCTTGGCAATCTCGCCGGCGGGGCTGTCCGCCCAGATGTTGTAGCGCCTTTCGATGGTGCGCCCATCTCTCAGAGTGTAGCACAGATAGACCTGATCCGCCATCCTCTGCCGGGGCAGCGGATCGCCCTCCTGCCAGTAGCGGTAGCTGGAATCATGGATCGGTACATATTCCCCGTTTTCTTCCAAAACATACGCGCCTGCGTCTTTCACCCGGTCGCTCAGCGCCAGCGTTTGGAATTTTAGCACCGTTTCCACATCCGCCCGATCCTCCATCTGATAGCCAATGAATTCCACTCTGGCCACATCCTCCGGCGCGGGCATCCGGTTTTCCAGATTCAGCACATCCAGTTTGGTAAGACCCATGGTAGCGGCAAATACCACTGCGAGAATCCCAAGGCCGATCCAGTTCTTTGGCCGGAACACCCGGGCGGAACGCTCTACCAGCATTTTGCCGGCGAACCAGCCCACCACCAGGCCGCTGAACAGGAACACGAATACCAGATAGTTCAGGTTGTTGCCCAGCCCCACGAACTCCGTCACGAAGAAGTCCGCCGCCACGGCCACAAACAGCGCGCTGAGGATCTGGAACAGAGGGATCAGATGCCGGCTGCACACCGCATCTCCGGCGCATTCCAGATTCCGGCGGCGGTACAGCACCAGCGCGGCAACGGCAAACACAACGCCCACCAGTGCCAGAATCCACAGGCTGCCCCATTCGCCCTCCAGTGCATAGGTTGCCCGGACATTGGGCAGGAGCCGGCCAAAATCGTCGAAGCACTGGCTGGAATCGAAGCGCAGATCCAGAGTTCTCATGTACTCAAGGGGCATCAGCTTGGCAGCCAGCGAGCTGGGGGTGATAATGCCGTAGAGCATGGGGGTATAGACGGTGTTCACCAGCCAGTAGAGGATTCCGGAGCCGAAGTTAATCAGGCCGTAGCCCGCCACCATGGTGAACCGGGAACCGACCAGCATGGCGCAGAACACGGCGATGCCAAAGAAGCAGAGGAATTCCAGATTGGCGGCCAGGAAGTACCGCACGGCGATCTTCCATGCATCCACAAAGATGGTCTTCAGCAGCAGGGGCGCCAGCGCCAGAGACGCCACGGCAGTAGGCAGCAGGGAGTAAGTAAGCCCGGACGCCACATTGGTCATAAACCAGGTCTCCCGCCGCAGGGGCAGGGCGTGCAGAGCGTTGCACATCCGGGTGGTGTACAGGTCGCCGAACAGCAGCTGAGCCATCAGGCAGGCGTAAACCAGATTCCCCATGGCGGTCAGCTCGAAGATGCCGCGCACCTGATACATAAAAGTATATTGAGGGTTCATATCCCCCGCCTGATTCCAGGCTATCAGCACAATCAGCAGAAGCAGCAATGCGTACAGCGCCAGCACCGGCGCAAACCGGGTCATATTCTTGCGGAAGACTGCCCCGTTAAAGCAGGATGTCCTTGACTGCATAATCCGCACCTCCCAATTCATATATAAAAATCTCTTCCAGGGACAGGGGCAACACGTCAAAATACGCGGGCTTCGCGGCGGCGGCCTTGGTGCTGATCTCCCAGGCCTGCCCCCGGACAATCAGGGTCTTCAGGCGCCCGGAGGTACTTTCATGGAGCACCTCCAGCCCTTCCGGCACACCGCCCACGATCTGCAGCTTGTGGGTCATGCCCTGCATATCCGCAAGGCTCTTTTCCATAAGCATCTCGCCGTGATCCATGATGCCAACGTGATCGCACACATCCTCCAGCTCCCGCAGGTTATGGGAGGAAATCAGCACCGTGGTACCGTACTCGGCAACGTCCGACAGAATCAGGCTCATCACCTGCCGGCGCATCACCGGATCCAGCCCGTCTACCGGTTCGTCCAGAATCAGCACTCTGGGACGGGTGCACAGCGCCAGATGGAAAGCCGCCTGCTTCTGCATTCCCTTGCTGAAGCGGCGGATCTGTCTCCTCTTCGGCAGGCGGAAGATATCGTACAGCCGGTCGTAGAGGGCGTCGTCAAACTGGGGGTAAATGCCCTTGTAGAATCTGCGCATATCCTCCATGGTCGCGGAGGGGAAATAAAAGATATCGTCGGGAATATAGCCGATGGCGGACTTGATGTCCGGATTTTCGTAGATAGGCTGATCCTCCATGGTCACGCTGCCGCTGTCCGGGCGGTAGATGCCGGTGAGGTGCCGGATGGCAGTGGACTTGCCCGCGCCGTTGGGACCCACCAGCCCATACACCGCGCCCTGAGGCACCGTCAGGCTCAGGTTCTTCAGTGCCGTAAAGTCACCAAAGGTCTTGGTCACATTCTTCATTTCAAGCATCGTTTCTTCCTCCTCTGTCCAGCCTCTGCACAAGGCTCTCTTTGGATACGCCCAGCGCCATCAGCGCTGTGGTGGCGTCGTCAAAGGCCGTAAACCAGTGCTGGCGCTCTCTGTCCCGGGTGTCCTCATTGCTGCACACGAAGCTGCCCTTGCCGGACACCGTGGCAATCCAGCCCTCTACCTCCAGCGTCCGATAGGATCGGTGGATGGTGTTGGGGTTGATGGCCAGCTGGGCGGCAAGTTCCCGCACGCTGGGCATTTTGTCCCCGGGCAGCAGCACGCCGCTGGCAATCTGCTCCTTAAAGCCGTCGATGATCTGGGTATAGATCGGCCGGGAATCCCGATAATCCAGATGAACCATATCATCCCTCCTAACTGTACTAGCTGTTCTAGTACAGTTAGTATAACAGTGGTACGCCTGAATGTCAATTCCCCAATCCTTAAGATTTCCTTATTTGTCGTAAAAAGGAAACGGCTGTCACACCTTGCTTTGGTGTGACAGCCGAGTATTTGTCATGATGTCATCAACGATGCTCGCCCAGGAAGAACAGCGCCAGCGTGCCGGGACCGGAGTGGGAGCCGATCACCGCGCCGACATAGCTGATGATGACCTCTTTCACGCCGCACTTTTCCATCAGCTGCTGCTTCAGGTACTCGGCGTCTTCCATGCAGTCACCGTGGGAAATGAACATGGTGCTGTTGTCGTAGTTCGCGCCCAGTTCCTGGGCTTTGCGCACCAGCGCGTCAATGGCAGCCTTCCTGCCCCGCGCCTTGGCCATGTTGATCAGATGGCCTTCGTCATCCATGTGCATCACAGGCTTGATCTGCAGCATGGTGCCCACCAGCGCTGTGGTGGCGCTGACCCGGCCGCCCCGCTTCAGGTACATCAGATCGTCCACGGTGAACCAGTGGCACAGGTGGAACCGGGCATCCATTGCCCAGTCGTACAACTCCTCCAGAGACATTCCCTCGTCCCGCTTCTTACAGGCGTACCACACCAGCAGACCCTCGCCCATGGAGGCGGACAGGGTGTCCACCACCCGGATAGTTCGTTCGGGATACTTCTCCGCCAGCTCCTGCGCCGCCATCTGGGCAGACTGGCAGGTCGTAGACAGGCCGGAGGAGAAGGCCAGCACCAGCACGTCTTTCCCTGACGACAGGGCGCGCTCCATGACTTCGCCCCAGCGGCTGGGATTCACGGCAGAGGTCTTGGCAACTTCCCCGTTGCGCAGACCCTGATACATTTCCTTCAGGCTGTCGTCGTTTTTATCGTCGTAGGTTTCCCCCTGGAACTCCACCGTCAGCGGCACAAACTCCAGGCTCTGCCTGCGGTACATCTCCATGGGGTAATCACAGCAGGAATCGGTAATAATCTGATAATTCATGTTGACACGCTCCGTTACTCTGGACTAACTGCGTTCTTTCGTGCTAAAATAATATAGTATGCACGATTAAGCAGTGCTATCATACAATACTCTTGATGGGATGTCACGCCTTTTCTGGGAGAAACGGCCTGGAGAATCCCACCCTCTGTAGAATCTCCCACTCTACCGGCGGTAGAGTGGCAAAAAAGCTGTTTTTGGAGGAACTATATGACCAAGCTGCTGCTCCGCCTGTTTATCAAAAATGCAGACGACACCGATAATCCCCGCGTCCGTGCCGCCATCGGAACCCTGTCCGGTATGGTGGGCATTGTGTGCAATCTTCTGCTGTTTGCCTTCAAGCTGCTGGTGGGCACCCTTACCGGCTCCGTGTCCATCACCGCCGACGCCATGAACAACCTGTCTGATGCCTCCGGCTCCATCGTGACCTTCATTGGCTTCCGGGTGGCGGATAAGCCCGCCGACGCCCACCACCCCTACGGCCATGCCCGGGCAGAGTACTTAAGCGGTCTGGGCGTCGCCATGCTGATTCTGGTCATCGGTCTGGAGCTGGTGAAGACCTCCGTGACCAAGATTCTGCACCCCACGCCGGTGTCGTTTACTACCGTGGCCGCTCTGGTGCTGATCGCTTCCATCGCCGTCAAGCTGTGGATGTGTCTGTTTAACCGGAGCCTTGGCAAGCGCATCGATTCCACCGCCCTCATGGCCACCGCCGCCGACAGCCGCAACGACTGCATTACCACCGGCGCCGTGCTGCTGGCAGCGGTGGTCGAAACCCTGTTTTCCGTCCCCGTGGATGGCTGGATCGGCCTGGCTGTGGCGGTGTTCATCCTGTACAGTGGCATCAATCTGGCCAAGGATACCATCTCGCCCCTTCTGGGAGAAAGCGCCGACCCGGAGCTGCGGGAGAAAATTGTGGACTACATCGTGGCGCAGCCCAAGGTTCTGGGCTACCACGACCTGATGGTGCACGACTACGGCCCGGGACAGCGGTTCGCCAGTCTTCATGTGGAGATGGACTGCCGGGAGGATCCGCTGGAATGTCATGAGCGCATTGACGACATGGAGCGGGAATGCCTGCGCAGCCACAATGTACATCTGGTGATCCACTACGACCCGATTGTGATTGACGACCCGGAGCTGACGGCGCTGAAAAACAAGGTGCTGTGCCTGCTGCAAACCCGGGATCCCCGGCTGAGTCTCCACGACTTCCGCATGGTGCCGGGCAAGCAGCACACCAATCTGGTGTTTGACGTGGCGCTGCCCCGGGACCTGAAGGATCAGGGTGAGGATCTCCGGCAGTGGGTGGAGGATACCCTGAATGCCGAGGGCAAAAAGATCTACCATGTGATCATCACCTTTGATATTGCAGACTTACCATAATCCGGGCGTATGATCTCCCCTCTGACTCCCAATTTCCACAGATTTTTTCTGACAATATTGACATATATTTCTTCGCGATGTAAAATGTCAGAAATTGAGGGGTAAATGGAAATGTGTAACGTTTTGGCTGCGGGTGACCGCTGCCAGAGAGGAGAGAGATAGAATGTACAGAAAGAAGTCCCGGGGGTGGATGAAGCACATCGATTTTATTGTGCTGGATATGCTCTGCCTGATTCTGGCGTTTCTGGGTGCGTATATGACCCGAAACCACGGCAGCCTCCCCTTCGGTGACGAGGCCTATGTCAGTCTTTCGGTGATCCTGCTTCTGACGGACTTCGCCACCCTGATTGCTACGGACGCCATGAAGAGTGTCCTGCGCCGGGGGTACTATCAGGAGTTTGCCAAAACCGTAAAGCACGTGGCGCTGGTGGCGGTGCTGGCTGTTTTGTATCTGTTTGCCATTAAGAGAAGCCAGACCTACTCCCGGCTGTTTCTGGTCTGCTTCGGGCTGTACTACAGCTGCCTGTCCTACCTGCTGCGGCTGTGGTGGAAGCGGGTGATCCGGGGCTTGGACAGTCGGAGCAAGTCGGCGCTGTATATCATCAGCACCGGCGACCGCATTTGCGATGTGGTGCAGCGCTATCAAGGCAGGGAAAGCGCTGACTACCAGATCACGGGCATCTGCCTGCTGGATGCGGACAGAACCGGAGAATCGGTTCTCGGGGTACCGGTGACCAGCACCGCAGACAGCGTTCGTTCCTTCCTTTGCCGGGAATGGGTGGATGAGGTTGTAATCTCCATTCCCAAAGAGCACGCCTATCCCACCGAGCTGCTGGACAGTCTGACGCAAATGGGAATTGTGGTGCATCTGGAAATGGAGACACTTTCGGATATGCCCTGGCAGCAGCGGGTGGAATCCATCGGCGGCAAAACGGTCATCACCATGAGCATGAACATGGCCACGCCCACCCAGCTGTTTTTGAAGCGCTCGCTGGATATTGTGGGCGGGATCGTGGGCTGCGCCCTCACCGCTGTGCTGACGCTGATTATCGGCCCGCTGATCTATATTCAGTCTCCCGGCCCCATTTTCTTCTCCCAGACCCGCATCGGCAAAAACGGGAAGCCCTTCCAGATGTACAAATTCCGTTCCATGTATCTGGATGCCGAAGCCCGGAAGGCTGAGCTGATGGCGCAGAATCGGGTGGGCAGCGGCCTGATGTTCAAGCTGGACTACGATCCCCGGATTATTGGCAGCAAAAAACTGCCGGACGGCACCGTGAAGAAAGGCATCGGGAACTACATCCGGGACTGGAGTCTGGACGAATTTCCCCAGTTTTGGAATGTGCTGAAGGGAGATCTGTCTCTGGTGGGCACCCGCCCGCCTACGCTGGATGAGTGGGAAAAGTATGAACCGCACCATCGGACGCGGATGGCCTCCAAGCCGGGCATCACCGGAATGTGGCAGGTCAGCGGCCGCAGCAAGATCACCGACTTTGAACGGGTTGTTGCGCTGGATAAGAAGTACATCCAGGAATGGAGCATGGGGCTGGACATCAAGATTCTGCTGCAAACCATTCTCGTCGTCCTCCGTCGGGAGGGTTCCATGTAATGAAAAGCTGTCATTGTGAAGAAGCGTGCTGCTTCGCAATGACAGCTTTTTCTACTTACCGGCATTCATACTGGCAATCAGCAGGCACGCCCATAAAAACAGGCTCATCGCCCAATGGCCGCTGCAAATCATGGGGCTGGACACAATCACCAGCACCCCGTGAAGCACGTTGCCCAGCGTCTCCGACTGGAAAGCCATGACAAAATTCAGAACCAGCAGCACCACCGTCAGTCCCAGAGACAGGGCGCTGAGATTCCGTATCAGCGTCAGCTGCGCCCTGTTGCCAGTGCGTCCGCCGTCCCAGACCAGCACCGCCGGCGGCAGGAAGAACAGCAGCGAGAGCAGCGTCAGCAGCACCCGCGCCGCTCCCGTGGGTTCCGGGATAAATCCCAGCCCGGCGCACACAATAAACAGCAGTCCCCACGAAGCAAATAAAATCCGTTTTTTCATACATACCCCCGCAAAAATGCCCTTCCGATTTCCCGCCTATTTTATCCTATTTTCCGCCGCTTGGCAAGCACTTTCCTGTCGTGAAAAAAAACTGGACAGCCGCCGGCAATTCTGGTATAATATACAGATATTTAAGAATAAGGGAGGAAATCCCCATGAAATGTCCCTATTGCGGCGATCAGGAAAGCAAAGTTGTGGATTCCCGCCGCTCGGAGGACGGACTGAGCATCCGCCGTCGCCGGGAGTGCAGTGCCTGCCTGCGCCGTTTTACCACCTATGAGATCGTGGAAACGCTTCCCATCATCGTGGTCAAGCGTAACGGCTCCCGCCAGAGCTTCGACCGTAACAAGATCCTCAACTCCATGATCCGCGCCTTTGACAAGCGGAAGGTGGACGTGAACGACCTGGATCGGATCACCACGGAAATCGAGCAGACCATTCAGAATACCCTGGAGCGGGAGATCAGCACCGACAAAATCGGCGAGATGGTCATGGAGCGCCTGAAGCCTCTGGACGAAGTGGCTTATATCCGTTTTGCTTCCATCTATCACCGCTTTCAGGACGCCCAAAGCTTCATGCGGGAAATCAGCAAATTCCTGGAGGAGAAATAATGACCACAATCCCTATCGAACTTCTGGAAACCACCGCGGCAACGGTGGGCGCCGCCCTTGACACCGCACCCACGGAGGCTACGGAGGCGGCGCTGGACATTGCCTCCATTAAAAAGCTGATGGACGGCTTCGACCCCGCGTCCCTGCTCCCGGACTTAAGCCGGCTGTTCGGTTCCCTGCCCGCACTGTGCCGGTTCGCCGTGATGATCGGACCGGTGGTACTGCTGGCTCTTGGACTTTCCTATCTGTTTCTGACGCCCAGGGAAGCCAATTACTACCTTGGCTACCGCTGCTACTTCGGCATGGGCAGTGTGCAGGCCTGGCGGTTCACCCAGCATCTGGCCGGAATTCTGTTCGGCGGCGTGGGGCTGATTCTCACCATTGTTATGTATACCATTTCCGGCGGCTTTTCCGGCATGGAGGTAACGGACATGGTATGGAAGGCGGCAAACTGCCTGATCTGGCAGGCGGTGATCGCGCTGGTGCTGACCCTGCTGATAAACGGCGCGGCCTTTTTCTTCTTTGACCACAAGGGTGCCCCCCGCCGAAAAAAGAAAAAGCAGAATGAAGCGCCCTGACCCATCCCCGCCGCTCCGCTTTTTCTCCCCGCCCTCCGGAGTCTTTGTCCGCCTGCTGGTATTCCGGCAGGCGCAATCCATCATGGTTCCCTATCCGGTGGACAATTCTGCGATATAGACATATATGCGAGGTTTGGAAGATGTATACAACAATCGAATTATTCGCTGGCGCAGGCGGTTTGGCACTCGGAATTGAGAAGGCCGGTTTTCATACTTTAGCCTGTATCGAGGTAGATAAAGATGCCTGCGATACGCTCCGAAAAAACAGACCGCATTGGCGCGTCATTGAGGATGACATTGCCAATATTTCCTGCCTCGATCTTGAAGCATTTTTTCCCCTCAAGAAAGGAGAATTAGATTTACTTTCAGGCGGGGCACCCTGTCAGGCGTTCTCCTATGCCGGGAAAAAGCTTGGGCTGGAAGACGCAAGGGGCACGTTATTTTATCACTATGCCACTTTTCTTGAAAAACTCCAGCCTAAAATGTTTTTGTTTGAAAATGTTCGGGGCTTGCAGAGCCACGACAAAGGGCGTACCTATAAGACAATACTCAGCATCTTTGAACAAGCAGGGTATACGATCCATAAAAAGGTTCTCAACGCCTGGGATCATGGCGTTGCGCAAAAACGGGAACGGCTCATTACCATTGGAATCAGGAACGATCTGTCAGAACACATCCATTTTGAATTTCCGGAGCCTCACGCTTATAAACCCGTTCTGCGGGATATTCTTTTGGACTGTCCTCAAAGCGAAGGAACACCATATTCCGCCTATAAGAAAAAAATATACGATCTGGTTCCGCCTGGCGGTTATTGGCGGGATATCCCGCAGGATATCGCTAAAGAATATATGAAGAGCTGCTGGAACATGGGCGGAGGAAGAACGGGTATTCTGCGTCGCATGAGTCTGGATGAGCCCTCCCTTACCGTCTTGACATCCCCCAGTCAAAAGCAGACGGATCGCTGTCACCCGATTGAATCCAGACCGTTCACCATCCGGGAAAACGCAAGGTGTCAAAGTTTTCCGGATGACTGGGTTTTCTGCGGAAGTGTCAGTTCTCAGTATAAGCAGGTGGGAAATGCCGTACCCGTCAATCTCGCCTATGATATTGCAGTGAAAATAAGGGAGGCGCTCGATTGCGTATGAGCTGGGCTTTGTCATTCATCACGGAAGAGGACTTTACCAACCACGTCCGTGCCACAATTCAAAAATACGGGGAAAAGCTGGAATCGTTTGACATTAAGCGGTTCAACAAAAATATTATTGATCCTGTTAAATTAATATTCGACAAAACAGTATATCGTTCAACGTGGGAAGAAACAATCAGCAACGAAATATTTCGGCAGAGAGATAAATCCAACAACAACGATATCGGCTACTTCCATCAAAGGATATTCCAGTATATAGCCAACTGCCATGTTCCGCCGAATGGCGAAGAAGGCGGATGTGATGTGATCTACCGAAATCCGGAGGGAATTGCTTTGCCGGAGGGTTCCGTTGTCCATACGGTGTATGTTGAAATGAAGAACAAGCACAATACAATGAATTCTTCCGCATCCGGCAAGACGTTTATCAAAATGCAGAACCAATTGCTGAGGGATGACGATTGCGCCTGCTTCCTCGTGGAGGCAATTGCGAAAAAGTCCCAGAATATCAAATGGGAGACTTCTGTAGATGGTCAAAAGATGGGGCACCGTCTGATTCGGCGGGTAAGTCTCGACCAGTTTTATGCTTTGACCACGGGACAGGAAGACGCGTTTTATCAAATGTGTATGGTTTTGCCGGAGGTAATTCAGCGTGTGGTTGATACCGAAGGAGACAATCTTGTCCCCCACGATACCGTGATGGAGACGCTCTCCAAAAGTGCCGCACAAAGCGGCATGGCAAACAGGGATCTGGCAATTGCCATGGCAATTTATATGCTTGGTTTTTCCAGCTACAGCGGCTTTGCAAAGCAGGGGACCTGAGACACAGCACAGCGGTTCTTCCCCTTTGGAAATACCGTGGTTTTCCCTGCACAGATTGATTTGTTACATCATTTGTCCGCCTGCCGGTATTCCGGCGGGCGGACAAATGTGTTTTTGGGAAAAGTGCAAAAAATTGCAGAAAAATATTTGCTTTTTTTGGACATACATGATATACTGTTTTGGTCACAGACGGACAGTCGAAATATGCAATCATACAGGCGATTTTGGCAAGCCTGAAGATAGGAAAGGGGTATTTATCGAATGTCTCACAAGTATGTTTATCTGTTCACCGAAGGCAACGGTAAAATGCGGGAGCTCTTGGGCGGCAAGGGAGCCAATCTGGCTGAAATGACCAACATCGGTCTGCCTGTCCCCCAGGGCTTTACCATTTCCACGGAAGCCTGCACCCGGTACTATGAGGATGGCCGCAAGATCAGCCCGGAAATTCAGGCGGAAATCATGCAGTACGTGGACAAGCTGGAGGAAATCACCGGCAAGAAGTTTGGCGATCTGGAGAATCCGCTGCTGGTCTCCGTCCGTTCCGGCGCCCGCGCTTCCATGCCCGGCATGATGGACACCATCCTGAATCTGGGTCTGAACGAGGACGTGGTGGGCGTCATGGCTGCCAAGTCCGGCAATCCCCGCTGGGCGTGGGACTGCTACCGCCGCTTCATCCAGATGTACTCCGACGTGGTCATGGAGGTGGGCAAGAAGTATTTTGAAGTGCTCATCGACCAGATGAAGGAGAAGAAGGGCGTTAAGCAGGACGTGGAACTGACCGCCGAGGATCTGAAGGAACTGGCCGGCCAGTTCAAGGCGGAATACAAGTCCAAGCTGGGCGTTGACTTCCCCTCCGACCCCAAGGAGCAGCTGATGGGCGCCATTCAGGCGGTGTTCCGCTCCTGGGACAATCCCCGTGCCAATGTTTACCGTCGTGAAAACGACATTCCCTACTCCTGGGGCACCGCCGTCAACGTGCAGTCCATGGCCTTCGGCAACATGGGCGACGACTGCGGCACCGGCGTGGCCTTCACCCGGAACCCCGCCACCGGCGAGAAGAAGCTGTTCGGCGAGTTCCTAACCAACGCTCAGGGCGAAGACGTGGTGGCCGGCGTCCGGACGCCCATGCCCATCTCCGAGATGGCCGAGAAGTTCCCCGAGGCCTTTGCCCAGTTCACCAGCGTCTGCCAGATTCTGGAGAATCACTATCACGATATGCAGGACATGGAGTTCACCGTGGAGAACGGCAAGCTGTATATGCTGCAGACCCGTAACGGCAAGCGTACCGCCCGCGCCGCTCTGAAGATCGCCTGCGATCTGGTGGACGAGGGACAGATCTCCGAGAAGCAGGCCGTGGCCATGATCGAGCCCCGGACGCTGGACAGCCTGCTGCATCCTCAGTTCGACGCCGCCGCTCTGAAGAAAGCCCAGCCTGTCGGCCGTGCTCTGGCCGCTTCCCCCGGAGCCGCCTGTGGCAGAATCGTATTCTCTGCCGAGGACGCCAAGGCCTGGAATGACCGGGGCGAGAAGGTGGTTCTGGTTCGTCTGGAGACTTCCCCCGAGGACATCGAGGGCATGATGTCCGCTCAGGGCATCCTCACCGTCCGCGGCGGCATGACCTCCCACGCTGCCGTTGTTGCCCGGGGTATGGGTCGTTGCTGTGTCTCCGGCTGCACCGAAATCAAGATGGACGAGGAGAACAAGACCTTCGTTCTGGCGGGCAAGACCTACCACGAGGGCGACTGGCTGAGCCTGGACGGATCCACCGGCTGCATCTACGACGGTCAGATCCCCACGGTGGATGCGGAAATCGCCGGCGAGTTCGGCCGGATCATGGCCTGGGCTGACAAGTACCGCACTTTGAAGGTTCGCACCAACGCCGATACCCCCCGGGACGCCATCAAGGCGCGGGCTCTGGGCGCGGAAGGCATCGGCCTGTGCCGTACCGAGCATATGTTCTTCGAGGAAGGCCGTATCGCTTCCTTCCGGGAGATGATCTGCTCCGATACCGTGGAGGAGCGGGAGGCCGCTCTTGCCAAGATCGAGCCGATGCAGCAGGCCGACTTTGAAGCGCTGTACGAGGCCATGGAGTCCTATCCCGTGACCATCCGCTTCCTGGATCCTCCTCTGCACGAGTTCGTGCCCACCACCGAGGAAGAAATTGCCGCTCTGGCCAAGGCACAGAACAAGACCGTGCAGCAGATCAAGGACATCATCGCCTCCCTGCATGAGTTCAACCCCATGATGGGACACCGCGGCTGCCGCCTGGCGGTCACCTACCCCGAAATCGCCGCCATGCAGACCCGCGCCGTCATCAAGGCCGCACTGGCTGTGAAGCGCCGTCACCCCGACTGGAATCTGGTTCCCGAAATCATGATCCCCCTGACCGGCGACGTGAAGGAGCTGAAGTTCGTCAAGGACGTGGTGGTGAAGGCTGCTGATGCGGAGATTGCCGCCGCCGGTGTGGCGCTCAAGTACGAGGTCGGCACTATGATCGAGATTCCCCGTGCCTGCCTGACCGCCGACGAGATGGCCAAGGAAGCGGAGTTCTTCTGCTTCGGCACTAACGACCTGACCCAGATGACCTACGGCTTCAGCCGTGACGACGCGGGCAAGTTCCTGGATGCCTACTACGAGCACAAGATCTTCGAGAACGATCCCTTTGCCAAGCTGGATCAGACCGGCGTCGGTATGCTGATGCAGATGGCCGTGTCCAAGGGCAAGGCTGTGCGTCCTTCCCTGCACTGCGGCATCTGCGGCGAGCACGGCGGCGACCCCGTCTCCGTGGAGTTCTGCCACAAGATCGGCCTGGACTACGTCTCCTGCTCTCCCTTCCGGGTGCCTATCGCCCGCCTCGCCGCCGCGCAGGCCGCGATCAAGGATGGCAGGAATTAAGTGATTTTCAGATGTTCGGAACTTTCCTGATTACCCAAGCGGATGCCAAAGCATATATGTATGCAATCTCGCCCCTGCGAAGGGTGCACCGGTTCCGTAACATTCAGGTAAATCTCTATATCTAGCACAGATCCCCAACCGCTTTACGCGGTTGGGGATTTTTGCGTTTATAGGAATCGGTTCCGGGGCACATTCGATTTATTCTCCCTCCACAGCTACAATAGCAGTATCACAAGACAAGGAGGACTATCCATGAACATCCACTATATCCGTTCAGGCGACTACTACATTCCAGACCTGACGCTGCCGGAGGAAACCCGACCCATTGGCAAGTGGGGGCGAATGCACCGGGACTATCTGAAAGAGTGCAAGCCAATTCAGTACAACTACCTGCTTCTATCCGGCGAATTGTGGACATACCTCGCTGACCTCAACCTGCAGGCGCAGGACAGGTTGGAGCGGATGATCGATCAGCTGAAGAAGGCCGAGGGAGTGACAGAAGAATTGAAATCTGCTGACCCGATGGCTTGGGTTGGTGCCATGAACAATATCCGCGCCAGAGCCGAGAAAATCGTCCGAGAGGAGCTGATCTTTGTATGAAGATGGAAGAATATTTCCGGGTGCTGGAAACCTATGTGGCATCCCGCAAGCTGAATCTGGGAGATGGCGAATCTGTCTTGTCTCTGCTCTATGAGGCTTACGGTGATATAAACCGGATGTATGATGACCAAATCAAGGCTGATTTTGCAGAACTGTATCAGGCATTGAACGGAATGCCGCTACAGGAAATGGACTGGATTATCAACCCCGTCTGCGCCCTCTGCCGAGACCATGAGCGGAATGGATTTGTGCACGGCGTGCAGCTGGGGGCGCAATTGGCACAGAAAATACAGAGTGATTATACTAATTCTTAATTAAAAACTTCGATTATCCACTCTCTACCAG
>JAXEAK010000027.1:0-16946 GCA_034094395.1 Faecousia sp.
TTTAAAAGCTTTCCGAGAATGAATTGTGCCAGAAAAGGCAGATGACGCCGCTGGGCTGACGCCCAGCAAGGAAGATAACGCATTCTGGCGCGATTCAGGCCGGAAAGAATTAAAGTTTTTAATCAAGAGTTAGTATCAGAGACTCCCTGACACATGAAACGAAACCTGTCCTTGCAAACCGGTGTACATCAGTTTGCGAGGACAGGTTCTTTTACTTTTTCACTTCTTTTTCTTCCTTAATCTGCGCCTGCAGATGCACCGACAGCACCGCGAGGGATGCCGCCATGTTCTCGTTCTGCACCAGAATATTGGGCGGCACATCCAGATGGGTGGGGGCAAAATTCCAGATGGCCTTGATGCCTCCGGCAATGAGCTGGTTGGCAACCTCCTGAGCGCCCTCCGCGGGGACGGTAATGATGCCGATGAGCACCTTGTGGGAGCGGCAGAATTTGGAAAGCTCGCTGATATTGTATACCGGCTTGCCCTCCTCCGTCTTCCGGATCTGGGGGGCAATGTCAAAAGCGGCCAGAATGTTCAGGCCGTATTCGTCAAAGCCCTTGTAGCCCATCAGCGCCTGACCCAGTTTGCCAGCGCCGATGAGTACGGCGTCGGTGGTGTTGTCATAGCCCAGAAACTGCTCGATGTCATCGATCAACGCTTCCCGCTGGTAGCCGATTTTGGGTCGCCCGCCGTCGGACACCATGGCCAGATCCTTGCGAACCTGAACCTCTCCCATATCCAGGGCGTTGGCCAGCGCCGTGGCGGAGATATTGGGGGAGGCACCCTCCGGCATATTTTTCAGGTATGCCAGATAGCCGGGCAGTCGCTTCAGGACAGCTTTGGAGATTTTCTTCTGTTCCATACTTACCTCAAATTCCAATCGATACAAAAATATATCGATATATTTTTATATCGATTATACCATATCGAATATCAAAAATCAAGCGCAGCTTGTCTGCCGGAGGAATTCTTTTCGCAGTCGCTGCAGGATGCGCTTTTCCAGCCGGGAGATATAGGATTGGGAGATGCCCATTTCCTGAGCCACCTCCTTCTGGGTCAGTTCCTTCCTGCCCTCCAGCCCGAAACGCAGAAAAATGAGTTCCTGCTCCCGAGGCGGAAGGGTGTCCAGCACCTGATGCAGAACCTTCCGATCCACATCCTCCTCCAGCGGCCGGGAAATCGCGTCCTCCTCGGTGCCCAGAATGTCCGACAGCAGCAGCTCATTGCCGTCGCAGTCCATGTTGATGGGTTCATCCAGGGAGATTTCCGCCTTCTGATTGGCGGTTTTGCGGATGTACATGAGGATTTCGTTTTCAATACACCGGGAGGCATAGGTTGCCAGCTTGATCTTCTTCTCCAGCCGGTAAGTACTGATGGCTTTCATAAGTCCGATGGTGCCTATGGAGATCAAGTCCTCCAGATTGATGCCGGTGTTTTCAAACCGCCGGGCAATGTAGACCACCAGCCGCAGATTGTGCTCTACCAGTTTCTGCTTTGCCCCTTCCTCGCCCCGCTCCAGCGCCTCCAGCGCCTCCTGCTCCTGCGCGCCCTTCAGGGGCGGGGGCAGAATATCGCTTCCGCCGATGTAATAGATTTCCCGCTCCCGTACCAGACCAAGCATCCGCAGTAAATCCAACAGTTTCATAATGCCCCTCCTGTCAGTCCCTGATACATTTTCGATTGTCCCAGACCTTCAGCGGCGAAGGCCACCAGCACGTTTTGCGTTTTTTTGCCGACAGTCGCCCCGGGAAACCGCAAGGCCAGCAGCAGGCCGCTGCCCCCAACTGCCCGGTAGGGAATCAGCCGCAGCCCCGGCAGGGGACGGGCAGCAAGGGTTTCCAGCGGTGACGCGAGTTGTTCCGCCGTCAGCCCGGTGAGTTTTTCCCCAATGTCCCCGGATACCACCAGCACCGGCTCGCCGGTAATGGGATCGCGCAGGGTGTTGCCGGTATCCCGCAGAGCGGTGAAGCTGGCGGTTCTGCCCTGATAATGAAGCGTCACCGGCACGTATTCCCGCCCCACGGCGCCGTCCCCGAAAGCAACCCGGCACAGCAGCCACACACCTACCGCGCCCAGCGTCAGGGCAGCGAAATTCTGACGGGTGAAGCAAAGCGCCATACCCCCCAGCGACAGACTCAGCAGCAGGAAGACCCCGCCCCGCTTCAGCGCGTCCCGGCGGAAACCAAAGGCAACCAGCGCCATAAGGCACAGGCTGACGCACCGCCAAAGAAGGTTACCCAGAAACCGGAACCCCGGCAGCAGACAGCCAGCGGCATACACACTCCCCAGGGCGGCAGCCAGCGCGCACCGTCCCGGGGCGGCAGGGAAGCCGGACAGGCGATTTGTCCCCAAAAGCAACAAGAAATCTACCAGAAAGTTGAGAATCACCACCAGATCCAGATAAACCGTCATACCCGCACCTCCGTGTTGGGATGCAATCAGTATACCCGCTGCCCACAGAAAAGTCGGTCGCAACGGTGCTCGGGCACAGCCGCAAGTTCCCGCAGGGGATTTGTCCTTTCCGCCTCCTGCGCTGAGATAACACAAAACCCTCCGGCTTTCATCAGTCGGAGGGTTGGGAACGCTCTACAGAGCGGATATTTTTTTCTGCCTTGAACCGGGGGGTCATGACCTCATGCCCGCAGCCTAAGCATCGCAGGCGGAAGTCCGCACCGGTGCGCAGCACCAGCCAGCGTTTTTCCCCGCAGGGATGGGGCTTTTTCATCACCAGAATGTCGTTTAAGCGAATGTCCATAATACCTCCCGCGTTTGTGGGAGTTGACAGTTGTGGTATTGCAGCGCAATGATATTTCATTCGTCCAGAAGGGACACCGAAACTTTCCACTGTCAACTATTCCTTGATCCTGTCCCAATACTGCTTCGCAGCCTGTTCCATCTTATTGTCCGCGTATTCGTAATAGTGGGTGCCAACCAGTTCGTCGGGCAGGTACTGCTGCGGAACCCAGTGGTTGGGGTAGTCGTGGGGATAGAGATATCCCTGCTCCCGTTCCATGGTGTAGGAATCCGCGTGGACGTTTTGCAGGTGCCGGGGAAAGTCACCGGTTTTGCCCCTGCGCACGTCTGCCAGCGCGGCATCCAGCGCAATGTGTCCGGAATTGGACTTGGGGCTGGTAGCCATGAGCACCGCCGCGTCCCCCAGAGGAATTCGGGCTTCCGGCATTCCCAGCTTCAACGCCATGTCCACGCAGGCGTTGACAATAGGGATGATCTGAGGATACGCAAGCCCCACATCCTCGGCAGCAATCACCATCAGCCGACGGCAGGCAGATTGCATCTGCCCGGCCTCCAGCAGCCGCGCCAGATAGTGACAGGCGGCGTCCGGGTCAGAGCCGCGGATAGACTTTTGCAGGGCGGACAGCAGGTCATAGTAGTTATCCCCATCCCGATCCGCCCGCAGGGCACTTTTCTGGGTGACAGCCTTGACGTCCGAAAGGGTCAGGGGAAGAACCCCGCGCTGGGGCTGTCCGGCGGAGAACAGCACCTCCACCGCATTCATGGCCTTGCGAAGGTCGCCGCCGCAGGCAGCGGCAATGTATTCCAGCGCGCCATCCTCAGGCTGTGCCTTGAGAGCGGTGCGTTTTTCCATAAAGTCAACCGCCCGATGCACCGCTTTCAGCGCCGCTTCCGCCGAAATCTGTTTGAATTCAAACACAGTGGAGCGACTCAAAATGGCGTTGAACACATAGAAATAGGGATTCTCCGTGGTGGAAGCAATCAGGGTGATCTTGCCGTTTTCGATGTACTCCAGCAGGGATTGCTGCTGCTTTTTATTGAAGGACTGAATTTCGTCCAGGTACAGCAGCACCCCGTTGGGGGTCATGAAGGTATCCAGCTGCGCCACGATCTCCTTGATGTCCGCCGTGGAGGCAGTGGTGGCGTTCAGCTTGTACAATGTTCGGTTGGTCTGCTTCGCGATGATGTTGGCGACGGTGGTTTTTCCCGTGCCGCTGGGACCGTAGAATACCATGTTGGGGATATTCCTGGAGTCGATGAGCCGCCGCAGCACGGCGCCTTCGCCCAGAATGTGCTCCTGACCGTACACCTCGTCCAGCGTGGTGGGTCTCAGAAGATCGGCCAGCGGCTGATACATAAGCAGCCCTCCTTTTGTGGTGAACAATGCCTTCCCCTTTGGGGAAGGTGGCAGCCCGAAGGGCTGACGGAAGAGGAATTCCCTCTCTGCGCTGGAGTCATGGAGAAAGACCTCTCCCGACCTCGCCCAAGGCTCGGTCACCCTCCCCAAAGGGGAGGGCTTATCTCAGAATGTTGCCACATCCGGTTCGGCGGGCTGGGCGCCGCTTACGACCTCGATAGCGGTCAGCACGGGGCCAAGATCCCCCTTGTACAGCGGGTGCTTCTCGGCAGCAACCTTTGCCGTGACCATCACCCACTCCCGGCTTTTCAGTTGGGAAGCCTCGGCGTACCGGCAGGGGATGCCGCAGAACTGAATGTCCTCAACACAGCAGGTCATGACGAACCGTCCGGGAGCGAACATTCCGTTCTTGTCCCGGCGGAGCATGGCAACCTGCCCCTTAAAACGGACGGTCTTTCCGTCATATTTCTGGGGCTCTTCGGATACATCCCGATACCAAAGGGCGTAGTCCTCGTCCTTGATTTCGATCACAGGTGCGTTGATGTCAAAGGGCAGGGGATCCTCAATTTCGTCAAACTGGGTAGTTCTGTCGGTGTAGTCATAGAGAATATCAATGCGCCGGGAAGCGGCCCGCGCCAGCTTGTGGAAGGGCATCACGTCCGTACCCTTTTCCAGCCGGTTGAACACCACCATCTGGGCGCCCACCAGCTTGTCCATCACCAGATTGCGCATATTGGCGTTGAAGGCCATGATGGTGGTGGAGTCGGCGAACATAACCTCCTGGGCAACCACCCAGTTTTCGGGGAAGCGCATATACAGGTCACCTACCTGCTGCATCCCGTTCAGTTCGGCGACCACCCGTTCTGCCCGGTATTTCTTTTGAAGCGCCAGAAGCTCCTTCGTGGTGACAGTTTGCTGATCCAGCGTCTCGATATACACATTTTTATGGGGATAGGTGGACAGGTCGTATTCCTCCTCGCCCTCCTCAAAGAGCAGCAGCAGCGTGCGCTCTCCGGCGTTGAAGCGCGGATCCTCCAGCGTTTCCTGAATGAACTTCGTCTTACCGGAATCCAGAAATCCGGTGAAAGCGTAGACCGGTATCTCCTGCATAGCTTACACCCCGAACAGTGCGGCCAGTCCCTGCTCATCCAGCTTGGAACCGATGACGCAGAGCTTGCCGGTGACATCGGCGGAACCGGTACGGACATTGGATTCCTCCGGCACATAGTCGAAGTGGATCCAGCTGCCGTCCGCAGCGGGCAGAATGCCCTTTGCCCGGAGAATCATGCCATACTTGCCGGAATCCAAAGCGTGCAGCGCGTTTTCCACGGCGGCCTTATCAAATTTCTTTGCCGTCTCCACACCCCAGGAGGTGAATACCTCGTCGGCGTCGTGATCGTGGTGATGATGGTGGTGGTCGTGGTCATGGCAGCCGCAGGTGCAGTGTTCGTCATGCTCGTGGTCATGATCGTGATGCTCGTGCGCTTCCTCATCCTCGTCGTCATCGTGATGATGGTGGTGACCGCAGCAATGCTCCTCATCCCCGTCGTCATCGTGATGATGGTGGTGACCGCAGCAATGATCGTCATCCTCGTCGTCATCGTGATGGTGGTGATGATGCTCATGCTCGTGTACCAGCTTGGCAAGCTCCGCAGCCAGACCGGCCTGCCCTTCCATGGCGGCGGTAAGCTGCTCACCGGTCAGCTCTCCCCAGGGGGTCGTGACAATGGTGGCCTTGCAGTTGTGCTCCCGGAGCATGGCCACGGCGGTGTCCAGCTTGGCCTGGGGGATGGAATCGGTGCGGGACAGGATAATGGTGGAGGCCGTCTCAATCTGGTTGTTGTAGAACTCGCCGAAGTTCTTCATATACACCTTGACCTTGCCGGCGTCTACCACAGCCACGGTGTAGCCCAGAGTCACCTCATCATTCATGACCTTCTTCACCGCGCCGATGACATCGGACAGCTTGCCCACGCCGGAGGGCTCGATGAGAATGCGGTCGGGGTTATATTCCGCGATGACCCGGGTCAGCGCCTTGCCGAAATCGCCCACCAGAGAGCAGCAGATGCAGCCGGAGTTCATCTCGGTGATGTTGATGCCCGCATCCTGCAGGAAGCCGCCATCAATGCCGATTTCGCCAAACTCGTTCTCGATCAGCACGATTTTCTGACCCTTGTAAGCCTCCTGGATCATCTTCTTGATGAGTGTGGTCTTGCCGGCGCCCAGAAAGCCGGAGTAAATGTCAATTTTTGTCATATACTTACGTCACCTTTCCAGTGTTGTTTATTTTCTCAACGTATTATTATAGCGCATTTTACAGGGAAAAGTTTGAAAATGCTGTAAACTTTTACGGGGTGTCCTGCCATGCCTTGCACACATCCGCCCAGCATCGGTAGCGGGAGAACTGCTCCAGTTCCGGGATGGTCAGTTCGATTGCGCTGTTGCTGCTGCCGGCGGCGGGGAAAACCGTGTGAAAGCGCTTCAGGGATACGTCCAGATACACCTCCACACCTTCGTTGACCGCAAAGGGGCACACGCCGCCAACGGCGTGACCAATGCGCGACGCAGCGTCCTCATGGGACAGCATTTTCGCCTTAACGCCGAACTGTGCCTTGAATTTGGCGTTGTCCACCCTGGCGTCTCCGGCGGCCACGATCAGGATGGGCGTGTCCTGCACGCCGAAGGACAGAGTTTTGGCAATTCGGCAGGGCTCGCAGTTCAGCGCCTGTGCCGCCAGCTCCACGGTAGCGCTGGACACGGGAAATTCCAGAATCCGGTCTGCCGCACCGTATTGGGCGAGCCAGCTTCGCACTTTTTCAATGGACATTTTGTTCCTTCTTTCTATGACGGGGAGAAGCTTTCCTCCACCGGGTATTCGTCTGTATCTGTAAAGTGCCACCATTCCCGGGCGTATCCGGAAAAACCGTGCTTTTCCATGAGAACCTCCAGAAGCTGGGCATGGCCTGCTGCCAGTTCGGTGCAGTCGGAATAATCCCGGTCGGCTTTCCGGGAAAAATCATCAAAGCCCGTGGGCATTTCCAGCTCTTCGCCGGAGGCGTCAACCAGTGTCAGATCCACGGTGTTGCCCCGGCTGTGGCTGCTGAAGCCGGTTTCCGGATTGGCAACATAGGCGGAGTTCGGGCAGCTTTCCCATAGCCGGAACTGGGCGCTCACCGGACGAAAGGCGTCCCAGATTTGAATGGACAGCCCCAGCTGCGCCAGATCGTCACTGACGGCTATCAGTTTTTTCACGGTGCCGTAGCGCAGATAAGCGTCGGAAAAGCTGTAGATTTGCTGTCCGGTAAAATTCCGATCCGTGGCGTACATCAGTTTCTGCTGCGCCGTGGGAATGTAGTCCAGCACCCGCACAAAATCCCCGTCGGACGGTTCCTGCGTCGCCGCCGTTTCCGTTGACGGGACTGGCTCCGCTGTGACGGCAGAGGCGGTGACGACAGGGGCGTTTTCCACCGGCTCGGGAGTCTGCGTGCCGCAGGCGCACAGCAGGCAGGGAAGCAGTAACAGAACCGAAAGCTTTCTGAGACTCATAGGCTGCACCCGGTAAGACGGATTCCCGTCAGATGATCGATCATGGCGCGCATGGGCAAAGACACCCACTTTTCCCGGCGGTATAGCAGCTGTTTCCAGACAACGACCTGCAGATCCGGAACATTCAGCCGAACCAGCGTTCCAGCCCGCACACCCTTCTCGGTTACGTAATCCGGCAGAAAGGACAGCCCCATGTTCTCTCCCACCAGTGTGCAGATCAGATCTGCCTGACCGGTCTCCAGCACGGGGAGAATCTCCTGAGAGTTCCGGGCAAGCTGCTGATCCATCAGCCGCCGGTAGCTCATGTCCTTCTCCGTCAGGAGGAAGGGCTGGGAGAGAAGCTGGGCAACCTCCACCCGGGGAAGGGCAGCGAGGGGGTTACAGGGGGAAGCCACAAAATGCACGCCGATTTCTTCTTCATCCGCAATGATGTAATTGGCGTCGTACACATGGTCGTCCATGGTGCAGATCATGTCCACCTCGTTGCGATCCAGACATTCCAGCAATGCGCTGGTGTCGATGCTGGTGATGTGCAGGGACACCTTGGGGTAGGCTGCCCGGAATTGGGCGAAGTGCCCCACGATCAGCGGCTCGCACAGAGAATCTGCCATGCCAAGCCGGAGTACACCGGCCGGCTCCCGACGGCCTGCGGTGCCCAGCACCATTTCCTGACAGCTGTGGCAGATCTGCTGGGCATAGACGAGAGCATCCCGCCCGGCGTCCGTCAGGCTGACGGTGTGCCCGATCCGATCAAACAGCTGGGCGCCCATTTCCTTTTCCAGCTGCTTAATCTGGAAGGAAATGGTGGGCTGAGAATAGCCAAGCTTTTCTCCGGCACGGGTAAAGCTGCCCAACTCCGCCACCTCGATAAAAATATTCAGGCTCCGAAGATCCATAGCCGCCTCCCGGATATTTCCAATGAAAATAATCAAAAAACGGATACCATACCTATTATATCCACAGAAAAAGATCTGTCAAGCCGACAAAATCCGGGCTTGACAGGATTCTTTTCAGAATGGTAAACTGGCAGAAAAAAGGAGCGGTGACAATGAAGGAACTGTTGGAGGTTTGCGTGGATTCCTATGCTTCCGCCATGGCGGCGATTTCCGGGGGTGCAGACCGGCTGGAGCTGTGCAGCGCCCTGAGTGTGGGCGGTCTGACCCCTTCGGCGGCGCTGCTGCGGCAGATCCGCCGGGTCAGCGGTATCCCCATCCGCTGTCTGATGCGTCCCCGGGGCGGGGATTTTCTCTATACTCCGGAAGAGATGGAACAGATGGCTATGGAGATGGAGGCTCTGCGGGCGGCAGGCGCCGACGGCTTTGTCATCGGCTGCCTGACAGCAGACGGAGCACTGGACGCACGCGCCATGGAGCCGCTGCTGAAAGCGGCGAATGGCTGCGGACTGACCCTGCACCGTTGCATTGATGTTTCCCGGGATTTGGAAAAAACCTGCCGGGAGGCAGCTTCTCTGGGTTTTGACACGGTGCTCACCAGCGGCGGCGCGGGGAAATGTCTGGATGGGATGAAAGCCATAGAGAAGCTTTTGCACATCCGGGACGCGGAAAACTGCCCGGAGATTCTCATCGGCGCAGGGGTGAACGCCAATGTGATTGCCGCTTTCCGGACAAAGCTGCCCGGCGCCCGGGCATTCCACATGAGCGGCAAAACCGAGGTGGAAAGCAGGATGCGCTTCCGCCGGGAGGGCGTGCCCATGGGACTGCCGGGACTGGATGAATGGCACATCCCCGTGACCAGCGAAAATGCCGTCCGGGAAGCAAAATTGCAGCTAAAAGGATAAGAAAATGCCGGGCTTCCGAAGAAACCCGGTATTTTTTGCATTCTTGACCTGCTTACTGGGCGCGGGTGCCGAAGTTGACGGAGGTATCGCCCTGCGCGTTGACGCCGAACTCGTAGTCCTTGCCCGGCAGAATGGCGTTCATGAAGATGCCAACCAGAGCGGCCACGGCCAGACCGGACAGGCTGATGGTCACGGAGCCGATGGGGATCACGATGGAACCGCTGTAGGTCACGCCCACAGCCAGACCCATGATCATGGCGGCGATCAGGACGTTGCGGCTCTTGGTGAAGTCCACCTGATTTTCCACCACGTTCCGCACACCAACAGCGGAGATCATACCGTACAGCACCAGGCTGACACCACCCATGGTGGCGGCAGGCATGGCCACGATCAGCGCGGCGAACTTGGGGCAGAAGGACAGAATAATGGCGAACACGGCAGCCAGTCGGATGACCTTGGGGTCGTAGACCTTGCTCAGCGCCAGAACGCCCGTGTTCTCACCGTAGGTGGTGTTGGCGGGAGCGCCGAACATGGCGGCAAGGGCGGTTGCCAGACCGTCACCGGCCAGCGTGCGGTGCAGACCGGGATCAGCCACATAGTTCCGGCCAACGGTAGAGGAGATGGCGCACATATCGCCGATGTGCTCGACGATGGTGGCAAGAGAGATGGGCGCGATGGTGATGATGGCGGTGAGCAGCATACCGCCGTCGAAATCCTTGCCGAAAATGGAGAAAGCGGTATTTTTCCAGATCACCGGCAGGCCGAACCACTTGGCGTCCGCCACGGTCTGGGCGACATTTGCCCGGGCGGCGGGGTCGACGATTATGGCGAACAGGTAGGAGGCTACAACACCCAGCAGGATGGGCACGATCTTTACCATACCCTTGCCCCAGATGTTGCACACCACAACCACCAGAATTGCCACCAGCGCGATCCACCAGTTATTCTGGCAGTTGTTGATGGCGGAACCGGCCAGAGACAGGCCAATGCAGATGATGATGGGGCCGGTGACGATGGGCGGGAAGTAGCGCATAACTTTTTTTGCGCCGAAGAGCTTGAAGAAGAATGCCAGAACCAGGTACACGAGACCGGCGACGGCTACGCCGAAGCAGGAGTAGGTCAGGGGAATGTCCTGTCCGGAGGCGGTGACCAGACCATAGGCACCCAGGAAGGCGAAGGAAGAGCCGAGGAATGCAGGCACCTTCCGGCCGGTGATCAGGTGGAACAGCAGTGTGCCGAGACCGGCAAACAGCAGTGTGGTGGACACGTTCAGGCCGGTGATGGCGGGCACCAGAACCGTCGCGCCGAACATGGCGAACAGATGCTGAAGACCCAGAACCAGAGCCTTGGGTGTGCCGAGGGTTCTAACGTCGTAGACCGCTTCGTTGTTTTCCATGGAAAATCATCCTCTCTTTATATGGTATCCGGTGACAGTATACTCTGAATCTTCCGGGATTTCAATATTTTCCACGCCGGAATTTAGGAGCTTTCCGGGAAAACTTTTGTGGAAAATCACGGATTGGCAATTTGTTTTACCCGAAAAGCGGAAGCCTGCCACGAAAAGGCAGCACAACATGGTAATAATTGTCTGTCCTCGTCCTACGGGCGATTGTTTTTTGTGCAAATACAACATTTCCGGCCGCAGCGATTGACAATTGCATTTTTTGCAAGTATACTATCCTCTATATTTTGACGCAGAGCGCCGATTTCGGAGGGAAAGTAACCAATGGTATACAAATGGGATGTGACAATTCCGCAGCTGTCAGGAGACACGCCCCGCCGCGCCTACATCTGGCTGCCCGAGGATTATGAGGAAAGGGAGGACAAGCGCTACCCCGTCATGTATATGTTCGACGGGCACAACGTGTTCTTCGACGAGGACGCCACCTTCGGCAAGTCCTGGGGCATGGCGAAATACCTGTATGAGAATCCAAAGGATTTGATTATTGTCGCCGTGGAGTGCAACCATGAAGGCAACCGCCGTCTGGTAGAGTACGCCCCCATGACCTACGACAATTCCGAGCACGGCCATATCCGGGGCAAGGGCAGCGTGATGATGAACTGGATGGTCAAGGAACTGAAGCCCTACATTGATGCGACCTACCGCACCCTGCCGGATCGGAAGAATACCATCATCGCCGGTTCTTCCATGGGCGGTCTCATCGCCCTGTATGGCGTGACGGTTTACAACCATGTCTTTCAGCGGGGCGCCTGCCTGTCGCCCAGCCTGTGGGTAGCGCCGGGTAAGGTGCTGGAGTTCGTCGCCCGGGCGCACATCCGCCGGGACACCCTGATCTATATGGACTATGGCGAGCTGGAAATGTTCAACCATGCGGCAACTCAGGAATCCATGATCTCCACCGCCCATCTGCTGCTGACCAAGCGGGTGAATCTGGCGCTGCGGATTGTCCCCGGGGGCACTCATTCCGAGGCCAGCTGGGAAAAGCAGATCCCCGTTTTTATGGACTGTCTGGGATTGTAATTAACCAAAATAGGAGAGATAGAAAATGGAAATTCGGTACGAAAAACATTGGAGCGGCTACCTGAACCGGGAAATGGAGTTCAAAATCTACGGCAGCTGCGGCAAGCCCGTACTGTTCATCCCCTGTCAGGCGGGGCGGTTCTGGGATTTTGAGTCCTTCCACATGGTGGACTACTGGGCGCCCTGGATTGAGTCCGGCAAGTGCATGGTCTTTGCCATCGACACCATCGACAACGAGGCTTGGGCGGCCATCGGCGCGGACAACCGCTGGCGCATCGAAAACCACGAGAAATGGTACAACTATGTGGTGAACGAAATGGTGCCCACCATTAAGCATCTGGCAGGGCTGGCCAACGGCTACGATCAGGGCATCCTGACCTTCGGCGCCTCCATGGGCGCCATGCACGCGGCCAATCTGTATTACCGCCGTCCCGACCTGTTCGACAGCTGCTTTGCCATTTCCGGCCTGTACGACAATAAGCTGTTCTTCGGCGACTACTGCGACGATCTGGTGTACAACAACTGCCCCTGCCTGTATTTGCAGAATCTGCCGGATGGCCACTACTACAAGGATATGTACAACAGCCAGAAGAGCCTGATTGTCTGCGGTCAGGGCGCCTGGGAGGAGCCGCTGCTGGAATCCACCCGGTGGCTGGACACCGTGTGCTGCCAGAAGGGCATCCACACCCGGTTCGAGTATTGGGGTAAGGATGTCAACCACGACTGGCCCTGGTGGTATAAAATGGTGCAGACCTACCTGCCCTGGTTCCTTGGCTAAAGACACAAGATACAAGATAAGGAGAGACAGCATGAAAAACTTCGTATTTATTTCCCCCAATTTCCCCATGACCTACTGGAAGTTCTGCCGGGAACTGCGCAACAACGGGATGCGGGTTCTGGGCATCGGCGATTGCCCCTACAATGAGCTGCTGCAGGAGCTGCGGGATTCTCTGGACGAGTATTATAAGGTCAGCTCTCTGGAAAACAGCGACGAGGTGTTCAAGGCCGTGGCCTTCTTCACCTTCAAGTACGGCAAGATCGATTGGCTGGAGAGCAACAACGAGTACTGGCTCATGCGGGATGCCTGGCTGCGTACCGAGTTCAACATCACCACCGGCCCCAAGCTGGAGGATATGGACAAGATCAAGTACAAGTCCTGCATGAAGGAATACTACGCCAAGGCCGGAATCCCCACTGCCCGGTATCATCTGGTGGAGGGACTGGAGGACGCTCTTGAGTTTGCCCACACCGTGGGCTACCCCGTGGTGGTCAAGCCGGACAACGGCGTGGGCGCTGCCAATACCTACAAGCTCCAGTCCGACGAGGATGTCCAGTGGTTCATCGACACCAAGGACGACAATGTGTACATCATGGAGGAGTTCGTCAACGGCTATGTCCAGACCTTCGACGGCATCGTGGATTCCAAGGGGGAGATGCTCTTCGAGTCCGGCAACGTTACCCCTCTGTCCCTGATGGACATTGTGAACACCGGCGGAGATTCCGTGTACTATCTGGTCAAGGAGCTGCCGGAGAAGATCCGTCAGGCGGGTCTTGCCACAGTGAAGGCCTTCGGCGTGAAGAGCCGGTTCATCCATCTGGAGTTCTTTGTGCTGAACGACGATCAGGAGGGTCTGGGCAAGAAGGGCGACGTGCTGGGTCTGGAGGTCAATATGCGCCCCGCCGGCGGCTACACGCCCGAAATGTACAACTACTCTCAGGAAACGGATGTGTATAAGATCTGGGCGGATATGGTGGCCTTTGACCGGAGCACCAAGCCTGTGGGCAACTCCCATTACTGCGCCTTCTACGGCCGCCGGGACGGCAAGCACTACAAGCTGGACGACTATGAAGTCATGATGAAATACGGCTCCAAAATGGTCATGTGGGGTCGGATTCCCGATGCTCTGTCCGGCGCCATGGCAAACCAGATGTATGTGGCCAATTTCGACACCGAGGAAGAAATGATGGCCTACTACGAGGACCTGTCCGCACTGTACGAATAAGCCGCGAAAAAGCCCCTGCCGCCAATCCTGCGGCAGGGGCTTTCCTTACAACCATCCCTCGTGATGCAGAAGCCAACTCTTTTTGTCAAGCCCGCCGGCATAGCCTGTCAGCTTCCTGTCTGCGCCCACCACCCGGTGGCAGGGGATGAGGATGCTGATGGGGTTTTTCCCCACTGCCTGCCCCACGGCCTGCGCCGACATGGTTTCCTTGCAGGTCAGTCTGGCAATTTCCCGGGCAAGCTCGCCATAAGTACGGGTCTGCCCATAGGGGATGGTCAGGAGAATCTGCCAGACCTGCTGCTGAAAGGCGGTTCCGTGGGGATTCAGCGGGAAGTCAGGCTTTGCGGGCTTTCCGGCAAAATAGCCGTCCAGCCAGCGGCTGACCGCCGAAAGAACGGGAAAATCCTCCGTTTGTTCCGGATGCATCCGGATGCCGGTCAGACCGCCTTCGTCCGCGGTCAGGTACAGCGTCCCCACCGGGGACGGATACGCATAATATTCCATCGCTTCCTCCTATGAAAAAACGTCCCGAATTGGCTTCGGGACGTTTTTTTATTACAGTTCATCCGCTTCCGTTTCCACCCAGTCGTTGCTGCTGGGGGTATTCATAACCGGCTGCTTTCTGGGGGGCATACCGTCGTCCTTGTTCCGGCTGAAGAACAGGAAGAAAGGCTCGGTAATGCCGAACAGAATGCTCAGCACCAGGAACAGCACGCTGTTGCTGGGATCCATGGACTTGTACAGGTCATACAGCGCCATGTAGCGGAAGACGGCATAGGCGATGGCCACGCCAAGCAGCGGCAGGCACAGCCCCAGCATACCGAAGGCCAGCCCCAGAACCTGATCCAGAAGCTCCCGCTCCCGCAGGCCGTAGATTGCGCCGCCCACCATTTGAACTACCATGGCAATCAGCACGGCAAAGATGGCAATGCACATGACGGTGGTCAGAATATTCAGCACCAGCAGAATCTTCCGCTTGGATTTATTCTCACCGTGCACCACATAGCGGTACTGGTCGGACAGGGAACCCAGAAGGTAGCAGCTTACCACCGGGATCCACGCCAGCCATGGCTTTTTCAGCCCCCGGCGCTTTGCCACGGTATACAGCGCCAGAGCGGTGAGTACGTAGGCAGCGATGCCAAGCAGCATGGGCATCCCCAGCAGCGTCTGCACCAGCGCCAGCAGCGCGCTGCCCAGATGATTGTAGGAATATGACATAATAACACCCTCCTTTGTCTATAGAGTGTATCATAACACGCACACAAAGGCAATGGGAAAATACGTCACTGCATCAGCTTGCACACCAGTTCGGTGTAGGCGTAGGGATCGTCCAGAGGCAGCTCCGCCATGAGCTGTGCCTGATAGCACAGCAGCTGAGCATAATCCTTTGCCTTTACGGGATCCTCGGTCATAGCCTTCTGCAGCGCCTTCACTGCCTCGTGATCGGGATTCAACTCCAGAATCCGGCCTACCGGATAGGCAAACTCCGGGTTGGCTCGCTTCATATACTTCTCCATCTCGAAGCTCATGCCGGAATCGGGAGTCATGCACACAGGATGGCTGCCCAGATCAGCAGACAGCTTGACCTCCTTGACCTGATCGCCCAGGGCTTCCTTGACGAAGGTCAGCAGACCCTTCATTTCCTCGGCCTTCTCCTCGGCTTCCTTCTTCTCTTCCTCGGTCTTGAGACCCAGATCCTCCGTGGCCACGTTGCAGAACTGCTTCTCCATATAGGTCATCAGGGTCTGGGGAACGAATTCATCCACATCCTCGGCAAACAGCAGCACATCGTAACCCTTCTTGGCAAGGGTTTCCACCTGCGGCAGCTTGGCGAGGCGTTCCCGGTTCTCGCCGGGGGCAAAGTAGATCTTCTCCTGACCTTCCGCCATGGAATCCACGTATTCCTTAAGGGAAATCAGCTTGCCCTGCTTGTTGCTGTAGAACAGCAGCAGATCCTGGCAGGCGTCCTTGTGAGCACCGTAGTCGGAGACGGTACCGTACTTCAGCTGACGGCCGAAGGCGGCGTAGAATTCCTCGTACTTCTCCCGATCGTTTTCCAGCATGGACTTCAGCTCGGACTTGATCTTCTTCTCGATGTTCCGGGCGATAATGGTCAGCTGACGGTTGTGCTGCAGCATTTCCCGGCTGATGTTCAGGGACAGATCCTGGCTGTCTACAACGCCGCGGACGAAACGGAAGTGCTCGGGCAGCAGATCCTCGCAGTTCTCCATAATCAGCACGCCGGAGGAATACAGCTGCAGGCCGCGCTTAAAGTCCTTGCTGTAGAAATCATAGGGCGCTTTGGAGGGGATATACAGCAGCGCTTTGAAGCTGACGCTGCCCTCGGCGCTGGAATGAATCACCCGCAGGGGCTTGTTGTAGTCGAAGAACTTCTCCCGATAGAAGGCCTCATACTCCTCCTCGGTCACGTCCTTCTTGGCGCGCTGCCAGATGGGCACCATGGAGTTGAGGGTTTCCATCTCGGTGTATTCCTCATACTTGGGAGTTTTGGGTTCCTTCTTTTCGTCCTCGACCTCGATGGCCTCATCCTCGTTCTCCGGCTTCTCTTCCGCGGCTTCCTCCTCGTCCTCCGGCTCCTCAACCTGACGGGACTTGGTTACCTCCATTCTGATGGGGTAGCGGATGTAGTCGGAATACTTGCGGATCAGGGAGCGAATCTCATATTCCTCCAAATACTCGGAGTATTTCTCCTCATCGGTATCAGGCTTCAAGGTCATGATGACGTCGGTGCCGGGTGCGTCCTTGGTGGTTTCCTCAATGGTATAGCCGTCGGCACCGTCAGAGACCCACTTCCAGGCCTTGTCCTCGCCGTACTTTCTGGAGATTACGGTGACGGAGGAGGCAACCATAAAGGCGGAGTAGAAGCCCACGCCGAACTGGCCGATGATGTCGATGTCCTCATTTTTCTCCATGGCCTGCTTGAAGCCCAGAGAGCCGGACTTGGCGATGGTGCCCAAATTCTCTTCCATTTCTTCCTTGGACATA
>JAXEAK010000028.1:0-8701 GCA_034094395.1 Faecousia sp.
CAGCACCTCCACCGGCACGAAGGGCTTGGTGATATAGTCGTCCGCACCCACGTTCAGACCCAGTACCTTGTCCTCCGTCTCGGACTTGGCGGTGAGCAGAATAATGGGCGCATTGGAAAACTCCCGAATTTTTGCGGTTGCCGTAATGCCATCCATCACCGGCATCATCACATCCAGCAGAATCAGATGGATGTCATTCCTGCGGACGATTTCCACCGCCTCCTGCCCGGTAAAGGCCTCAAACAGCTGATAGCCCTCCGGCGCCAGATAAATTTTCAGCGCGTTGACAATATCCGGCTGATCGTCACATATCAGGACGTTATACACGGCGTATCGCTCCTTTTCCTCATTCTGCGGTTTATTATACCATTCTTTTCTTTAAGAAGAAAGAGGCAGTTTCCTTAAAAAGATATTAAGGCAGCACCGCATAATGGGGCAAGGAGATTCGGCAAGAGATATTGACGCAAGCGAAAGTATGGGAAATGTGGAAATACTGAATGTATTTCCCATTTTTCATACTGCACGGTTGAGGCAAAAGATCCGCCGAAGCCTGCAGCTCCCATTGCGCGGTGTTGCCTTAAGCGCGCAAAAAAGCGCCCCGGCCGCCTGTTTTGACGGCCGGGGATGATCTCGGTTGCTTTCCGTGTTCCTGCCTTTCCGTCCGAAAAAGTGGAGAGGAAGGCCGTGTTTTTCGGGGACGCTCCGAATAAATCGGCAAATGCTAACTGCCAGGGATTTTTCTTCAGCCGAAAGGTCTGAAAATGGAGGAATTCTGTATGTATTCCCCTTTTTCAGGCCTGCACGGATGGGGCAAACGTTTCGCCAGGAAAGCCGCAATCGATTTATTTCGAGGTTCCCTGGTTTTTTTTCGTCAGCAGAGAGGTGATGGTATCCATCAGCTGCTTCAGATCCAGTGGTTTGGCGATGTGGGCGTTCATGCCCGCCTCCGCGGCGCGCTGCTTATCCTCGTCGAAGGCGTTGGCGGTCATGGCGGCGATGGGAATGTTCGCCAGCGCCGGATTTGGCAGGGTTCGGATCAGCCGGGTCGCCTGGTAGCCGTCCATTCTCGGCATCTGAATATCCATCAGAATCAGGTCAAAATACCCCGGCTGGGAATGGGAAACGGTCTCCACCGCCACATCGCCATCCGTTGCCACCTCCACCAGATATCCGGCTTCCTGCAGGATTTCCAGTGCAATCTCCCGGTTCAGCTCATTGTCCTCCACCAGCAGCAATCGCTTGCCCTTGGTATCCGCGTGGGCTTCCTCCGCCAGCTGGGCTATCGGCAGTGCTTCCTCCCCGACCACCGGGAACGACAGTTCCACAGTAAACCGGGTGCCCACGCCCTGCTCACTTTCCACGGCAACGATGCCGCCCATCATATCCACCAGTTCTTTGACGATGCTCAGTCCCAGTCCGGTGCCCTGAATACCCGCCACCGTCGAGGTGCGCTCCCGTTCAAAGGCGCCGAAAATATGGGGAAGGAACTCCGGACTGATGCCGATGCCCGTATCCGCGATGGTCAGGCAGAAGCAGGCTTTGCCGTCCTCCACGCCCTTCTGCTGAAGCAGGCACTGCACATTTCCGCCTGCATGGGTGAATTTTCTGGCATTGCTCAGCAGATTAATGACAATCTGGCTCAACCGCAGCGGGTCATACTCCACCAGCGGGTTCTCCACGGAAAACTCCATTTGGAAGTGGATTCCGCCCTCCTCCATGCTCTCGGCGAACATCTCCTGCAGCGCCTCCATGGTATCCCGCAGGTCGCCCGGCTTGGGATGCAGGGTCGTCTTGCCGCTTTCGATTCTGGCCAGATCCAGCACGTCGTTAATAATTCCCAGCAGAATCTGGCTGGAATTCTGGATCTTTTCCAGATAGCCCTGAACCACATCCGGCACCGTCAGGTGCCGCTGGGCAAGGGTAGTAAAGCCGATGATGGCATTCATAGGCGTGCGCAAATCGTGGGACATATTAAACAGGAAGGCACTCTTGGCGCGGTTGGCCTTTTCCGCCTCATACATCGCCTTCTGCAGCGCTTCCTGACGCTGCAGCTCCTCCCGTTTGGCTTCGGTGATGTTCTGCTTTGCCAGAAGAATCTTAACCGGGATTCCATCCTGTTCCACAACGCACACCGCATTGAGCCGCACCCAGATCTGCTCCTGAATCTCCCGGTGCTCGATGCTGGCATCCCCCGGATGCAGCTTGCGCAGCTGCTCCCGGGACAGGAATTTCCGCATCCGTTCCCGGTCTGCCGCACCCTCCACGTTCTGAATAATATGCTTCTCCAGCTCGTCGTAGCGTCCCTTCGGCTCCATGTCCGCGAAGATCGGCCTGCTGCCCCGGAGATAGCGGTAAGTATTTCTGTCCAGATCCACCAGAATGAACCGGTCGAACAGCATGGGCATACCCCGGAGTATGAAATCCATATCCCGGTTTTCCGCCATCAGGCGTCTGCGCTGCCGGCCTCCGCTGATCAGGATGAAGGCAATGTATACGGCAAACAGGACAATAAGTGAAACCTCCAGCTGGATGCCCGCGTGATTGGACTCCTGATAGAAGCTGCTGGTCACCGATGCCGGGAAGGTCTGGATCAGGTACCAGTCGTTGACACTCAGCTTGGTCAGGTAGCCATTGCCCTCGTCGCGCCCATTCTTGTAGAGAAAGCCGGTGCTTTGCCCGTTCTCCAGGGCGCACACCACCCGCTCTACCATCTCCTTGTCCATATTGCTGTCATTGAACAGCAGCTTACGGATTCCCGTTTCATAGCCGTAGCGCAGATCCGGCCCGTTGCCCGCAATCACGACGCCGTCGCTCATGCACAGAAAGGTGGTGGCGTCCACGCCGAAGAAACTGGACTTCAGCAGCTGCTTGACCTGCTCCTCCGCCAGAAACACGCCCCGCAACACACCGATGATCTTTCCCTGATAATACACAGGGGCATAGAAGTTCATCAGTGTCTCCTCGGTAATACGGGATCTCATAATCACGGAAATGCCGCTGTTGCCAGCCATGCCCTCCAGATAGTACTCCCGATCCCGGGCGTCGTTGCTCCGACCGTCGGAGGAAATATTCAGGCCATCGGCGTCCACGAAGCGGACATAGTCAAACGAGGATCGTTCCTCCAGCTGCTTCAGATTCTCCGTCGTAACCTCCGGGCTATCCAAATTCTCTCCCAGCCAGTAGGACAGAAGCTTGACCTCATCCGACGCCTCCTGCAAAGCCCGCTCGACCTGATCCGCCATCTGTCGGGCGCTGTCCATCACATAATTCGCATTCTGCCTCAGAATTCTCTCCCGGTTCGACCGGGAAAAATTCATAAACAGGGTAATCATAATGGCCACCATCAAAACCCACAGGATCAGCTGCACCATGGTGCGGTTCTGCTGTGCCGTTCTCTGCTTTTTCACACTGGTACACCTGCCTCTCGCCGTTTTGGAAGGCACCCTGTCGCCTTCCACAGCTTCTCTATGGGATATGATACCTCGATTTTACCGGATATGCAAGTGCATTTTTGAAATATACACCAATTTTTTGCAAAACGCCTCTGCATTTTCAAGCGTATTGACGAATTCGCAAGCAAAGAAAGCCCCAGCCTGTCGGCTGGGGCCTGGAATTATTTCGCGTACTCGATGACAACGCGGCGGTTTGGTTCCACACCGGTGGAGTGGGTAGTGATGTTATCCATATCCTGCAGAGCAGCATGGATCACGTGGCGCTCGTAGGCGTTCATCGGCTCCAGAGTGGTGCGGCGGCGCGCCTTCAGCACCTGCTGTGCCTTCTTGCGGGCATAACGGCGAAGGCTCTCCTCCCGCTTCTCCCGGTAGCTCTCAGCATCCACGTTCACCCGGATATGACCGTCCACACCCCGGTTGATGGTGTAGTTAGTCAGATGCTGGATCGCGTCCAGAGTGTCGCCCCGGCGTCCGATCAGGTAGCCCAGATCGTCGCCCACCAGCTCCACCTGGTAGGTATTGTTCTCCGTGCTGGTGCAGTGGGGAACCGCCTGAGAGCCCATGTGCTCCAGCAATCCCTTGATAAACTGCTCAATCTTCTCCTCAACAGAGCCGGCCTCAACCGGTGCATATTCCTTCGGCTCCGGCTTCTTCTCCGGCTTCTTCTCCGGCCGGGGTGTTCTGGGCTTATCCTGACGGGGCGGCTTGGGCGCCTCCACCTTGACGGACTCGGTCTTGGGTGCTTCCGGCTTCACAGGCTCCGGAGTCACACCGGGAATGGCGGTCGCCTTGGGCTTGGAGCGGGAAGCGCTGCCCAGCGCACTCTTGGGAGGCTCCTTCACTTCAACAGGATCGGGCACCTCATAGGTCAGTTGAACCTTGGCGGGCTGAGCACCGAAGCCCAGAAAACCAGACTTTGCCTGTTGCAGCACCATGACGGAAACACTGTCACGATCCAGACCCAACTGGTTCAGAGCAGCCTCGATGGCAAGGTCAATGGTCTTGCCGGTAGATACAATGGTCTTTTCCATGACTCATTCCTCCGTTGTGCTGGAATTATAGCGGTCAGGATTGTAGTTACGACCCTTGCAGAAGGGGCGGTCAGGGATGCCGGACATGCAGTCTTCCTCTTCTTCCTCATCCGCCGCAATTCCCTTCCGGGCAGCGTACTCTTTCGCGGCAGCGGCCTTGGCTGCCTGCTCCTGATTCCGCTGCTGCTTTTGCAGCTTCTTTTTGCTGGTATTCTCGGTGATGCCATCGGGGTTGGCAGCCCGGCGCTCCGCGCGGACGCGCTCCTTCTCCGCCTCCAGCCGCTCTGCCTCAATGGCCTTCTGGAGCCGCACGGCATCCTCGGCATCATAGATCTTGCGGTAGTGGTTGGTCAGGATGGGATCGGTAATCATGCGGAACACGCCGCCGATGAACCAGTACAGGGACAGTCCGGCCGCCAGCGTAAAGCCAATCCACAGGGACATCAGCGGCATCATCCACATCATCACCTGATTGGTCTGGTTGGCCTGAGAGTTCTTGGCGGTTTCCTTATCCTGAACGCCCTTCTCGTCGGTAATCACGGAATCGTTGGTCTTCTGGCTGATCCACATCTGCAGCACCTGAGAACCAGCGGACAGGCAGGGAATCAGGAACGCGCCGATGTGTGCCCAGTTCCAGACCCAGGTGGAACTGAAGATATTAAACTGCGGAATTGCGCCCAGATTGATTCCCAGGAACATGAAGTTGATACCCTTCAGCGTCGCCTCGCTGATGCCGGGGATGGCTTCCCGCAGCTGATCGGCATACAGGTGAATGGCCTGGGCGGCAGATACCTGGTCATAGTAGCTGTTCTTGGTGAAAACCTCGGGTGCGATTTCCTTCATGACCCGGATGATCTCGGTGATGGTTTCCTCGGATTCCATCAGAATGTAGGTCAGAGGCTCCCGAATGACGGTGTACAGAGGAATCAAAATCAGCATGGGGATGAAGCTCCACAGGCAGCCGCCGGTCATGGACACGCCTTCGTCCTGATACAGCTTCTGGGTCAGCTCATTCTGCTTCTGGGGGTCATTGGGATAGCGGCGTTGAATGTCCTGAATTTTGGGGGTCAGACGGGACATACCCATCATGCCCTTCTTGGCCTTGGCATTGATGGGCGTGAGAATCGCCTGCACCGCCACGGCAAAGAGAATCATGGCAACACCGTAGTTGTTGGTCAGATGGTACAGCAGCGCCAGCAGCCAGCCAAAGGGAACGGTAACGATGTCGCTGAGTTTGAATGCGAGAATCATTGGCTTTCCTCCTTAAGGTTGTGGAAAACGGAAGTTACGGCACGGGGTCGTAGATATCACCTTTATAGAAGGGATTGCAGCGCAGAAATCGCCGCAGGGCGAGCAGGCCGCCCTTCCAGGCTCCGTATTTGCTGATTGCTTCCATGGCGTACGCACTGCAGGTAGGCCGAAACCGGCAACGAGCCGGAAAGTAAGGGGAAATCGCGCTTTGATAGAATCGGATGAGCGCAAGCAGAAGTTTTTTCACAGCTGTCCTCCATCTTTTGTGCCGCTTTGTGGCTGCTCCCGCAGGAGTCCCGCCTTCTTCGCCAGCGTCAGGTAGCTGCTGGTGAGCTGGGAAAAATCGGCCTCCACCGCTTTTGTCCGGGCAACTACCACAATATCCCACCCGGGGCGGAACATTGTCTCATTCAGCCGGTAAATCTCCCGCAGGCGACGTCGGGTGCGGTTGCGCACATGCGCCTTGCCCAGCTTCTTACTGACGGTAATGCCCACACGGTTCTCGGCCGTCCGGTTCTTCCGGGCATACAGCACCAGAAGCCCGTCTCCAAAGCCGGAGGTGTGGTACAGGCGGCGAAAAACATGATTGAGTTTCAGACTGGTTGAATACTTCATGCAATCATCCTTATGAAAAAGGGAGCGGGGCGAATGCTCCATTCACCCCGCTGTAGCTCCCGTTTCGCCCTAAGAGCGCGTATTCCGTTTGTATCGACCCACGGACAGGCGCATCAGGCGGACAGAACCTTGCGGCCCTTCGCACGGCGGCGGGCCAGAACCTTACGGCCATTGGAAGTAGCCATTCTCTGACGGAATCCGTGGACTCTCGCACGATGGCGGCGGCTGGGCTGGTAGGTACGCTTCATAACACTTACACCTCCTGTCGTATTTCAATATGCTCAACAGTCAGAATTGACCGCAGCAACACGTAAGAAAGTGACTTTCATGGTCACGCTCGACCATTATAACCGAAAAAAGCGGTTTGGTCAATATTTATTTCGCAATTTTGTGGATTTTGAGATCCGATCCGGTGAAGGTGCCCTCCAGCTTGGACAAAGCCCGGTTATATTCCTCCGAACCTACTGTCAGCGGCGTAGGCTGGAAGTTGTTCCTGTCCGCCACGGAGCTGACGCTGCACGGAACGATTTTCAGTGTTCCCAGCGACACCTTTCCCTGGGCGTCACGGATGACCTCCTGCTGCAGCAGCGCCGTGTCCATATCGTCCGGGCTGCCGTTTCCGCCAAAGCAGAAATTGCCCAGAGAATAGTAAATCACACCGCCGTTGTACTCCTCAATGGGCTGCAGCACATGGGGATGCGATCCCCAGACGATGTCCGCTCCCGCGTCGATGGCCGCGTGCCCCAGCTGGGTCTGCTCCTCGGTGGGGTGGTAGGTTCCCTCCGTACCCCAGTGGGCAGCCACGATCACCAACTCCGCGCCCTGCTCGCGCAGCTGGGCGATTTCCGCCTTCATGTCCTCCTGGTCGAAGGAAAAGTAGACCGTGCCGTACAGTCCCACCTTCAGGCCGCATTCCAGCGTCACCAAACGGGAGCTGTCCCGCTCCACATAGGGGATCCCCGCCTCGTCCAACACAGCGCGGGTGGAATCATAGCCGGTCTGTCCGTAGTCGAAGCTGTGGTTATTCGCCAGCGTGACCACATCCACGGAATTCTGCGTTAAAATCCGGCCGTAACTGGCAGGTCCCCGGAAGGTATGGGTCTTGTCGGCGGGGTTGCCCGTGTCCGTCAATGCTCCCTCCAGATTGGCAAAGGTCGCATCGTCCGATTCCAAATAGGAAAGCACGTTGCGGAAGGGATAGCCGTAATCCTCGCCCACTGTCTTGATGAAGCCGACTCCGGCATAATAGTTGGTGGGGTTCGCGCCCAGCGTGCAGTCCCCCACAAATGTCAGCTGAAAGCGCTGCTGTGCAGGCTCGGTTTCCGCTTCCGCCTCAGCGGACTCCGTTTCCGGCGTTGTCTCCACCGCAGCGGCAGGCACTGCCCCGGTCGTCTCAGCAACCGTGGTCTGCGGCACGGTGGGCGCCTGCTTTTCCGCCTCGGCAAACAGCTCAGCCTGGGTCTTCTGCGGAAGATCTACCAAGCCGTGATGGTTGTCCAGATAGACAGCCGCCCCCAGCACGCTGCACAGCAGAAGCATCACCAGCAGTATTTTGATCGTTGTGCGCATAAACGCCCAGCCTCCTTATTGGAATCAGTTCTGTTCCTGTGCACGCTTTTTCATCAGGTTGCGCATACGGGCGCTGTGATCCAGCTCCCGCTTGCGAACACGCAGGCTCTTGGGGGTGCATTCCAGCAGCTCGTCGTCCGCCAGGAACTCAAGAAACTGCTCCAGAGAGTAGTTCAGGGGAGGCGTCAGCCGCAAGGCTTCATCGGATCCGGCAGCACGCATATTGGTCAGCTGCTTTCGCTTGCACACGTTGACGGTCATATCCTCATTGCGGCTGCAAATGCCCACCACCATGCCGGCGTACACCTGCGTTCCGGGTCCGATGAACAGAGCGCCCCGCTCCTGGGCGGCGGCCAGGCCATAGGTCACGGCCTCGCCGGTCTCAAAGGCCACAAGGGAGCCTACCTGACGGCGCTCAATCTCGCCCTTCATGGGTGCGTAGGAATCCAGCACGGAGGACATGATGCCCTCGCCCCGGGTATCCGTAAGGAACTCGTTGCGGTAGCCGAACAGTCCCCGGGAGGGAACCAGAAACTCCAGACGATAGCGGCTGCCCATGGGATTCATGCTCAGAAGATCACCCTTGCGCCGTCCCATTTTCTCAATCACCGCGCCCACGCACTCCTCGGGCACGTCCGCCACCATTCGTTCGATAGGCTCGCAGACCTTGCCATCGATGGTTTTCGTCAGCACGCGGGGCGTAGAAACGGAGAATTCGTAGCCCTCCCGGCGCATGGTCTCCATCAGAATGGACAGGTGCATTTCGCCCCGGCCTGCCACGTT
>JAXEAK010000029.1:0-3324 GCA_034094395.1 Faecousia sp.
CGCTTAAACAATCCATAATTGTCCAAGGTGTTTTTTTCGTCTTTGCGTTATTCAATTTACAAGGTACAGATGCGCTCCCCGCTTCGCAGGAAGCTTTTGAATTGTATCACGCCCAGTTCGCTTTGTCAAGAACTTTTTTCATGCCCTTTCCAACTTTTCTGAGTCGATTCTCTTCCGCCGCTACCGCTCTCGCGGACAGCTTGCATATCCTATCATACTTTCTCCTTGCTGTCAAGAGATAATTTCACAAATTTCGACATCTTTTTTTCGGCAGAAAAGGGAGCCTCATTCTGAGGCTCCCCAACGGGTTTTCTCATTACTCTATGTCATCCAGCAGGCCATATCCGCCGTCGTTGCGCTTATACACAACGGCAAAGGAACCGCCGTTATCCTGATCCCGGAAAGCGAAGAAATTGTGATCCAGCAGATTCATCTGGAGAACCGCTTCCTCACGGGTCATGGGCTTAAAGTAGAACTTCTTGACCCTTGTGATACTCAGGTCGTCCTCCGCCGGATCCGGTGCAAAGGAGGTTTCCTCCTGCGCACTGCGGACAAAGGCGTCCTGCTTCAGGCGGCGGGCAAGGCGGGTTTTATTCTTACGAATCTGTCCTTCAATGGTACCCACTGCGGCATCGATGGACGCGAACATATCGGAAGTGCTTTCGCTTGCCCGAAACCAGGTACCCGCGCCGTGGACGGTCAACTCCACCTGATTACGGTTCTTCTCCACAGAGAAGACAATCAAGGCCTCCGCATCCTCATCAAAAAAGCGCTCCAGCTTCATTACCTTCTTCTCAGCATAGGCGTGCACCTTATCCGGGAGTTTCACTTTCTTTTCTCGGTACTGGAATTTCATATGCGGCAGCTCCTTTCGTGTTACCGGTCTTCCGGTGTACCCTTACTATACCACCGTTTTCCGGAATCGGCAAGGGGCGTCAGCCGTCAATTTCGTCCTCCTCGTCCAGCAGCTCCGTCATGGTCAGATTGTACACGGCTTCCGCCTTCTTTTCCATGAGTCTGCCCAGACGGATGGCCTGCCGCTGATCCGGCGCTACCAGCTCCAGCGTCATCAGATTTCCCATTTCATCATCTAGCGACATGACCACGGAAAAATCCCCGCCTTCCCGCTTCGTCACCTTGGTTTTTACAAAGCTGCTGCGGCGCACCTGACGGTTAAACCGGTCAACGGCGTTCTCTGCCTTCTGCCGGACGGAAAAGGCAATGGAATCCTCCAGAAGCTTGCCGGTTTCCCGACCCTTATCCGTAATTTCATAGCAATCCTGCTCTACCTGCTTCAGGTGCTCGGATTCCACCATCTCCGGAATGGCCGTGCACACGTCAAAATAACTCAGGCAATCGTCCTGAAAGCACAGTTCATAAATCTGCTGCACGTTCACGGGATACCCCACCCGCGCCATGACAAACAGAATCAGCACCTTCACGTCCATCATATCGTGAATAAAGCCCAGTCTCTGCATAATCTTCACCTCTTATGTTTTATTATACAGGAAGCTGTGAAAAAATCAAGCACCACCCGACCATGCAGCGCATATTCTATAGGAAAAGGAGGGATGCATTTGGGTCCCATTGTGCTCTATCCCATAGGCTCCACAAAGGCCTGCCGATATGCATCGGCATTTCTCGGCTGGGAGGGTCTTGCGCTGACCGACCACCCCACCCCGGAGGTAACGCACCTGCTGCTGGACGTTCCCAGCTTTACCGCCGACGGAGAACTGCGGGGCGGCGGAGATATCCGCCGGGTGCTGGAAATGCTGCCGTCCCGGGTCGCGGTCATCGGCGGAAATCTGAACCAGCCCGTGCTGGCTGCGCATCAGACAGTGGATCTTCTGCGCGATCCGGAATATCTGGCGCAAAATGCCGCCATTACAGCGGAGTGCGCCCTGCGGATCGCCGGTTCCCTGCTACCAACGGTATTGACCGATTCCCCCGCTCTGGTCATCGGCTGGGGGCGAATCGGCAAGTGTCTGGGAAAGCTGCTGGCGAGCATGGGATGCTCTGTCACCATCGCAGCAAGGAAGGCAGCCGATCGGGCGATGGCAGGCGCGCTGGGCTTAAAAGCGGTGGACATTCCCCAGATTCCGGCAATTTTGCCCGGCATCCGAATGCTCTTCAACACCGCGCCCGCCCTCATCCTGAATGCGGAAGTTCTGGACAGCTGCCGGGGATGCGTGAAAATTGATCTGGCCTCCACGCCGGGGCTTTCCGGCAGTGACGTGATTTTTGCCCGGGGACTGCCGGGACAGTACGCGCCGGAATCCTCCGGCAGGCAGATTGCCCGGGCGGTGATCCGGCGGATTCAGGAGGAATCAGTATGAATATTGGATTTGCCCTTTGCGGTTCTTTTTGTACATACAGCCGGGTTTTTCCCGTAATGGAAGCCCTGAGTAAAAAATACGACATTACCCCGATTTTCTCGGAAGCGGCTTACACCGTGGACAGCCGGTTCGGTACGGCGGAAGAGCACATCACGAGAACGGAAACCATTTGCGGCGTTCCGCCCCTGCACACGCTCTCTCAGGTGGAACCCATCGGCCCCAAGCGGCTGCTGGACGCGCTGATCGTCGCACCCTGCACCGGCAATACTCTGGCAAAGCTGGCGCACTCCATCGCCGATGGCCCGGTAACCATGGCGGTGAAAAGTCACCTGCGAAACGGCCGCCCGGTGATTGTCGCCATTTCCACCAACGATGCCCTCGCCGGTGCGGCAGAGAATATCGGAAAGCTCCTTGCCAGAAAGCATTATTATTTCGTCCCCTTCGGGCAGGACGACGCCTTTGGAAAGCCCACCTCTCTGGTTGCGGATTTCAGCAAAATTCCGCAGACGCTGGAGCTGGCGCTGGAAGGAAAGCAGATACAGCCCATTCTGCTGTAAAAAATGCCGCCCGGTATGGGCGGCATTTCCGTGTTACAGAGAATCCACTTCCTCCAGCCACAGCCGGGCACTGGCATCGCTGGGCATCCGCCAGTCCCCTCTGGGACTCAAGGTGACAGAACCCACCTTCACGCCGTCCGGCAGGCAGCTGCGCTTGAACTGCTGGGTAAAGAACCGGCTGTAGAAGGTCTTCAGCCATTTTTTAATGGTGTCGCCGTCAAAATCCCCGGCAAATGCCCGACAGGCAAGCGTATAGACCTTCCGGGGCGCAAAGCCAAAGCGGAGGGTGTAGTACAGGTAAAAGTCGTGGAGAGCGTAGGGCCCCACCAGATCCTCGGTATGCTGGGCGATCTTCCCCTCCGCATCCGGAGGCAGCAGCTCCGGGCTGATGGGCGTGTCCAGAATGTCCTGAAGCACTGCCCGGGAAGCGG
>JAXEAK010000030.1:0-5887 GCA_034094395.1 Faecousia sp.
CGCTTAAACAATCCATAATTGTCCAAGGTGTTTTTTTCGTCTTTGCGTTATTCAATTTACAAGGTACAGATGCGCTCCCCGCTTCGCAGGAAGCTTTTGAATTGTATCACGCCCAGTTCGCTTTGTCAAGAACTTTTTTCAAGCCCTTTCCAACTTTTCTGAGCCGATTCTCTTCCGCCGCTACCGCTCTCGCGGACAGCTTGCATATCCTATCACAGTTTTTCGCTCCTGTCAAGAGAGATTTTTCTCTTTTTTTCTGCTTTTTTATTTCTGGTTTTTCCAGTCCTCGGGGTGCAGCTGCAGATCCCTCAGTTTCTGGTTTTTCAGCCGCTTCCGGAACAGCCCTCTGCCCGCCGGAAACGGTGTGAGGTAGGACACTCCCAGGCACTTCAGTGTTGCAAGATGCCAGATCAAGAACGCCATTCCTGCGGCAATTCCCCAGATTCCCAGAAATGTCGCCAGAATTCCCAATCCGAACCGCCACACCCGGATGGCTTCCGCCAAATCCCGGTTAGGCAGAATGAAGCCGCAGACCCCGGCGATACTTACTACAATCAGCACCACCGGGGAGATCAGTCCGGCTTCCACGGCGGCCGTGCCAACCACAATGCCGCCGATGGTAGAAACCGACTGTCCAATGGCCTGAGGCAGATGGATGCCGGATTCCTGAAGCAGTTCAAAGGCAACGAGCAGACCCAGCGCCTCCGCCGCCGTGGTAAACGGCACATCCTGTTTGCTGGTCAGAATGATATTGAGCAGTTTGTCCGGAACCCATTGCTGGTGAAATTCGATCAGCGCGATATATAGTGCAGGCAGGAAGAGGTTCAGCAGCAGCGCGCCATAGCGCAGCACCCGGATACAGGACGCGGAAATGAAATCCCGGCTTCTGTCCTCCATGCTTTCCATGAGATAGCCCAGATTGGCAGGTGCAAGATAAGCCAGGGGCAGCCCGTCCACCATCAGTCCCACCCGTCCGTCCAGCAGTCCCTGACAAAATCGGTCCGGGCGCTCCGTATACTGGATCAGCGGGAAGGCGGTAACGCGGGAGCCGGTAATATATTCCTCCACCGCCGCCGGGGACAGCAGGCCGTCTATATGGATACTCCCCAGTCTGTCCTTCATTCTGCGAACCAGTTCCGGGTTTGTCAGTCCGTCAATCCATACTACCGCCACATTGGTCAGACTTCTTTCACCCACCGTCGTCCCATAGATTTTCAAGTCGGGCGTCCGCAGATGCCGGCGCAGAAGGCTGGTATTGATCCGGATGGTCTCCACGAAAGCATCCTTGGGACCTTTTACAGTGTTCTCCACCTCCGGCGCGTCCGGCCCCCGCTTGACGCCGGTTTTGATTTCAAAGGCGATGGCGCCAGCCTCCGGGAACAGTACCACGCAGAAGCCGTTAACCAGCTTCCGAAACACCGTCTGCAAATCCTCGCAGGGCTCCGCTACGCTGTTATACACCGCACCGTGGAGCGCCGCGTCATAAAGCTGCTCCATGCTGTCGCCCCGGAGGTTCTCGGAAATGGGCTTCAGAATGTATTCCGACATATCCCCGCCGGACACCAGCCCGTCGATGGCGTATGCGTACAGCGTAAATCCGCTGCATCGCAGCACCCTGGGGATAAAGTCGTCTGCCTCCTGAAATTGCTGTCGAATCTCCGCGTCCGTCACCCGTCTTCACCTCACAGAACAGTCTGCCCGGATATTGCTTTTTTTACTCAGAAATGGTATACTCTTTTATTATTGCGATGGGAGGCGCATCCTGTGAGCGAAGTCAGTGACATTCAGCAGAAAACCCACAATCGGTTCCTGAACTTCTTTGAATTGGAGGCCGTCCACCGGGACGGACGGGTTTCCCCCTACTATATGACTTCCCGGGCAAAGGACGCAAGTCAGCTGAAAGCGGTGACCCACAAAAACAAGCCGGACGGCGTCATCCTGTACGGCGTTTACGGAGAGAAGAAGGATCAGGTGGTTCTGATCCGGCAGTACCGGTATCCGCTGGGAGATTATGTCTATGAATTTCCCGCCGGACTGGTTGAGGACGCCGAGGAGCTGCGCGGCGCAGGGATCCGGGAAATGTACGAGGAAACCGGACTCACCTTCACGCCGGTGGATGCCGGCTGCTATTCCCGTCCCTTTTTTACCACCGTCGGCATGACGGACGAAAGCTGCGGCATGGTTTTCGGCTATTGCACCGGGCAGCCCACCAGCATCCATCAGGAAGCCTCCGAGGAGATTCAGGTGGTGCTTGCCGACCGGGCGGAAGCGAAACGGATTTTGCAGGAAGAAAACGTAGCCATTATGTGCGCCTATATGCTGATGCACTTTATCGCCAGCGAGGGAGATCCCCTGGCATTCCTCTCAAAATAAGGAGAACCGTTATGTCCCATACCATTGCCGCCGTGTCCACCGGAAATCAAATCAGCGCCATCGGCATTATCCGCCTGTCAGGCGACGACTGCATTGCCGTTTCGGACAGGGTGTTTACCCTGAACAGCAACAAATCTCTTTCGGACGCGCCCGACCGGAAACTGATGCTGGGCGCCCTCCACGATAAGCAGGGGCGGGTCATCGACCAGTGCATGGCGGTGGTCTCCCGGGAGCCCCACAGCTATACCGGAGAGGACACCGTGGAATTTCACTGCCACGGCTCCCCTGCCGTGCTGGCAGCCGGGCTGGAGGCGCTGTATCTGGCAGGTGCAAAGCCCGCCAAACGGGGAGAATTTACCAAGCGGGCATTCTTAAACGGAAAGCTGGATCTGACTCAGGCGGAAGCCGTCATTGATCTGATTGAAGCGGACACCACCGACGCCGCCGCCAACGCCGCCGGGCAGGTAGGCGGCGTGCTGCAAAAGAAGCTGGCTCCCATCTATGACGATCTGGTGAATCTGTGCAGTCATTTCCACGCGGTGCTGGACTATCCCGACGAGGATATCGAGGATTTCGGTCTGGAAAACTACAGCGGAATGCTCAAGAAAGATGCCCGGCAGCTGTATAACCTGCTGAAAACCTATGGTCAGGGTCGGATCCTGCGGCAGGGCGTTGCCGCAGCCATTGTGGGCAAGCCCAACGTGGGCAAATCCAGCCTGCTGAATGCCCTTGCCGGCTACGACCGGGTAATTGTCACGGATGTTCCCGGCACCACCCGGGACACGGTGGAGGAAACGGTGCTGCTGGGCGCCACCCGCCTGCGGCTGATCGACACCGCCGGCATTCGGGAAACCGCCGACACTGTGGAAGCCATCGGTGTGGAACGCTCCCGAAAGGCTGTGGAGGACGCCGATCTGGTGCTGTTCGTGTGCGACGGCTCCCAGCCCCTGACGCAGGAGGATATGGACATTATTGACCTGTGTTCAGAAAAGGAAAACGCCATTGCCCTGATGAACAAGGCAGACTTAGGCTGTGCAGTGTCCCCCGGCGACCTGCCGTTCATGATGGTGATTCCCGTCTGCGCCAAAACCGGCGACGGGCTTGACCAACTGGCGGACGCGGTGGACGCGCTGTTTGAAAATGAGACGCCCTGCGACGGTTCCATCCTGACCAACGCCCGGCAGTACGACGCCTGCCGCCGCGCCTACGAGGCCATGCTCCGAGCCTTGCAGGGTCTTAAGCTGGGGCTGACCCCGGACGCGGTGCTCACCGACGTGGAGGAAGCCATGGAAGCCATGGGCGAAGTCACCGGAGCCACCGTCCGGGAGGATATTACCGCAAGAATTTTTGAACGTTTTTGTGTAGGTAAATAAGAATTTAGCGGCTTAAGCTTCCCCCTGGGGGGGAAGCTGGCAGAAATCTTTGACTTCTGACTGATGAGGGGAAAACAGGCCAATTCTTCTTTCGGGGGAACCCCTCATCCGACCTCGCTTACGCTCGGCCACCTTCCCCCGAGGGGGAAGGTTTTGATCGACTAAAGCACAATATACCTAAGTAAGGAACAATCACTATGATCTATCTCGACAATTCCGCCACCACCAAGCCCTGCCCGGAAGCGGTGGAGGCGATGACCAACGCCCTGACCGAGCACTGGGGCAACCCCTCCTCGCTGTACAATTTCGGCATCGACACCGCCCGGATTTTGCGGCAGGCACGGCACACTGTAGCCGCCGCCATGGGCGCGGAGCCTGACCGGGTATACTTCACCTCCGGCGGCACGGAGGCGGACAACTGGGCAGTTTTCGGCACCGTCAAGCGCATGGGCAAACGGGGAAAGCACATTATCACCACCGCCATAGAGCATCACGCAATCTTAAACTGCATGAGAGAACTGGAGAGCAGGGGCTTCGAGGTCACCTATCTTCAGCCCGACAGCATGGGACGGATTTCTGCGGAGGATTTGAAGGCTGCACTTCGCAAGGATACCATTCTGGTTTCCATTATGATGGTCAACAATGAGGTTGGCTCCGTCATGCCCACGCAGCAGATGGCAAAGCTGACCCACAAGCTCTGCCCTGACGCCATTTTCCACACCGACGCGGTTCAGGGCTTCCTGAAGGTTCCTTTCGCCGCGAAAAATCTGGGAGCGGATCTGGTTTCCGTATCCTCCCACAAGATTCATGGCCCCAAGGGCTGCGGCGCCCTGTACGTCTCTCCCCGATTGAAATCCTTCCCGCCCCTGCTTCTGGGCGGCGGCCAGGAGGGGGGAATGCGCAGCGGCACCGAGGGCGTTCCCGGCATTTTCGGCTTTGCCGCCGCCTGCGCCGCCGTGAGCAGCACCTTCCGGTCGGATATCCAGCGGGAAGCCGCGCTGGTTGCGGAATTCGCGGAGAAATTCGCCGCGCTGGAGGGCGTCACCGTCAACGGTACCCATGAAGCGCCCCACATCCTCTCCATTTCCATTCCCGGTGTTCCGGTTCAGAATTCTATCAACATTCTTCAGGATCACGGCATCTGCGTCAGTGCCGGCAGCGCCTGTGCCAAGGGGCACCGCAGCCATGTGCTTTCCGCCATGAAGTTGCCGCCGGAGACCATCGACGCCGCCTTCCGGATCTCCTTGTGCCGGGACAGCACCCGGGAGGAGCTGGAGGCGCTTTACACCGTCGTCCGGGACGAGGTACTTCCCCGCGCCCGGTAAATTTCCGTGCCGATTCGATGCGTTTTTTCCATATTCTTCAATTTCCTGTCAAAAAAGCTGCATAACCCTCTTGTAATTTACACATAATTCTGTTACAATGCGTAAGCCTAAATCTTTCTAGGGAGGACATATGTACATGAACTATGTCGACGAAGCACTGGCTCGGGTCAGGCAGCAGAACCCGAACCAGCCGGAGTTCAACCAAGCAGTTTACGAGGTGCTGGAATCCCTGCGCCCCGTCATCGAAAAAAACGAGGAATCCTACCGCCGGGACGCGCTGCTGGAACGGCTGACAACCCCCGAACGCGCCATTATGTTCCGGGTACCCTGGGTAGACGACAAGGGGCAGGTGCAGGTCAACACCGGCTACCGCGTGCAGTTTAACAGTGCCATCGGACCTTATAAGGGCGGTCTGCGATTCCATCCATCCGTAAACTTAAGCGTAATCAAGTTCCTTGGCTTTGAGCAGGTCTTCAAGAACAGTCTTACCGGTCTGCCCATCGGCGGCGGCAAGGGCGGCTCCGACTTTGACCCCAAGGGTAAGTCCGATCGGGAAGTCATGGCCTTCTGCCAGAGCTTCATGACCGAGCTGTACAAGTATATCGGCGCCGACACCGACGTGCCTGCCGGTGACATCGGTGTAGGCGGCCGGGAAATCGGCTACCTGTTTGGCCAGTACAAGCGTATCCGCGACCGTTATGAGGGCGTGCTCACCGGCAAGGGTCTGAGCTACGGCGGCAGCCTGGCCCGTACCCAGGCCACCGGCTACGGCCTGCTGTACCTGACCGAGGAAATGCTCCGCTGCAACGGCAAGGA
>JAXEAK010000031.1:0-11147 GCA_034094395.1 Faecousia sp.
CGAAAAGATGGGACGATTGTTAACAATTTCGACTTTTCTTCCCTGTTAAGCTGTGGTATAATACCTCAGATTGATAACTGATAATACTTCTGTTAAGGAGATTTCCATGGGACTTTTTGAAAAACTGTTCGGCACCCGCTCCCAGCGGGAGCTGAAGAAAATCCAGCCCACGGTGGATCAGATTCTGGCGCTGGAGGAGCCTTACAGGCAGCTCAGCGAGGAGGAGCTCCGGGGCAAGACCGCCGAGTTTAAGCAGCGGCTGAACCAGGGCGAGACGCTGGACGATCTGCTGCCCGAGGCCTTTGCCGCCATTCGGGAGGCTGCCGACCGGGTGCTGGGTATGCGGCCCTATCCCGTGCAGCTCATCGGCGGCATCGTGCTCCATCAGGGCCGGATTGCCGAGATGAAGACCGGTGAAGGTAAGACCCTGGTGGCCATTTTGCCCTGCTACCTGAACGCTCTGAACGGACGGGGCGTCCATGTGGTCACCGTCAACGACTACCTTGCCAAGTACCAGTCCGAGTGGATGGGCAAGGTCTACCGCTACATGGGCCTGACCATCGGCCTGGTGATTCCGGGAATGTCCCCTGCGGAGCGCCGGGCTGCCTATGCCGCCGACATTACGTATTGTACCAATAATGAACTGGGCTTCGACTACCTGCGGGACAACATGGCAATTTACAAGCAGGAGCTGGTACAGCGGGGACACGCCTTCGCCATCGTGGACGAGGTGGACTCCATCCTCATCGACGAAGCCCGTACTCCTCTGATTATTTCCGGCAAGGGGGAGGATTCTTCTCAGCTGTATGAAATGGCAGACCGTTTCGTGTCCACCCTGCGCAAGCAGGTTTTCGCCAAGACCGAGGACAAGGAGGTTCACGACGACTACGACTGCGACTATTTCGTGGACGAGAAGGCGCGTACCGTGTCTCTCACCGCCTCCGGTATTGCCAAGGCGGAGAAATATTTCGGCGTGGACAATCTGGCAGACGCGGAGAATGCCACTTTGGCGCACCACATCAATCAGGCAATGAAAGCCCGCGGCCTGATGAAAAAGGACATCGACTATGTGGTGAAGGACGGGGAAATCATCATTGTGGATGAGTTCACCGGACGGCTGATGTATGGCCGGCGCTACAACGAGGGTCTGCACCAGGCCATCGAGGCCAAGGAGGGCGTCACCGTTGCCAGCGAGAGCAAGACCCTTGCCACAATCACCTTCCAGAATTTCTTCCGCCTGTATGATAAGCTTTCCGGCATGACCGGCACCGCGCTGACAGAGGAAGAGGAATTCGCCGCCATCTATTCTTTGGACGTGGTGGAGATCCCCACCAATAAGCCCGTTATCCGGGTGGATCACACCGACGTGGTGTACAAAACCGAGGCGGGAAAGTACCGCGCCATTGTCCGGCATGTGAAGGAATGCCATGAGAAGGGTCAGCCCGTGCTGGTGGGCACGGTTTCCATTGAAAAGAGCGAATTGCTCAGCAAAATGCTCAAGCGGGAGGGCATCCCACACAATGTGCTGAACGCCAAGCACCACGAGCAGGAAGCCCAGATCGTTGCGCAGGCCGGTAAGTTCGGCGCCGTGACCATCGCCACCAACATGGCTGGCCGTGGTACGGATATCATGCTGGGCGGCAACGCCGACTTCCTGGCCAAGGCGGAGCTGGCGAAAACCGGACTGCCCGAGGAGCTGCTGATGGAGGCGGATTCCTACGCCGAGACGGACAATCCCGAAATTCTGGCAGTCCGCGCCCAGTATAAGGAACTGCTGAAGAAGTACAAGGCTTCCATCGCTGACGAGGCGGAGAAGGTGCGCGCAGCGGGCGGCCTGTTTATCATCGGCACCGAGCGCCACGAGTCCCGGCGTATTGACAACCAGCTGCGCGGCCGTGCCGGCCGTCAGGGCGACCCCGGTGAGAGCCGGTTCTACTTAAGCCTGCAGGATGACCTGATGCGCCTGTTCGCTACCGATAAGGTCATGGGCATGATGGACTCTCTGGGTCTGGACGAGGATACGCCCATTGACGCTAAGATTCTGTCCAATGCCGTGGAAAATGCCCAGAAAAATGTGGAATCCCGGAACTTCCGCGCCAGAAAGAGCGTACTGGAGTACGACGATGTGATGAATACCCAGCGGGAAGTCATCTATGCCCAGCGGCAGAAGGTGCTGGACGGCGAGGATCTGCGGGAGAATATGATGACCATGCTCCACGATCTGGTTGCCTCCACCGTTTCCACCGCTTTCGGCGACAACGGCGGCGTGGCCGACGAGAACGGCCTGCGCCATCTGACATCCGCCATGGAGGGCATCTACTTTGCCAAGGGCACCCTCGCCGCCAGAAGTGACCGGCTGCTTGGGATGGACGCGGCAGGCGTCACCGATGTGGTATACGAGATTGCTCAGCATACCTATGAGGCCAAGGAAAAAGCCTACACGCCTGCCGTTATGCGGGAACTGGAGCGGGTGGTCATGCTCCGGGTGGTGGACGAATACTGGATGGACAACATCGACGCCATGGACGACCTGAAGCAGGGGATCGGCCTGCGGGCTTACGGTCAGCATGACCCGGTCATTGCCTATAAGGAAGAGGGCTACCAGATGTTCCAGGCCATGATTCAGGCCATCAAGGAGGAAACCATCCGCCGGATGTTCCTGGTGCAGCTGCGCACCAATCAGGAGGTCAAGCGGGAGAAGGTTGCCAAGGAGACCGGCACAGCCGCCGCCACGGCTTCCTCCGTCAAGAAACAGCCTGTTCGCAAGTCCCCGAAAAAGGTTGGCCCCAACGACCCCTGCCCCTGTGGCAGCGGCAAGAAATACAAGAAGTGCTGTATGCAGAAGGATAAGCTGGCCGAGTAAGAGCCGGTGAACAGTTGACAGCTTCTCATCATTGCCGAAGGCAATTCCATAAGGTTCAACTGTACTAACTCCGATGGAGAACCAGAATGTCTATAGAAACACGGAAATTTGAAAATCTGGAATACCTGTACGCCGAGGGCATTTCCGTGCCCCATGGCTTCACCACCCGCTATGGCGGGGTCAGCACGGGTACCCAGTCCAGCCTGAATCTGGCCTACGGGCGGGGCGACACCATGGAAAACGTGGAGGAGAATCTGCGCCGTCTGGGGAAAGCCGTGGGTTTTGAACCGGAAAGAATCGTGATGACCCGGCAGATCCACTCGGATATCGTCCGGGTGGTGACGGACGCGGACTGTGCCGGATTCTGCCACCGGAATTATCCGGAGTGTGACGCGCTCGTTACCAATACCCCCGGAGTAACCCTGCTGGTGTTTACCGCCGACTGTACGCCGCTGCTGTTTTATGATCCCATGACCGGCGCGGTGGGCGCTGCCCACGCGGGCTGGCGGGGCACGGCAATGGGTATCGGCGCGAAGACGGTAGCGGCCATGGTGGAAAACTTTGGCTGCAGACCGGAGAACATTCGCGCAGCCATCGGCCCCAATATTGCCCAATGCCATTTTGAGACGGACGGCGATGTGCCGAAGGCCATGGTGGAAGCCTATGGCGAGGAGGCAGACGCCTTTATCGAAAAACGGGGCGAAAAGTATCATCTGGACTTAAAGGGCATCAACGCGCTGGCGCTGCGCCGGGCGGGCGTGGAAAAAATCGAGGTCAGCGATGCGTGCACCTACTGCGAAAGCGACCGCTTCTGGTCCCACCGGGCAAGCCATGGGCAGCGGGGTTCGCAGGGCGCGGTGATCTGCTGCAAGGAGGTATGCCGATGAAACGGGTCATATGTTTTCTGCTGGCGCTGACGCTGCTGGCGTCGGTGCTTCCCGGCTGCTCCCGAAAAATTGACAATTCCGGCTATCAGGCCACCGGCGACGCCATCCTGATGGAGGGCGAGGAACCCACTGAGGCGGAAGAAGAAGAGGATTCCCAGAATCTGGTGCTGGCCTACTACCCCGACCGCTCTCTGAACCCGATTTTCGGCAGTGACTACACCAACCGGGTGCTGATGTCGCTGATGTATCAGGGACTGTTTGCCGTAGACAACAAGAAAAATGTGACGCCTATTCTCTGCTCCAGGTATAAGGTTTCCTCCAATAACCGGAATTGGACCTTCTATCTGGAGGAGAACGCCACCTTCTCCGACGGCTCCAAGGTGACGCCTGCGGATGTGGTGGCCACCTACCAGCAGGCCATGGAGAACGACTACTATAAATACCGCTTTTATAAGCACCTGCTGAACGTGGAAGCTACGGAAGATGGCGGCATTTTATTCCAGACAGATACAGACTACCAGAACCTGCCGCTGCTGCTGGACGTGCCCATCGTGAAGGCGTCGGAGGTAGAGGCGGGCGTTACCGCCGGAACTGCGCCTCCCGCCGGAACCGGCCCTTATGTGTTTGTGGAAACCAGCAGCGGCGCGGTGCTGCAGCGCAATCCCAACTGGTGGTGCGGCGACCTGAAAATTCCTGCCCGGGATCTGACCATCAGCCTGACGCCGGTGAGCAGCCCGGCGGAGGTGCGTGATGCTTTCCAGTTTGGCGGCGACAACTCCGTCAGCGTGGTGTGCACCAACCCCATGAGCGATTCCTTCGCGGAATATCGCTGTGACTACGAACTGTGGGAAATCGAGAGCGGCTATATGCTCTACATCGGCTGCAATATTCTCTACTCGGAGCATTTTGACGACGGCACTCTGCGTACCTTCCTGACCTATGGCATTGACCGGGATTCGCTGGCGGAGTCGGCGTATAAGGGAATGGTTGACCCGGTGACGCTGCCCTGTCCGCCGTCGGCATCCTTCTACAGCAAGAGTCTGGCGGCGAAATACGTCTATGACCCCATGAAATTCGTGGAGAAGCTGTCGGGCTACAGAATTCCTCAGAAGGACGGCAAGGACAAGGAACTGCGGCTGCTGGTGAACTCCGATGATTCTGCACGCACCCGGATTGCCCGGGAAATCGCGGAGACCCTCACGGATCTGGGTCTGCCCTGTACGACGCAGGAAGCCGGAAGCACCGCGTTCAAGAATATCATAGCCGCGGGCAGCTACGATATGTACCTCGGCATGACCCGCCTGAGTCCGGATATGGATCTGACGGAATTCTTCCGACCCTATGGCGAGATGAGCCGGGGCGGGCTGTCCCATGAGATCCTCTACAATATGTGCCTGAAGTCGCTGGAGGATACCGGCAATTTCTACAATTTCTATCAGAAGCTGGCGGAGGACGGCCGTATTATTCCGCTGATGTTCGGCTACTACAATGTGTATGCCCACCGCGGACAGCTTCCGGATCTGAACCCATCCCGGGATAATGTGTTCTACTACTCCATGGGCAAAAACATGGAGGACATTCTGATCGAAGAAACCGGGGAAGAATAAGCGATAAACTGCCAAAGGCGGCAGCCTGGGCAGTTTACCATATTACCATTACCAATCAGGAAAGGACGAGAAGTATGAAACGAAGCATTGCACTGATTCTGGTGCTGACGCTGCTGCTGTGCGGCTGCGGCAAGAAGGCGGACGCCCCGCAACAGGCGGCAGCTCCTGCGGAAACCGCACCTGTGCAGACCACGGCTGCGCCCACCACGGAGCCGACGACCGAACCCACTACGGTGCCCACCGAGCCGCCTGTCTACCGCAACCCTGTGAACGGTGAACTGCTGGACGCCCCCTTCACCGGGCGGATCTTCGCCAATACCATCAGCAATCTGCAGGAGAATATTCCCCATGTGGGCGCAGTCAAGGCGGACGTGATCATGGAGATGTACGTCAACATGAACAATGTGGTTCGCTGCCTGGCACTGTACAGCGACATTGAAGATGTGGATGCCATCGGCGCTACCCGCTCTACCCGCCCCATCTTTAACCAGATTGCCCAGCACTATGATTTGATCCTGTCCCATGCCGGCGGCTCCAGCACGGCGCTGGCGGACGCGTCCGACCGGGGCGTGGAGAATTTCAACATCGAGTCCTGGGATGTGATGAAGGTTGCCACCACCTCCTACCGGGATACGGAGTACAAGCGTACCTATGAAAATACCCTCTTCGGCATCGGCTCCGGCATTAAGGCTTACGCCGAGGCGGCAGGCTTCCCCATGACGCTGGATAAGGATTACGGCTTCCGCTTCACCGAGGACGGCACTCCTGCCGGCGGCGAGGACGCGGGAACGGTTACCGTACATCTGAACTACAAGCAGGCGAAAAAGGATACCGTCATGATCTATGACGCGGATCTGGGCAAGTATGTCTGGAATCAGTACGGTAAGGTGATGCAGGATCAGATCACAGGAGAAACGGAAGCCTTTACCAATGTGATCGTCGTGTTCGCGGACATCACCAACGAGGGCATCTACCACTACGCCAACTTCAATGCCGGCGGCACCGGTTACTATGCCAACGGCGGCAAAATCATTCCCATTATCTGGGGTTGCGACGGCGACAAGGAACCATTCCACTTCCTGACCAACGATGCCCAGGATCTGGAAATTGGCGTGGGCAATACCTATATTGCCATTGTGGGCGCGGATTCCTCCGTGGAGTATTGATTCACAAATGGGTTTTGACGGGCAACTGCTGTCCTGCCATAGAGGACAAATGTCGTCATCAAACTTACAGCACCAAATTATGAGCAGTTTGCACCGAAAATTGGATAATTATAGTCGCTTTTGTACAAAATTAACAGTTTACAACCCTATGAGGGTATTGTATAATAAATCCGTACGAGGATATCGAATGATGTACATGAAAAAGTAAATTTGCTGCTGCGTGCAGTAATAAAAATGGAGGAATTACCATGTCTGTCAAAGTTGCAATTAACGGTTTTGGCCGTATCGGCCGTCTGGCTTTCCGTCAGATGTTCGGTGCCGAGGGCTTTGAGGTTGTCGCTATCAACGACCTGACCTCCCCCAAGATGCTGGCTCACCTGCTGAAGTACGATTCCACCCAGGGCAACTACGTCGCTATGGGTCATACCGTCGAGGCTGGCGAGGACAACATTGTTGTCGACGGCAAGAAGATCACCATTTATGCGAAGGCCAACGCTGCCGAGCTGCCCTGGGGCGAGCTGGGTGTGGACGTTGTCCTGGAGTGCACCGGCTTCTATACCTCCAAGGCTAAGGCTCAGGCGCATATCGACGCCGGCGCCAAGAAGGTCGTCATCTCCGCTCCTGCCGGCAACGACCTGCCCACCATCGTTTACAACGTCAACCACAACACCCTGACCAAGGAAGACAACATCATCTCCGCCGCTTCTTGCACCACCAACTGCCTGGCTCCCATGGCCAAGGCTCTGAATGACGGCTGGAAGATTCAGTCCGGCATTATGTGCACCATCCACGCCTACACCGGCGATCAGATGATTCTGGACGGCCCCCAGCGTAAGGGCGACCTGCGTCGTTCCCGCGCCGGCGCTGTGAACATCGTTCCCAACTCCACCGGCGCTGCCAAGGCCATCGGCCTGGTTATCCCCGAGCTGAACGGCAAGCTGATCGGCGCTGCCCAGCGTGTTCCCACCCCCACCGGCTCCACCACCATCCTGAACGCCGTTGTGGCTGGCAACCCCACCAAGGAAGAGATCAACGCCCAGATGAAGGCTGAGGCCACCGAGTCCTTCGGCTACAACGAGGACGAGATCGTTTCCTCCGACATCATCGGTATGCGTTACGGCTCCCTGTTCGATGCCACCCAGACCATGGTCATCAACCTGGGCAACGGCACCAGCCAGGTGCAGGTCGTTTCTTGGTACGACAACGAGAACTCCTACGTTTCTCAGATGGTTCGCACCATCAAGCACTTCGCCACTCTGCTGTAATTCCAGACGGAGAATTGCATGACCCCTTTCCGCCCCGTGCAAAGCACGGGGCGGTTTCCTTTTTGAGAAAGAAGTTGACAATTCAACTTTAATGTGGTATACTCCAAAACGTTGAATCATCAACATCTTGCGCGGGAAACCCGGCTGCAAACCGGGCTGCCGCAGGAAGGAGCGTTCGTGTGATTGAACGTTTTGAGAAATTCTCCCTGGCCATTGCGGAAATTTCCCGCTACTGGCATAAAATCGCGGCGGAGGAATTGGGAAAATATTCTTTGAAGGCATCCCATGCCAATTATCTTTTGACCCTGTATCGCTATCCCGAGGGGCTTACCGCGCCAAAGCTGGCAGAGCTGTGTGACCGGGACAAGGCGGACGTGTCCCGTATGCTGTCCATTCTGGAAAGCAAAGGACTGGTTACCAAGGTGGGCACCAATTCCAACCGCTATCGGGGCAACCTTTACCTGACCCCCGAGGGGAAAACGGTGGCAAAGGAACTGACACAGCGGGCGGAGCTGGCAGTGGAACAGGCAGGGAAAGGTCTTACCGAGGAAAACCGCAAAATTTTCTACGAATCTCTGGAGATGATTACCAATAATCTGCGGAAAATCAGCGAGGAGGGGCTATGAATCCGATTAAGGTTGTATACTGCCGCGCCGTCCAGACGGTGCTGCGCGCCGCACTGCCGGTACTTCCCTACCGGGAGCCGGTCATTTATCGCAGTTGTGAGGAGTTGAACGCGGTTTTCTGCGCTGAGAATATCCGGCGGGTGTTGGTGGTCACCGATGAGGGCATCGTCCGCAGCGGCATTGCTGCCCGGCTGGAGAATGTGCTGAGGGACAACGGCATTGCCTATACCGTCTATTCCGGTACCTGCCCCAATCCCACGGTGAAGAATGTGGAACAGGCGCTGGCGCTGTACCGCAGGGAAAACTGCCAGGCGCTGATTGCCATTGGCGGCGGTTCCTCCATGGACTGCGCGAAGGCCGTAGGCGCCCGGGTGGCACGCCCCGACACACCGCTGGGAAAGCTGAAGGGCACGCTGAAGATCTGGCGGAAAATCCCTACGCTGATTGCCATTCCCACCACCGCCGGCACCGGCAGTGAAGCCACGCTGGCAGCGGTGATTACTGATGGGGAAAAGAAGCATAAATATGTGATGAACGACTTCGTGCTCATTCCGCACTATGCGGTGCTGGACGCCAGTCTGACCTACTCTTTGCCGCCTCACCTGACGGCGACCACCGGAATGGATGCCCTGACCCACGCAGTGGAGGCGTACATTGGGCGCGCCACCACCCGGGAGACTCGGGAGAAAGCGCTGGAAGCCACCCGGCTGGTGTTTGCGAATGTGGAGCGCGCATACCGAAACGGGCAGGACGGAACCGCCCGCGCCAATATGCTCACCGCCGCGTATCTTGCCGGTGTGGCCTTTACCCGCTCCTATGTGGGCTATATCCATGCCATTGCCCATTCTCTGGGCGGGCAGTACAACATTCCCCACGGTCTTGCCAATGCGGTGATTATGCCCTATGTGCTGGAAGCCTATGGGGAATGCATTCACGGGAAACTGCATGAGTTGGGCGTTGCCGCAGGTGTTTGCACCCCGGAGGAGCCGGACGGGCAAGCAGCCGCGAAGTTCATTCAGGCGATCCGGGAGCTGAATGCCCGCATGGGTATTCCGGAGCGGCTGAAGGGAATCTGCCCGGAGGATATTCCCGTGATGGCCGCCCACGCAGAGAAAGAGGCCAATCCTTTGTATCCGGTTCCCCGGCTGCTGACGCAGGTGGAACTGGAGAAATTCTATCATCGCATTGCCGAGGAGGAACAGCATGGAAAGCAGGCAAGTTGAAGCCCTTTTGGAGACACAGCGCCGCTTCTTTCGCAGTGGCGCGACCCTTCCCGTGGAAGCTCGGCTTCAGGCGCTGAAGAAGCTGTATGATGCCGTTGACCAGCGGCAGGCGGAGATCGGAGAAGCGCTGAAGCAGGATCTGGGGAAGAGCGGATACGAAGGATTCATGTGCGAAATCGGTCTGGTGCTGTCGGAGATCCGCTATATGCTTCATCATATTCGCCGATTTGCCCGCCGGAAGACCGTGCATACCCCGCTGGCACAGTTTCCTTCCCACAGCTCCACGCAGAGCGTGCCCTATGGGAATGTGCTGATTATGAGCCCCTGGAACTATCCCTTTTTGCTGTCCGTGGAGCCTCTGGTGGACGCCATTGCGGCGGGCAACACAGCCATCGTCAAGCCCAGTGCCTATTCTCCTGCCACTGCCGAGGTGATAAAGAAGCTGGCGGAAAGCTGTTTTCCCCGGGAGTATGTCGCCGTAGTTACCGGCGGTCGGCAGGAAAACAGCGTGCTGCTGGAGCAGAAATTTGATTTTGTTTTCTTTACCGGCTCTCAGGCCGTGGGGAAGGAGGTGCTTCGCCACACGGCGGAGCACCTGACGCCCGCCGTGCTGGAACTGGGCGGAAAAAGCCCCTGCATTGTGGATGCCAGCGCCGACGTCCCTCTTGCGGCAAAGCGAATTGTGTTTGGAAAATTCCTGAACTGCGGGCAGACCTGCGTGGCACCGGACTATATCCTGTGCCACACCAGTGTCAGGGATCGTCTTCTTTCCGAAATGGAAAAGCAGATTACCCGGCAGTTCGGCGAGCAGCCCCTGAAAAATCCCGACTACGGAAAAATCATCAACCGGAAGCATTTCGACCGGCTGTGTCGGCTGATGGATGGAGAGAAAATCGTGTTCGGCGGGGAAACCGCCCCGGAGGAATGCCGGATTGCGCCCACGCTGCTTTCCGGGGTTACATGGGATGACCCCATTATGCAGGAGGAAATTTTCGGCCCTCTTCTGCCGGTTCTGACCTTCGACTCCTTTGACGAAGTTCTCGCCATGGTGGAAGCCGGAGGGAAACCTTTGGCGGCGTATCTGTTCAGCACAGACCGGGAGCAGATTCAGGCGTATCGCACCCGTCTGCCCTTCGGCGGCGGCTGTATTAACGATACCATCATCCACCTTGCCACCAGTGAAATGGGTTTTGGCGGCGTTGGGGAAAGCGGCATGGGCGCCTACCACGGGAAGACGGGCTTCGATGCCTTCTCCCATAGCAAAAGCATTGTGGACAAAAAAACCTGGCTGGATCTTCCTATGCGTTACCAGCCCTATACCAGCGGATTCTATGAATCGCTGCTGCACCTGTTCTTAAAATAATGCGTACTGATACTAACTCTTGATTAAAAACTTTAATTCTTTCCGGCCTGAATCGCGCCAGAATGCGTTATCTTCCTTGCTGGGCGTCAGCCCAGCGGCGTCATCTGCCTTTTCTGGCACAATTCATTCTCGGAAAGCTTTTAAAGC
>JAXEAK010000032.1:0-7284 GCA_034094395.1 Faecousia sp.
CAAAGACCGCAGCAGTGGCCGCATCCGCGAATTTTGCCGAGGTGATGGCAACGCCGTCGCTCTCCGGCTCAGCAGGATCGTCGACGCTCTGGGTGGTAGCAGCATCGCTCAGGTTATTGCTCAGTCCCAGAATCACGTCAAATTCCGCGTAATCGGTTTTGAACAGCTCCGAGGTCAGGCTGGGGGTGCCGAGAGACACGCCGTTGACCTTCAGCTCCGCCGCCACGTCTTCCGTCACGTCCACCCGGCAGAAGGCGGCATATTCTTTCCCATCGACACTTGTAACAGCCTTTACATAGCCTGTGCCTGGGCCCAGCGCGGTCACCATGCCTGTCTCATCAACGGAAACCACTGCTTCGGATCCGGGTACAACAGCCCAAAGGAAAGGCACATCCTTGACATCCGCGTCCACGGTGGCGGTAAGCTGCTTTGTTTCGCCGACCTTCATCGCCAGATAGTCCTGATCGAGATGGACGACGGTGAACAGCTCGCTAATGGGATGCCAGGTGAGCTGACCGCCGTAATCCCGGAGTTCACCCTCTCCCCACCATTCCGGGTAATAGTAAGCATCCGCCGTGACGCCGGTGAAGGCATCCTCCTTGATGTTGGAATACCCATCGAAAATGATCTTCCTCAGCCCGGTGCAGCGGGCAAAGGCGGCATAGCGAATAACATTCACAGATGCCGGGATGGTGATCTCCTTCAGACTTTCGCAGTCCACGAAGGCACACTCACCAATATCGGTGACACCGCTGCCCATATTCACGGTGCGCAGGGCGCGGCAGCCATAAAACGCGTAGTCCGGAATGGAAGTGACCCCTTCGGGAAGGGTGATGGAAGCCAGACCGGTGGCTTCGAATGCCCCCTCGCCAAGGGTGGTAACGGTGTCGGGCAGGGTGATCTTATCCAGACTGGTGCAGTAAAGGAACGCACTCTCCCCAATTATTTTCACACCTTTGGGAATGGTGACCTCGGACAGACTGATGCAATCGGCGAAGGCTCTATCACCGATGGTTTCCACGCTTCCCGGAATGGTGACGCTGGTCAGCTTGGGGCAAGACATAAATGCTTCTTCCATGGAAGCTGTGCACCCATCCTCGATGGTGACCGTAGTCAGCTCGGGGCATACCACGAAAGCATAATTGTCAATCGCAGTCACGCCCTTCGGGATGGTAATGGTTTTCAGACCACAAGCCTCAAAAGCGTATTGACCAATTCTGGTCACGCTCGCCGGGATTGTGATGCTCTTCAGCGCGGTGCATCTAGCGAATGCGTTATCGCCAATGGTGGTGATGCTGTTGGGCAGCGTCACGGTGGTCAGGCTGGTGCAGCGCGCGAATGCGTTGGTTATGGAGGCATTGCACCCATCCTCGAAGGTGACCGTGGTCAGATTGGAGCAACCAGGGAAAGCGGCAATCATATCGGTCACGCTCTTCGGGATGGCGATGGTCTCCAGACCGCAATCCTCAAAAGCCACCCTGCCAATCTCAGTGAGGTTCTTGGGAAGGGTAATCTCCGTCAGCGCGGCGCAGTCCGCGAATGCGTTATCGCCAATGGTGGTGACGGTGTCAGGCAGGGTCACGCTGGTCAGGCTGGTGCACCCGGCGAAGGTATACTCTCCGATCTCCTTCAAGCCGCCTGTAACGTTTGTAATTGTGACGGTGGTCAAACTGGTGCAGTTTTGAAAGGCTCTCTCAGTGCCTCCAACACTTCCCGCAAGGGTGACCTTGGTCAGCTTGGGACATGTTCTAAATACGTTCTCCACGCTTGCCGTGCAGCCGTCCTGAATCGTGACTTCCGTCAGTTCGGGGCAACCCCTGAACGCGACGGTCATTTCGGTCACGCTCTTCGGGATGGTGATGGTCTCCAGACCGGTGCCCGCGAAGGCTTCGTAACCGATGGTTTCGACGCTGTCGGGCAGGGCGATGGATTTCAGGCTGGCACAGTCTTTAAACGCGTTCGCGCCGATTGTCGAAAGTTCTTCCGACAGGGTAACGCTGCTCAGAGCGGTGCAGTCTTTAAAAGCCGAGGGTCCAATGATCGTTGTGCCTTGGATTGTAACGGTCTCCAGCGCGGTGCAGCCGCTAAAGGAAGGACCATTAATTTCCGTAGTAACATCCGTCGGGGAAATGGTAACTGTGGTCAGATTCGGGTAGGACTGGAAGGCATATTGCCCGATTCTTACGATCTTTCCCGTTACTGTGACGGACGTGATCTGATCCTTGTATTTTGTCCAGGGAAATTCAGATGCGTCATGCATAACGTTTTCGGAGCCGGCGGTGACAGTCAGGGCGCCGTCCGCAGTGAGCACCCAGTACAGACCTTGATAATCACCGGAAATGGGGTACTGTACCTCCCCCTCCTCCGCCATGGCGGACATATCCGGCAGGAGCGTCTCCTCAGGCTCCGTCTCCGTGGCAGGCTCCGTGACCGGTTCGGTAACCGGCTCGGTAACCAGCTCGGTGACCGGCTCGGTAACCGGTTCGGTAACCGGCTCGGTGGCAGGCTCAGTAACCGGCTCGGTGTCAGGCACGATGTCCTGCACCACAACGTCCTCAGGCGTGTCGATTTCCTCCGCCCGGGCGTTCACCGGGACATAGCCCAGCACCAGCACCAGCGCCAGAACGGCGCTGAGCAGTCGTTTTATCCGTTCGTTCTTCATATGATTATCCTCCTTTGTTCCCTCTCCGGGTTCGGGATTTGGGGCACTGCTCCCACAACACTTAACCATTGTCACTATAGCATATTTTCCGCGTCCGCGCACCACCCGGCAGAACACAATTTTGGGTAGTTTTTTGTGAAAACCCGATTCCAACAGGCTTTCATGCGGTACCACCCCCCGTGGAGCAACGCGAATATGGAAAAAGACCACATCATTGGCTGACAGCCTTTGATGTGGTCTCTTTTCCCTTGCGCCGCTTGAAGGCTTCACTAACCCCTGTGATTTATTTAATCCTCAAGGGAAGTCCCTCAGTGGGGCGTCCGTTTTCTGTAAATCAGTGGAAATGTAACGGGCAAACCTGCGGTTGCCTTGCGCGCATTGTCTTTCCGCTTACACCATAGCGGCGGTGATAATCGCCATTTTGTAGACCTCGTCGGCGTTGCAGCCGCGGGACAGGTCGTTGATGGGCGCGGCCAGGCCCTGCAGAATGGGGCCGTAGGCCTCAAAGCCGCCCAGACGCTGGGCGATCTTATAGCCGATGTTGCCAGCCTCGATGGTGGGGAAGATGAAGGTGTTGGCGTAGCCTGCCACAGGAGAACCGGGGAACTTCAGCTGGCCGACCTCGGGAGCCACGGCGGCGTCGAACTGCATCTCACCGTCCAGCGCCAAATCGGGAGCCATTTCCTTGGCGATGGCTGTGGCGTCATGACTCAACTTCACGGTGCCGCCCTTGCCGGAGCCGTTGGTGGAGAAGCTCAGCATGGCAACCTTGGGATCAATGCCGAAGACCTTGGCGGTCTTGGCGGTTTCGACCGCCACCTCAGCCAGCTTCTGGGCAGCGGACAGGGGCACATTGCCGTCCTTGTCCACGCTGTCCTCGTAGCTGATGTTGATGGCGCAGTCGCCCATGGCCAGCTTTTCCTCACCGCGAACCAGAATGAAGCAGGAGGACACCAGATGAGCGCCCTTCTTGGTCTTGACGATCTGCAGAGCGGGACGGACGGTATCTGCGGTGGAGTAGGTAGCACCGCCCAGCAGGGAGTCGGCATAGCCCATCTTCACCAGCATGGTGCCAAAGTAGTTGCCCTTGCTCAGCGCCTTGCGGCAGTCATCGCTGGACATCTTGCCCTTGCGCAGCTCCACCATCTTGTCGACCATAGCGTCCATCTCGGGATAGGTCAGGGGATCGATGATCTCCACGCCATCGATGTTGAAGCCGCCCTTGGCAGCGTTAGCCTTCACCTCATCCACATTGCCGATGAGGATGGGGGTCAGGAAGCCACCCTTAACCAGACGGTCGGTTGCCTCCAGAATTCGGGCGTCATGACCCTCGGTGAACACGATTTTGCGGGGATTCGCCTTCAGTGTTTCGATCATTGCGTTAAACATGGGAATCATTCCTCCAATTGTCGGGCAGATGCCCGTTTTTTACCTTTTTATTATATATCAGTTTCCAACGCCGCGCAACCCTTTTTTTGCATTGTGGGCGGGAAGCGCCGTGCCGTTCCGGCAGCCCCGGAGCCATTGGAACAGCGCGGAAACATACGAAACGAGATGAGAAATTTTTTGGTGAATCTGATGAAATTCCCTTCCAAATCCCGGAAATTCCTCTTGCATTTTGTGCGAATTTCCTGTATAATGAGGGCAAACTATGGAATGGGGGAATTTCGCTTGGGCGAAGTGTTGGCGGTGCTGTCCGGCAAGGGCGGAACGGGGAAAACCTCGGTCTGCGCGGGAATTGCCACGGCTCTGGCGGAGTCTGGGAAGCGGATCCTGTGCCTGGACTGTGATGTGGGGCTGCGGAATCTGGATATCTCCCTTGGCCTGCCCGACAGCAGCGCCCTGTCCTTTCTGGACGTGATGTCCGGGCATTATCCCCTGAGTCAGGCGGCTTCCCATCCCGGGTATTCGACCCTGTTTTTCCTGACCGCCCCCATGAACTGTCCTGCGGAGAAAATCGAAGCGGAGGCCTTCCGTGCCATGCTCCGTCAGGCGCGCCGGGAATTTGACATGATTTTTCTGGACGCGCCTGCCGGCGTGGATGCCGGCTTCCGGCTGGTTTCCGCAGCTGCGGATCGGTTTCTGCTGGTTACCGGCTGCGGTCCCGCCTCTGTCCGGGACGCCGCCCGGGTCGGCGACCTGCTGGAGCTGCAGGGGAAAAAAGACGTTCGCCTGATCGTCAACCGGGTGGACAGGGAAATGCTCAGCACCATTCGGGTGACCATTGATGATGTGATGGATACCGCCGGGCTCCCGCTGGCGGGTGTTCTCCCGGAGGATCCCTGCGTGACACTGGCGGCTTCCTTTGGAAAGCCATTGCTTAAGTACGCACCCCGCTGCCCGGCAGCCAAGGCCTGCCGCAGGATTGCCCGGCGAATTCAGGGAATTCACGAGCCAATCGCAATCCGGAGCCTCTGACCGGTTTGGCCGGGATGCGCATTTGCGCGGCATCTTCCCGGAATCAGAGCCACCCAGTGGAAAATTGATGGAACATATATACAGAAGGAGTGACTGTTGTGAATATCGCATTTCTGGCGCATGACAAAAAGAAAGAACTGATGGTGCAGTTCTGCACCGCCTACAAGAGCGTCCTGATGAAGCATAACCTTTTCGCAACCGCTACCACCGGCAGGCTGATTGCCGACAATACCGGGCTGCCCATTACCTTGCTCCTGTCGCACAAGCAGGGCGGCCATCAGCAGATCAATGCCCGGATCGCCTATAACGAGATCGATCTGGTGCTGCTGTTCACGGATCCCAACACCACCGAGCCTTGGGACGACAGCCAGATGATCGAAACCATTCGCCACTGTGACAAAAATAACGTGCCCATTGCCACCAACCTGGCCAGCGCGGAAATGCTGATTATGGGTCTGCAGCGGGGCGACCTGGATTGGCGGGAAATGCTGCACAATAAGAATAAGTTTTAACGAAGAGACAAGATCGCAGATACAAGATACTGGATATTCCTTCGGAGTACCGCTATCTTGTATCTTCTTCCTTGTATCCGACATAATTGGGAGAGGATAACCTATGGAGATCATCAAGCCCCGGACGCTGTCCGGTTTTATGGAGCTGCTGCCCGGCAAGCAGATCCGGTTCGAGAAAATGATGGACATCTTACGTACCACCTACGCTTCTTATGGCTTTGCCCCGCTGGACACCCCGGTCATCGAGGATGCCCAGATTCTGCTTGCTAAGGGCGGCGGTGAGACGGAAAAACAGATCTATCGCTTTACCAAGGGCGACAGCGATCTGGCGCTGCGCTTTGATTTGACTGTGCCGCTGGCGAAATACGTTGCCCTGCACTATAACGAGCTGGCCTTCCCCTTCCGCCGATTCCAGATCAGCAAAGTCTACCGGGGTGAGCGCGCCCAGCGGGGGCGGTTCCGGGAATTTTATCAGGCGGACATCGACATCATCGGCGACGGCAAGCTGGACATTCTCAACGAGGCGGAGATTCCCGCCATTATCTACAAGGTATTCCGGGGCTTCGGCCTGAGCCGGTTCCAGATCCGGGTGAACAACCGGAAAATCCTCAACGGCTTCTACGCCATGCTGGGTCTGTCCGAAAAGAGTGGCGATATCATGCGCACCGTGGACAAGCTGGACAAGATTGGTGCGGAAAAGGTCAAGGTCATTCTGCTGGAGGACTGCGGCCTGACGGAAGCTCAGGCGGACGAGATTCTGAAATTCATCGCCATCACCGGCACCAATGCAGAGGTTCTCTCTGCGCTGGACGGCTACGCCGGAAAGAACGAAATCTTCGATCAGGGTCTTGCCGAACTGAAGGCGGTTACCGCCAATTTGGCGGCCTTTGGTGTGCCGGAAGCCAACTTCGCCGTGGATCTGACCATTGCCCGGGGACTGGACTACTACACCGGCACCGTTTACGAAACCACGCTGCTTGACCATCCGGAAATCGGTTCCGTCTGCTCCGGCGGCCGCTATGACAATCTGGCGGGCTATTACATTGACAAGCCTCTGCCCGGCGTGGGCATCTCCATCGGCCTGACCAGGCTCTTCTATGTGCTGGATGAGCAGGGGTTACTGAATCCCGCCCTGCCCAGTGCCCCGGCCGATGCGCTGGTACTGCCCATGACCGACGATCCTGCCCCGGCGATCGCGCTGGCGGAAACCCTCCGCGCCGGCGGTATCCGCGTCCAGCTTTATGGGGAGCAGAAAAAGTTTAAGCAGAAAATGGCCTATGCCAACAAGCTGGAGGTGCCTTTTGTGGTTCTGCTGGGCGAGGATGAAATTGCGGAAAGCGTCTGCTCGGTGAAAAATATGGAAACCGGCGAGCAGGTCAAACTGGCTCCGGAAGCAGCGTCCACCTATATTCGGGATGCGCTGGCGGCGCAGAATTGCCCCGTGATTTTGGAAAAGTAACACGAGGGCGTTTCGGGAGAGAATCCCGGAACGCCCCGGCAAAAAAAGCTTGCTTTTTTCGCAAAGTTGTACTATACTGAACCGGTACACTTGCCGGTGTGATGGAATGGTAGACGTAGTGGACTCAAAATCCACCGCCAGCGATGGCGTACCGGTTCGAGTCCGGTCACCGGCACCAAGAAAGCAGATACCCGAACCGGGTATCTGCTTTCTTGGTATCGTGGAGGACTCGA
>JAXEAK010000033.1:0-13756 GCA_034094395.1 Faecousia sp.
CGAAACACTGGCTCGGGTCAGGCAGCAGAACCCGAACCAGCCAGAGTTCAACCAGGCAGTTTATGAGGTGCTGGAATCCCTGCGCCCCGTCATCGAGAAAAACGAGGATGCTTATCGCCGGGACGCGCTGCTGGAGCGGCTGACAACCCCCGAGCGGGCCATTATGTTCCGGGTGCCCTGGGTGGACGACAAGGGGCAGGTGCAGGTCAACACCGGCTACCGCGTGCAGTTCAACAGTGCCATCGGACCTTATAAGGGCGGTCTGCGATTCCATCCATCCGTAAACTTAAGCGTAATCAAATTCCTTGGCTTTGAGCAGGTTTTTAAGAACAGCCTCACCGGCCTGCCCATCGGCGGCGGCAAGGGCGGCTCCGATTTTGACCCCAAGGGAAAATCCGACCGGGAGGTCATGGCCTTCTGCCAGAGCTTCATGACGGAGCTGTGCAAGTACATCGGTGCGGATACCGATGTGCCCGCCGGCGACATCGGCGTAGGCGGCCGGGAAATCGGCTACCTGTTCGGTCAGTACAAGCGCATCCGCGGTCAATACGAAGGGGTGCTCACCGGCAAGGGACTTTCCTACGGCGGCTCTCTGGCACGGACACAGGCCACCGGTTACGGCCTGCTGTACCTGACCGAGGAAATGCTGAGGTGCAACGGCAAGGATCTGAAGGGAAAAACCGTGGTGGTTTCCGGTGCCGGCAACGTGGCAACCTACGCCATCGAAAAGGCATGGCAGCTGGGTGCAAAGCCCGTCACCTGCTCCGACTCCAACGGCTGGATCTACGATCCCGACGGCATCGACGTTGCCACGCTGATCGAGGTCAAGCAGGTGCGCCGCGCCCGCCTGACTGAGTACGCAAAGATGCGCCCCAACGCCGTATACCATGAAGGCAAGGGCGTGTGGAGCGTCAAGTGCGATGTGGCTCTGCCCTGCGCAACCCAGAACGAACTGCTGCTGGACGATGCCAAAATGCTGGTTGCAAACGGCTGCTTCGCGGTCTGCGAGGGTGCCAATATGCCCACCTCTCTGGACGCCACCGCTTATCTGCAGAGTAGCGGCGTGCTGTTCTGCCCCGGCAAGGCTTCCAACGCTGGCGGTGTGGCCACCTCCGCCCTGGAGATGACCCAGAACTCCCAGCGCCTCAGCTGGACCTTCGCGGAAGTGGACGCCAAGCTGAAGGACATCATGGTGAACATCTTCCACAATCTGGACGATGCCGCCAGGGAGTACGGCATGGAGGGCAACTACGTTGCCGGTGCCAACATCGCCGGTTTCCTGAAGGTTGCCGACGCCATGCAGGCACAGGGCATTGTGTAATCACTGCGAAAAATCCCCGGATTTCTTCGGAAATCCGGGGATTTTGTCATTGTCCGCGACGACTTGCCGCATCAGTAAGCTACGCCCCAATAGATCATCTTGTCCGCAGGCTTGCCGCAGCAGGCGCAGACGGTGTCCAGCTTCTCCTGAGCAAAGGGGATGCACCGGGAGGACATTCCCGCCACTTCCTTCATCTTCATCTCACACTCCAGCGAGCCGCACCACATGGTCTTGACGAAGCCGCCGTTCTTCTCCTGAATGGCCTTGGCCTCCTCCAGAGAGTGGGCTTCGTAGATATGCTCGTCCAGATTTTTCTTGGCCTTGGCATACATTCCCTGATGCACCGCCTCCAGCTGCTGGGCAACGGCGCTTTCCAGCTGCTCCAGCTTGACGGTTACCTTTTCCCCGTCGTTCCGGCGCACCAGCACGCACTGGTCATTCTCCAGATCCCGAGGACCGCACTCCACACGCAGAGGCACGCCCTTCATCTCATATTCCGCGCACTTCCAGCCCATGGAGTTGTCGGAATCGTCCATTTTCACCCGGTAGCCGGCAGCCGTCAGCCGGTCGCGCAGCGCGGTCGCGCCCTCCAGAACGCCGGGCTTATGCTGGGCGATGGGCAGCACCACCACCTGAATGGGGGCGATCTTGGGCGGCAGAACCAGACCGTTGTTGTCGCCGTGGGTCATGATAATACCGCCGATTAAGCGGGTGGACACGCCCCAGGAGGTCTCAAAAGGCGCTTTCCGCTGGTTATTCTGGTCGGTAAACGCAATGTCGAAGGCCTTGGCGAAGCCGTCGCCAAAGTAGTGGGAGGTGCCGGCCTGCAGCGCCTTCCGGTCGTGCATCATGCACTCGATGGTGTAGGTGGCCTCGGCGCCGTTGAACTTCTCCTTCTCCGTCTTCTGTCCCCGGGTTACGGGCATAGCCAGCACGTTCTCGCAGAAGTCGGCGTAGATATTCAGCATCGTCCTGGTGAATTCCTGTGCCTCCTCTGCGGTTGCGTGGATGGTGTGACCTTCCTGCCACAAAAATTCCCGATGGCGCAGGAAGGGGCGGGAGGTTTTCTCCCAGCGCAGCACGCTGCACCACTGATTGTACTTCATAGGCAGATCCCGGTGGGACTGCAGAACGTTGGCAAAGTGCTCGCAGAACAATGTCTCCGAGGTAGGACGGATGGCGTAGCGCTCCTCCAATTTTTCGCCGCCGCCCATGGTGACCCACGCGCACTCGGGGGCGAACCCTTCAACATGATCCTTCTCCTTCTGAAGCAGGCTTTCGGGAATCAGCATGGGCATATACACATTCTCCACGCCCACCTTCTTGAATTCCTTGTCCAGAATATGCTGAATGTTCTCCCAAATGGCATAGCCATAGGGGCGGTATACGAAAATGCCCTTAATGGAAGAATAGTCAATCAGTTGTGCCTTCTTGCACACATCGGTAAACCACTGGGCAAAGTCAACCTCCATGTCCGTGATCTGCTCGACCTTTTTTTCTTTCGCCATTTTCTTTCATCCTCTCCGGTTTTCCAGATTTCGCAGGGAATATTGTATCATACCCGGCAGAAAAAAGCAATTGCGAAAATACGCAATTCCGGCAGCTTCCCGGGAATCCACAGTTCAATTCCCGGAACCCATTGTAATTTTCCCCGAAATCTGATATACTAACGAAAATGCCGGAGGTGATTTCCCATGAAATCCATTCGAGATATCTATAAGATCGGCAAGGGGCCGTCCTCCTCCCATACCATGGGTCCGGAACGTGCCGCCCTGCTGTTTCTTGAGCGGTATCCTCAGGCCGACCGGTTTCAGGTCATCCTGTACGGCTCCCTGAGCAAAACCGGCGTCGGGCACGGGACGGATCGCGTGTTGCGTCACACGCTGGGGCAAGACCGGACGGAGATTTGTTTTTCTCAGGAGGTCTGGCCGGGGATGCACCCGAATACCATGGATTTTACCGCTTTTCAGGGCAGTCAGGAACTGGGGCGGCTTCGCATCGAATCCATCGGCGGCGGAGACATCCGTCTCCCCGGGGAACCGGAGCCGCCGGAAACCGAGGAAACCTATATTGAGCATTCCTTCGCGGAAATCGCCGATTTCTGCAAGTGGCGCTATATTGACACCCTGTCCTCTTACGTGGAGCTGAACGAAGGCGCGGAGATCTGGGATTTCTTAAGCACCGTGTGGCAGACCATGAAGCAATCCATTGCGGAGGGCTTAAGCCGGGACGGCGTGCTTCCCGGGGGATTAAATGTACAGCGGAAGGCCAAATACCTATTCACCCAGACCCCTGACGAGAAAATTCCCGCCCTGAAGGAATTCCAGCACATCGCCGCCTACGCCTATGCCGTCGCCGAGCAGAACGCAGACAACGGCACGGTGGTCACAGCGCCCACCTGCGGCGCCTGCGGCGTGGTGCCCGCGGTTCTGAAATACGCCCAGGACACCAGAGGCTTTTCCGACGAGGAAATCTGCCGGGCACTGGCTACCGCCGGCATCATCGGCAACCTGACCAAGACCAACGCCTCCATTTCCGGCGCGGAATGCGGCTGTCAGGCGGAAATCGGCACCGCCTGCTCCATGGCTGCCGCCGCGCTGGCAGAGCTTTACGGGCAGAATCTGGATCAGGTGGAATATGCGGCGGAAGTGGCCATGGAGCACCATCTTGGCTTAACCTGCGACCCCATCTGCGGTCTGGTGCAGATCCCCTGCATCGAGCGCAACGCCGTCGCCGCTGTCCGCGCCATGAATGCCTGCAACTTAAGCTACTTCCTCACCGGCTCCCGGAACATCAGCTACGACATGGTGTGCCGCGCCATGAAGGAAACCGGCATCCATCTGGATCACCGTTTCCGGGAGACCAGCGAGGGTGGTCTCGCCAAACTCTATCAGCGCCGTCAGTCCGGCAAAAACTGAAAGGCAAATAGCCTGCCGTCCAAATCGGGCGGCAGGCCATTTTTTATTTCCGTCTCCGGCAAATCCCCGCAATCACCACAATCAGCCCCAGCGCTGCCAGCACCGCCGCCGGCCAGTACAGCTGCCCCGTCTGGGGCAGCTTGCCGTCGGAATCGGCAGGCGGTAAGGTTGGTGTCGGCTCTCGTTCCAGCTCTGTCTTCACCGATGCATCCACCTGATAAACATACACTCCGTCCTGGTAGTACGGCACACTGACCAGAAAGGGACTTCCCTTTCGGAAGCCCTTGGCCGCCCGGCTGGGTACCAGCAGATACAGCCCCTGCTTCAGGTTGGAAAACGTCACCGCTCCATTCTTTCCGACGGTTCTGGTTGTGCCGGTCAGACCCTGCCCGGCGGCGTAAGACGCAAGGCTTTCCGCCGTTTGTGCAAGGTGCTGCGCGGAATCCAGAGAGCCGAAATCCGCGCCCCATCCGGTGAAGCTGCCTGTGGGGACAAAGCGATAGTTCCCGTCGTTTTCCTGAACGGCTCCCACCCGGTACAATGTCAGCGCGCCGCCGGAAACGGGTCTATCCCCATAGCGCATGGTGACGGTAATGCTGCCTCTGCGCCCTTCCTCCGGTACCGTGTGGGCGGAAGCGGTGCCGCTCAGGCAGCTAAGCGCAAGCACCGCGGTCAAAATCAGGATCCATCTTCGCATAACATCTTCTCCTATGGAGCCTCTGATTCAATCGGCAAGCGCCGGGGCAGACGATTGCTTCAGAGGTTCCCTATTTTCCCCTGCGTCTGGGCAGCAGCAGCCAAATCAGCGCCGGCAGCAGTATGAGCCCCGCCACAAAGGGCGCAACAAGCTCCGGCTCAAGGATCACAGCGTCCGCCGTGACCCGGACGGTTCGCGCTTCCGGCGCGGTTTCCGTGCGCCGTCCCCGCACCAGCAGCCGGTGGGTATTGATGCCGTAGGGCGTGCAGGTGACTAAGGTACAGTAGTCCTCCCCGGGGACGATTCGCAGTGCTTCCGTCTGCTGCGGCTCCACCACGGAAATGCGATCCACCACATAGGTCAGCGTCTCATCCAGCACCCGCAGCAGGAAGGTATCCCCCACGGACAGCTTATCCAGATCGGTAAACAGTCTGGCGCTGGGCAGTCCCCGGTGACCGGACAGCACGCAGTGGGTACTCTGCCCGCCCACCGGTAGGCTGCTCCATTCCAGATGTCCCACGGCAACCTGCAGCACCGTTTCCTCCGTACCGTGGTAAATCGGCAGCTTGCAGCCGATGGAAGGAATGTCCACATAGCCCATAATGCCCAGTCCGGAGACATTCAGCATCTGCGCATATTCCGCCTTCTGACCTTCACTGAGGACGCGGTCATTGTCCCGCTCCAGCAGAGAACGATTGTACGCCCGGGCATCCGCCCAGAGGCGCTCATAGGTATCCCCTTCCAGCTGGGACACCTGACGGGCATAGCTGGCGATGGCTCTGCTCTGGTGCAGGTCATTCCAGTAATTGCTGACGGTCGGGTACAGCAGTATGGACAGCCCCAGAAGAAACAGAAAAATCAGTAAGATTGTGGGAAGCCGCTTTCGCATAGGGTTCTCTCCTTGCCTTCCGTCCGCCGAAAGAGACAGGTTATCTGCCGGATGTCCGTTTTCTCGCCACCAGCAGCACGCCGGCGCCCACGGTCAGCAGAGAGCCGAGAATGTAGAAGATAGCCGTGCCGGCGCCGCCGGTCGAGGGCAGCAGAGTACCCGCCTTGTTCTCCACCTTCACCGCATCCACGCCCTGGGGCGCGTCCGCCGTGGCGTTCACAACACCGTTTTGACCGATCACGACGGTGATGGGAGCGGGCAGCCTGTTATAGCCATCCGGCTGCTTGACCTCCGTCAGGTAGTAGGTATCGGCATCCAGCCCCTGAATGGTAAAGGCTCCGGTATCATCCGTGGTAATCCGGGTAACGGTTCCGGTTTCGCCGCTGCCTGCCACCCGGTAGACATTGCTGGGCAAAGATACCAGCGCGATCACGTCCGTGCCATCCGCCTTCCGACTCAGGGAGAATACGGCGCCGGCCAGCGGCTTTTCCTCGTTGCCCTCCATGGTATACTTCAGCACGTTCACCTTCCAGGTATAGGTCTTTGTCTGGCTGTCCGGCGTAACGCTGGTGTTGGTGCTGTCACCGTAGCTGACATGGCTGGCATTGGGGTTTCCTTCTCCGGCGATCACGGCTTTCTCGTTCAGTACCGCCGTGTAGCGAATGAGAATCTGATCATTGGCCTTCAGGGTGTCGCAGAAGGCCTGCGTAAACGAAACGTCGAAGGTATCCCCGTCTGCGGCAGGGGCAGTAATCGTATAGGACGACGCGTCCACGTTTCCACCGTTTAACGTGATGCCGGTGATCCCGGTGTAGGTCAGGCCTGCGGACATGGCGTCATGGAACACATAGTTCTCCGCGCCGGTCTGCGCAGTGATGGCGCTCTGGAAGGACACGGTCTGGCCGATATCGGCGTCGTTTTCCGAGCCATAGCTGCCCGTGGAGTCCTCCTGCACCGTTTTGACGTTCACGGGAACCTCATTCTTTTCCTTCATCACCACATCCGGATTGGTGGTGTCCAACGCGCACAGCGTACCCAGTGTGGTATCCACCAGATAGTAGCCCAGCTTCAGGTTTTCAAATTTCACCGTGGAATAGGTCTTGCCCTCGGCGGCCGCCGGGGCGGTGGCGGAAGCGTCGGCAGTCCTGGCAGCGGCCTCCGCCTGTGCCAGCTTTGCGAATGCGGCAGGATCCGCGCCCTCCACCCAGGACACATAGCCCTGGTCGTCAAAGTGCAGATAGCCGGTCTGGGTCTTCAGCCATTCCGCCCAGGCGCTGTTGGCCTTGTAGGCGTAGGCGCCGGAGTCCTTATTGTAGCTTTCCAGATACAAAATCTGATAAATCCGGTAGATCTGTCCGGGCACCGCGTCCCGGATGGTGATGGAGCCGCCGGAGAGCGTGCCTTCCTCCGCCGCGAAGGCCGCAGCGGCAAGGGAGAATGTCATGGTCAGTGCCAGCATAAGGCCGGCAAGTTTCCTAAGGTATTTCATAAGCGTTGTTCCTTTCCAAACCAAGTTTTTGTGAATTTACCGTATTATTCCCGTCCCGCCTCCTTCCTGCGCCGGGCACGGAGGGTCAGCAGCACCGCCGCGCCGGTCATGAGCGCCAGTCCGCCCGCTGCCAGGACTGCCGTACCCGTTCCGCCGGTCTCCGGTAGCACATAGTAAAGCGCATTTTGGATCGTCCCGTCCCAGACAACCGGATCCTCATTGACATCCCTGCCCGTAACGGTCAGTCCGTCGTAGGCCACCACGACCTGCCAGACCGTCTGCGTCGCCACATAGCCCGGCGGCGCCTGCGTCTCCGTCAAAAGATACTGATGTCCGGAGGGAACCCGGCGGAAAGAAACCGTTCCGTCCGCATCGGACACGCCGGTCTGATCCGCGACGGCAACGGAGGTGCCGTCTCCCCGGCAGATTTTGCAGTTTCCGGTATCGTGGCGCAGGGTAAACTCCGCCCCGGCCAACGGCTGCTCCCGGGTGTCCGTCTTTTGAAACGTCAGCTCCGCAAGATACCCATGGACAGCCGGAATTGGGAACGCCAGCGTCTTCGGCTCCGAGAGGGTGCTGCTTTCGTCCACCCGCTGCAAAATTCTGTAGCGCAGCGTCGTTGCGCCGTTGGTTTGGTAGATCGTCCCCTCGCCAAAGGCCTGCCCTTCATTTTCCAGCCGGACACGGTAGCGCAGCCGGTAGATGTAACGCGTGAGCGTCCCGTCGGGGATCTCCTGATAGCCGGATGCCTTCAGATCCCAGCGGATCGCCTTATCGTCGCCGGAAAAGGCCGCTGTATTTTCTCCGTCCGTCCGGGCATCGCCCTGCAGCGCGTCGATGGTCAGTTCTTCGCTTTGGTTGTAAAATCCGAGAAACTCGATCTGCCCCGGGATGGGATCCGACGCCACCCAGTCCGCCCGTGAGGCTTCTTCCACCTCCTGGCGGATGGCCTGAAAAATGGTCTGGAACGCATTGGTTAAGCCGGAAGCGTCCGTACTGTCGTAGTAGTATCCGGAACCGATGCGGTTTTTCAGCCAGTTTTTGTAGGCCTGCGCGCTTCCGGCATCTCCGATCTCATAACTGGTGCCGGTACGATCCACCACGGAATACCCCGACGCCCGTTCACTCTGGGTGATGTACTGCTGGATCGTCTGACCGCCAATGTCCACGCCCACGGAGAAAATCGTGATACCCTGCCGCTTCATGGCTGCCGCCTTCTCCCGCGCCCGGATGGCCGACCGGTCACTGTAGCTGGTGCCGTAGGTACAGGGCTTGTTCAGGACATGGTCGTAAAACCCGCCGGTGGAACCGTAGGGGTCATGCCCGGAGTACCCGCTGCTGATGTACGTGGTGGGAAATCCGTCGCTGAGGAACACTACGTATTGATACCGGTTGGCGGAAGCGGACAGCATATCCGCCGCCATGGCGAGGCCTGCCTCCACATTGGTAAACCGGGAATGAGAGTCTGCGTAGCCGGAGGCGTTGATGATGCTTCCGGTCTGCGTGCGCATGGTGTTCTTCAGCGCATTGGCCTTGGCGGCGCTGTCGCAGCTTTGCAGGCCGAAGATCCGGTGGGCATCGGTATTGAAGGCCACGAAGCCCACCTGACTGATCCCCTGAGAATTGTTTCTGGCAAACTGATCCAGAAACCGCTCCGCAGCCGCCATCGCCGCGGCATACCGGGAGACACCGCCGAAATCCTCCTTCATGGTATTGGAAATGTCCATGACAATCACCACGGCCATGTCCGGCTGGGTGGTAATTTCCGTAATGTGCTGGGTCGTCTGAACCTGCAGCGTAATGTCAAAGACGTTTTCCAGCTCCGTCCCGGCAATGGTCTTGCTGACGGAAACGCCGTCGCTTTCGTTGGCGTTGGTGCCGCCCCGGCTGTCCACCTGGGTATCCGAAGGCGCCGCCGACCGCGCCGCCGGTTCGGGCTGGGACGACCGCACCGCCCGGAAAGCGCGGGCGGACTGCGCCGCCGAAGAGCCTCCTGTTTCGCCGCTGTAGGCCTCAAACCAGCCGCTGTCCCGCAGAAGCATCCAGTTGCTTCCCCGCACCGCCTCCGCCGCGGACTCCGCGCTGCCATAGAGCAGGGTATATACCCGCTCATACAGCTCCCGGCAGGCATCCTCCATCAAGTAGCCCGACAGCCAGTCTTCCTCCAGCTGGTTCAGCATGGCTTCCGCCGCTGCGGAATCCCCGGCGGATTCTATCGTCTCCACTTCCGCCAGTCGCTCCCGGTAGTGCGTCTGCGCTTCCTCCACCGAACAGGCCGTGGTAAAGCTGTCCGACTCCACGGTCAGCCGCTCCGGCACCTGATGCGCCGGGCAGACGCCCTCCCAGGTGTTATACTCCATGGCGGCGCTAACCTGAAGCCCCACTTTGGTTCCCGGAGTGGCATCCAGCACATTCACCGCCACGGTTTCCGTAAATTCCCCGGGAATTGCGCCGTCTTCCGAGGCAAGCAGCCGATAGCCCGTCAGCACCTGACAGATCCGCTCCCCATCCGCCGTTAGGCGGCTTTCCTCCTTTACCGCCGGCGCGTATCCGTCGGAAGTGTCCAGCCAGGACATGGCGCTCAAATCGAAAGCGCCCTGCTGTGCCGTCAGGGGAAGCACCAGTTCCAGCTTCACCCGTCCCCGGGTGAACACCGCATCCGTGGCGGATTCCGTTTTGACCGTGACGCGGTAGGCGGCCGCTTCCCCGCTGCGAACCAGCCAGGGAGCGCCGGACAGCTCCTGCCGCTGGGCTTCCACCTCCAGCGCGCTGACCAGCGCGTCATCCCCGGTCAGCACAGGCTCCGTTTCCGGCTCTGTTTCCGGTTCTGACGCCGTCCCGGTCTGGCAGCTTTCGTCGTGGATATGCTCCTCCATTGTGCAGCTGAGTACCCAGGTGCCATAGCACCGCCGGGTGTGGACATGATCCGGATCCGTACAGGTGAGGCACTCGGTATCTACCGGCTCCTCCACAGTTTGGAAGCAGGCATCGGTGTGCTGATGCCGCAAAAGCTCCCGCTTCCCGCACACCAGGTTCCCTTCCCCGTCATAGCAGCCCGGATTTTCCGCAGAAACATAAGGCTGGTGGGTATGGGGGCAGATTTCTTCCTTGCCGCAGATCAGGGTCGGTGCGGAAGACTCCTCCGGGAAGCCGCAGGACAGAATGCTGGCCTGCGCATAGCAGTCGTCCGTATGCCGGTGGTCGCTCTCCACGCCGCAGACAAGGGTTCTGCGTGTTTCATAACATCCGTCGCCATGGGTGTGTTCTTCTGACTCCGGCAGATTGCAGATAAGCTCCCTGCTTTCCGCATAGCAGGCATCGGAATGGACGTGCTGGGTACAGGTCAATTCCCCGCGCTGCACCGTGTAGCACGCCTCCGAATGGGTGTGGGACGGCTGTGCGTAGCAGCCTGCATCATGGGTATGGGCTTCCAGTTCCGGCAGCCGGCACCACAGACTGCCGTCCGGAAGATAGCAGTTTGCGTCATGGGTATGTATGGCGTACTCCACACCGCACACCGGCACCTTTCTCTCCACGGAGGTCACCTGCGTATAGCAGGCATCCGTATGAATGTGCTCCGGCAGCGGACAGCCGCCCTGCTCCAGTGTCATCACCGGCAGAATCAGGGCGCAAACCGTACACAGTATCCCGGCAAGCCCCATTGCCCAGCGGATTTTCCTCCTGCCTCCGCTTTTCTCATATCGATTCATTGAAACGGCGCCACCTTTCTTACGTCAGTTTTCCCAATCGTGACAGCGGCCAGACGCGAAACAGGACTTTCCCCACCAGCTGCTCCCGGGATACACAGCCAACGGCGGAATGTCTGGAATCCAGGGAGGTGGCTCTGTGATCTCCCATGCAGAACCACCGGTTCTCCGGCACCTGAAAGGGCAGCGTCAGATCGCACGCCCCCAGCGCCTTCTCCGACAGATAGGGTTCCTCCAGTGCCACGCCGTCAACCAATACCGTCCCGTCTTCTTCCATATCCACCCACTGTCCCGGTCCTGCAATGCAGCGCTTGAGCAGCAGCTTGCCGCCCAGACGGAAGGCCGCCAGATCTCCCGGCTGCAAGTCCTTGCTTCTGAGGCAGATTACCACCTCCCCCTCACGCAGGGTTGGCGTCATGGAGGCGCCATAAACCCGCAGCACCGGCATCCAGAGCGTTGCCGCCAGTGCCGCCGCTGCCGCGCAGAGCACCAGTGTACGAAGCAGCCCGCGCAATACGCTGCGGCGGCGCTTCCCGGCTCTGACCCGCTCCAGTTCCCCACTCAGCTGCGCAGGACTTGGATAAGTGTCGGAACTGCCCACTATCCCGTCCATTTCCGTCCCTCCGTTCTTCCGTCAGGTCATTTTGTGTGCGTTGTCTTTTTCCGAATCTGCAAAGTGAAAACTCCCGTTATTTTGTCGAATTTCAAGGTATTTCATAATATTCAGGACATTTTCCTGTTGACCGCTCTCTTTCGCTAACAGTAGCATAATTTCCATGCCGGATCAAGTTAAAATCAGAATAATTTTGTTTGAAATATCCTTGTTTTTCTACATTTTTTGTGATATTCCTCACAGTTTTACACAAAATTACGTGTTTCTTCAAAATGTGCCACGCTTCAGGCTTCGTGACGTTTCCCATCACAAAAAATTCACAGAATTATAATTGACCTGTCGGTCAAAAATCGCTATAATCTCGTTGATCCACTGGTTCATCCGTCAGGGGGAATGTAATTTGAAGAAAAGTGAAAAGACAGAAATAACCGTATCCAAAATCATGGAAGCCGCCATGGACGAATTCGGCAGAAACGGCTATGCCGGCGGAACCGTGAACAATATGTGCAGAACCGGAATCAACAAAGGCCTGCTCTACCATAATTTTTCGGGAAAGGATGCGCTGTACCTGGCCTGTCTGAACCGAAGCAGGGAAGCGTTGATGGGATACGTTCTGGAACACGACGGTACCAGAGATCTGGAACGTTATATGACTGCCAGAATGGACTTTTTTAATCAGTTTCCCCGGGAGGCGCATATCTTTTTTGAGGCGCTGCTCAATCCCCCGGCGCACCTGTCCGATGAAATCCAACAGGCGCTTGCGGAGTTTAACAGTCTGAATGAACGGCTGTACCAGGCCACACTGGATGCCCTGAAGCTTCGCGACGGAATCTCCAGAGAGGATGCCGTCTCCTGCTTCCACCTGATGCAGCTCATGCTGAACGGTTATCTCAGCAGCCCCGCCTTTCAGAATATGGCGCTGCAGGAAAAAGTGGCGCTGCATGAACGGATCGTCCCAAAGCTGCTGACGTGTATGCTGTATGGAATCGCGAAAGGAGAAAAAGAACTATGATACTTTCCATATTGCGTTGGATTGCCGTGCTTGCCCTGGCCTTCGCGGCAGGCAAACTGATTACAAAAATCAAGCTGCCCTCCATACTGGGCTGGCTGATTGTGGGAATGGTATTCGGACCCCACGCCGTCGGGCTGCTGCCCCAGAAGGTTCTGGCAGCAGGCTGGTATAAGGCCGTGATCATGTGGATGCAGTGCGCCTTCGGCGTGATGCTTGGCTCGGAGCTGATCTGGAGCAAGCTGAAGCACTCCGGGAAGGCCTTAATTCTTACGACCCTCACCCAGTCTCTGGGAACCTTCGCGGTGGTGTCTCTGGCATTTGGCATCGTCTTTTCCTTTGCCCATGTGCCGGTTTTCCTGGCGTTTGTCTTCGGCGGCATTGCCCTTGCCACCGCCCCTGCCCCGGCTGTGTCCATCGTAAAGGAATTTCATGCCCATTGGTGTTATGGCCAGATAATATCTTGGTACCTCCGTTACAGCAAAGCTTCTTAAAGAATTGTTTCATCACCAATGCCAGCGACATCTGAACCAAGCGAACCAATGATGAAAAGATTATAGCCGAACAGCCTACATTATGCATATTCACCACACGAGCCCTGGAATCTATGGATTCCAGGGCTTTTCCCAAAAATCCAGAGGAGTTATCAGGTATTGCTAACACCGCAGATCTATTGTATACTTATTCCAAAGGCAACCTGAGTTCTTCTCAGGGAACCAATGGCAGCGGGGTCAGCCAAACCTGTAACTTTAAACGACGCCACCACCAACACCCTGCGGGTGGAGATGACGGCAGCAAGCAATGGGGCGGAGTATCGCTGCTTCATTACCGATGCCAACGGTGACATGGGCAGCACACGTGTTGCTACCATCAAGTTGGATATTCTGGACTGGGAGATGGAGTACAACACCAGCGGCATCCGTACCAAGCGGGTCAGCGAAGACAAAACCTACAGCTACATCTATGCTGGGGACAAGCTGATGCGGATGACCGTGGGCAATGACACCCTAGACTTTAGCTATGATACAAACGGTGTGCCTCTGACTATGACCTATAATGGCACGGTCTACTACTACATCACCAACCTTCAGGGCGATGTGATTAGCCTGGAAC
>JAXEAK010000034.1:0-10636 GCA_034094395.1 Faecousia sp.
ATCCGGCTTTCCTCCGGAGCGGTGACGGCAACGGTCACATCGCACAGCTGCGCCAGCCCTCCCTCAAACAGAGCAATGGCGTCAATGGCGGCGAGGGCAGGCTTTTCTTCCAGACGCCGCAGCACCTCTGCCCTTACCGCACCGTGGGTAACGGCATTCAGATCAGAAAGGGCTTTATCGTCGGAAAACACCAAATTCCCCAACTTTTTCCGCTGCAAAACCCCGTCTTCCACCGTGCCGGGGAATCGGGCTTCAATGGCTCCCAGCAGCGCCGGATCCGTGCGCAGCAGTTCATGATAAATGGCGTCGCAGTCCAGAATCAGCCCGCCCTGCTGGGCGATACAGTTTAAGAGCGTCGTCTTTCCACAGCCTGTCCCACCGGTAATGCCCAGAATCACGGCTCTACCTCCGCATCCACAATGTGAAAAGCGGCGGCTTTTTTCAGGCGGTTCTGCACGGCGTAGGCAACACCCCCGCCCACCGGGCACCGGGCGTAGACCTGATGAATGGCCGGGTCATCCAACTCCCGCAGAGCTGCGAACAGCCCCGCCGACAAAGTATTCACGTCCGCCTCCTGCCCGTAAGACAGCGGGGCGCAGTCGGCATAAAGAGGCAGCTCCTCCTCAAAGCACAGCACCCGGTCACCGGGGGTAAAATGCCGGTGAATGTAGGCGGCAGCCTTTTCCCGGGAGCCGGACACAATCACCACCGGCTCGGCAGGGGCATAGTGGCGATATTTCATGCCCGGCGCTTTCACCACGGCATCCTTGTCAATCTGGGCGGTGACCGCCTTGTCAATCACCAGATCTCCCAGCACAGCGGTCAGCTGTTCCGGGGAGATTCCGCCGGGACGCAGCAGCCGGGGGCGATCCTCTGTCAAGTCCACAATGGTGGATTCCACGCCCACCCGGCAGGGGCCTCCGTCCACGATGGCTGCGATTTTCCCGTCGTGGTCGTGGAGCACGTGCTGGGCGGTGGTGGTGGAGGGCTTACCGGAAAGATTGGCGGAGGGCGCGGCAATCGGCACGCCGGACAGGCGGATGATCTCCCGGGTCACGGCGTTGTCCGGGCAGCGCATTGCCACCGTATTTAAGCCCCCGGTGGTACGCCGCGGCACATTGTCCCGGGCGGGCAGCACCATGGTCAGCGGCCCCGGCCAGAAGGCCTTCGCCAGATCATAAGCCGCCTTGGGAATGTCATGGCAGAACTGCGCCAGCTGGGAGGCATCCCAGATATGCAGGATCAGAGGATTGTCCTGAGGCCGTCCCTTGGCTTCAAAGATTTTCGCCACGGCGGCTTCGTCCAATCCATTGGCGCCCAGACCGTAAACCGTCTCGGTAGGAATCGCCACCAACTCCCCCCGGCGGATCAGTTCAGCGGCAACTTCGGGGGTTTCCGCATCCGCCGCGGATAATAACAGTGTTTTCATAATATACCTCGAAAAAACGCAAAACACAAAAATGAATCCAGCATTCTGCCTTCATCATTTTGCATTTCATAATCAAATGGGCTGCAGAAACCTGCAGCCCATCTGATTATGTGGAATCTTAAACGGTGGGCTGGTTGGCAGCCTCGATAATCTTGACGAACTTCTCGGGCACCAGGGAAGCGCCGCCGATCAGTCCGCCGTCAATGTCGGGCTGAGCCAGCAGCTCGTAGGCGTTCTTGTCGTTCATGGAGCCGCCGTACAGGATGGAAATGGCACGGGCATTCTTGGAGGAATACAGCTTGCGCACCACGCTGCGGATCATCTCGCAGACCTCCTCCGCCTGATCGGGGGTAGCGGTCAGGCCGGTGCCGATGGCCCAGATGGGCTCGTAGGCGATGATGACCTTGCGGATCTTATCCTCGGGCACGCCCGCCAGACCCAGCTTGATCTGCATGGTGATGTGCTCGGCAGTGATGCCGGACTTGCGCTGCTCCAGGCTTTCGCCGCAGCACATAATGGGGATCAGGCCGGCTTCCAGAGCGGCCAGAACCTTGGCATTGACATCGGCGTCGGTCTCGCCCATGGCGCGGCGCTCGGAGTGACCGATGATGACGTACTTGCAGCCGGCGTCGGTGAGCATATTGGTGGCAATCTCACCGGTGTAAGCGCCGGAGGGGTTGGCGTTGCAGTTCTCGGCGCCGATGCCTACCCGGGTCTCCCGCATGGCGCGGACGGCGGCGGGGATGCACACGGCGGGAACGCACAGGGCAACGTCACACCAGCGGCCCTTGGGCATGATGGCCTTCAGCTGGGTCATAAATTCCTTGGTCTCGGAAGGGGTTTTGTTCATCTTCCAGTTGCCAGCGATCACAGTCTTACGATACTTTCTGTTCATTTCCTTTTTCTCCTTATTCTAACATCCGGTTATCTTCCACAGATGTGTGTTTACCATGTAATCTGCGGGCAGGCTGCCCGCAGTCCGGCAGGAGCTGCTCTCCTGCCGCAAACGCGATGCCGGGAAAGGCGGGGCGGAGGAAGCCTCCTCCCCGCGGTACGTACATATCCCACGAAAGTTCCGGGGCGAATGCCTTTGCTTTTATAAATTACTTGTCCTGCAGGCAGGCGATGCCGGGCAGCTCCAGACCCTCCAGGAACTCCAGAGAAGCGCCGCCGCCGGTGGAAATATGGGTGATCTTGTCCGCAAAGCCCAGCTGCTCGCAGGCAGCCGCGGAGTCGCCGCCGCCGACGATGGTGGTCGCGCTGCTGTCCGCCAGAGCCTGTGCCACGGCGATGGTGCCCTTTGCCAGCGTGGGGTTCTCGAACACGCCCATGGGGCCGTTCCAGACCACGGTCTTGGCGTTCTTGGCAGCCTCAGCAAACAGCTCCCGGGTCTTCTCGCCGATGTCCAGACCCATCTTGTCGGCGGGGATGGCATCGGAGGGCACGGTCTCCACAGCGATGTCGCCGTCGATGGGGTCGGGGAAGGAAGCGGCAACCACGGTATCGATAGGCAGCAGCAGCTTGACGCCCTTGGCCTCGGCCTTGGCCATCATTTCCTTGCAGTAGTCGATCTTCTCATTGTCCAGCAGGCTGGTGCCCACGCTGTAACCCTTGGCGGCCAGGAAGGTGTAGGCCATGCCGCCGCCGATAATCAGGGTGTCCACCTTCTCCAGCAGGTTGTTGATGACGTTCAGCTTGTCGGAGACCTTGGCGCCGCCCAGAATGGCAACGAAAGGACGCTCGGGATCCGCCAGAGCCTTGCCCATGATGGAGACTTCCTTCTGCACCAGATAGCCGCAGACGGCGGGCAGGTAGTCGGCTACACCGGCGGTGGAAGAATGGGCGCGATGGGCAGTGCCGAAGGCATCGTTCACGAAGATATCCGCCATGGAAGCCAGTTCGCGGCTCAGCTCGGGATCATTCTTGGTCTCGCCCTTCATGTAGCGGGTGTTCTCCAGCAGCATGACCTGACCGTCCTGCAGCGCGGCAGCCTTTGCCTTGGCATCCTCGCCCACCACGTCAGCGGCCATGATGACCTTCTGACCCAGCAGCTCGCTCAGGCGATCGGCCACGATCTTCAGGCTCAGCTCGGGCTTCCACTCACCCTTGGGCTTGCCCATGTGGGAGCACAGGATAACCTTGGCCTTGTGGGCAACCAGATATTCGATGGTGGGCAGCGCGGCAACGATCCGCTTGTCGGAGGTGATGACGCCGTTCTTGGTGGGAACGTTGAAATCACAGCGGCACAGCACACGCTTACCGGCTACGTCGATGTCCTCAATGGATTTCTTATTGTAGTTCATGGTACTTCCTCCATATTCCTGTCGGGGTGTCAACCCCGCATTTTACCGTAATCCAGCAAACCGGGGAAGGAAAGCTGCCGCAGCGCCTCATAGACTGTGATCGCCACCGCGTTGCTCAGATTCAGGCTTCGGGCATCCGGGCGCATGGGAATGCGGACGCATTCGTCATAGTGCGCAGCCAGAAAATCTTCCGGGAGTCCTTTGGTTTCCTTGCCGAACAGCAGATAACAGCCGTCTTCAAAGGTCGCCTCGGTGTAGCTCCGGGGCGCTTTGGTGGACAGGCACCACATCTGCCGAACCTGATTCTTCTCGAAGAAGTCCTCCAGATTCTCGTACTCCAGAACCTCCACCATGTGCCAGTAATCCAGTCCCGCCCGGCGCACCGCCTTTTCGGAGATATCGAAGCCCAGAGGACGAACCAGATGCAGCCGGCTGCCGGTGGCAGCGCAGGTGCGGGCAATATTGCCGCAGTTCTGGGGAATCTCCGGTTCCACCAGCACAATATTCAGCATTGCCATCACCTCGGGAAGCGCTTTGCGTAAGTATTTCCTTTCTTCCGCTCGGCTTCTATTGTATGCGAAATGGGTCATAAAATCAATCTCAAAAATGCCCAAATTTCAACTTTTCTATAGTATTCACATAAAAAATAAGGATGTCCGCTGAAATTTGTGAAAATTGCTCTTACCCGGGTGGTTCCCTTTTATCCGGGAAGAAATCCCTCTGTAAAAAGATACATTTACCATAAAAAAGCGCCCTTTTCAGAGTCAGAAAATCTCCACCCCGGAGGGGGTGGAGAGAATTCTTTGGGAAATATCAGCCGACCGCGTTGGTCATGGCGCCGTCCTGATAATACCAGCTGCCGCCCTGTGCCGTCAGCTTCTGTCCATTGGTCAGTTCCGCATCCAGCCGCAGCGACAGCTGCTGCTGTTCCCCAATCGTCCCGGGCAGGGGGAAGCTGACGTCCGCAAGGGACGCCTCATAGCTTCTGCTGGCATCGCCGGGCGCCATGGTCAGTTCTGTGCTGCCAACCTCCTGGCCGTCCAGCGTCAGCACCAAGGTCGCTTTCGCGCAGGCGATATTCTCGCCGTCATCCGTGATCCGGGGCGCCTGCACCACCGCCGTGCCGCCGGAGATGGTCAGCTTGTCCCCGGTCAGATCCGCCTGCTCCAGCGTCAGGCTGCAATAGGATTCCAGCGCCGCCGCCAGATTGATGTAGTTTTCCTCCACCGGCTGGGCAGGCGTGTTGACGGCGACTTCTGCGGTGGTTCCGTCCGCGCCGGTAAGAACCACATAGTAGCAGTAGCCGTCGGCGGCGTTCAGATCCACGGAGGCCGTGTATGTATCATTTTCCCAGGTGCAGGGAGCGCTTGTAACCTCTTCCCCCTCCAGACGGACGGTAAAAACAGCGCTGTCGCCCTCGGTATGGCGGGTTGGCGCAGCGGTCAGATGAATGGTTGCGCCGTTGGGGCTGCTCCAGGTGCTGGCGCTGAGGCTCCAGTCGGTCAGATTCAAAGGCTCTTCCGTCTCGGCAGGCGCCGCCACAGTGGCTGCCTGAGTGGTCTGCTCCGTGGGCGTCGCTTTGGAGCCGCAGGCGGCGAAGGACAGCACCATCGCAAGCGTCAACAGGGCGCACAGCACCATCAGGACGCACAGTAATTTCTTTTTCATACAGATTCCTCCTTTTGCCTGCCATTACCCGGGAGGATAATGGGGCAGAAACATACAGTATTGTCATTATAACCCATCCTGCGCGGATTTGCAACGGGAATTCCCGCAAAAAAACGGGAACGACCGTGCCGTTCCCGTTTCGCAGGCTTACTCTTCCGTCTTTTCGGCAGCAGGCAGGGCGTTCTTGTCCGCGTTGACGTAGGCCATCAGCTCGTCGCCGGTGATGGTCTCCTTCACCAGCAGGAACTCGCTGATTTCGTCCAGCAGTCCGCGGTTTTCCGTCAGAATCCGCTTGGCATCGGTGTAGGCGGCATCCAGCAGATGCATCACTTCCCGATCGACCTCCGCCGCAGTCTCCTGAGAGCAGTCCATGACGGCCTGCCCGTCCAGATACTGATTCTGCACGGAGGCTGTGGACATCAGGCCGAACTTCTCGCTCATGCCATACTGGGTGACCATATTCCGCGCCAGCGCGGTCGCCCGCTGGATATCGTTGGCGGCGCCGGTGGTCTGCACACCGAACACCACCTGTTCCGCCGCCCGTCCGCCGACCAGCGTGCGCAGCTCCGTGCGCAGTTCTTCCGCAGTGGACAAAAACTTCTCCTCCTCTGGCATCTGCATGGTATAGCCCAGCGCGCCGGAGGTGTGGGGAACAATGGTGATTTTGGACACGGGCTGGGCGTGCTTCTCCAGCGCCGCAATCAGGGCGTGACCCACCTCGTGGTAGGCAACCAGCCGCTTTTCCATGTCCGTCAGCACGGTATTCTTCTTCTCCGTGCCGGCAATCACCGTTTCAAAGGAAACCAGCAGATCCTCCTGATTCACCGCCTGCCGCCCCTGACGTACTGCACGCAGGGCAGCCTCGTTCACCAGATTGGCCAGATCCGCGCCCACCGCGCCGGCGGTGGCCTGAGCAATCTTCCGCAGATCCACATCCTCGGCAAGCCTAATCTTGCGGGTATGCACCTTCAGGGTATCCAGACGACCCTGAAGGTTGGGGCGATCCACAATGATCCGGCGGTCGAACCGACCGGGGCGCAGCAGAGCCTTGTCCAGAATCTCCGGGCGGTTGGTGGCCGCCAGACATACGATGCCCTTGGAAGGCTCAAAGCCGTCGATCTCGCTGAGCAGCTGGTTCAGGGTCTGCTCCTGCTCGGAATTGGAGCCGTAGCGGCTGTCCCGGGAACGGCCAACGGCGTCGATCTCATCGATGAAGATAATACAGGGAGCCACCTTCGCCGCCTGCTGGAACAGGTCGCGGACACGGCTCGCGCCCATGCCTACGAACATTTCCACAAAATCAGAGCCGGAAATGGAGAAGAAGGGCACATTGGCCTCACCGGCCACCGCCTTGGCAAGCAATGTCTTGCCGGTGCCGGGAGAACCTACCAGCAGCGCGCCCTTGGGCAGCTTCGCGCCGATGGCGGTGTACTTCTGAGGATTGTGGAGAAAATCGATGATCTCCTGCAGGGACTCCTTGGCCTCGTCCTGACCCGCCACATCCTTAAAGGTAACACCGGTCTGCTTCTCCATATAGACCTTGGCTTTGGACTTGCCGAAGCCGCCCATCATGCCGTCGCCGCCCATGCGCCTGGTCAGCAGATTCAACAGCAGGAACATACCGCCGATCATGATGGCATAGGACAGCACCATCATAATCACGGAATTGTCTTCCACAATCTGGTTGCTGACCTCCACGCCTGCGGCGTTCAGCTCTTCCGCCAGCGCCATCATGTCTCCGCCGCTGGGCAGGCCGGTGAAGCAGGCCTTCTGCCGGGAGGGATCCTTCTCCTTTTCCTCCTTGGTCATATACACGATCCGGTCATAGCGCAGCTCCACCTCCGCCAGCTGTCCTGCGTCCTTCGCTTCCAGAAAATCGGACAGAGTGGTTTCCGTATACTGACTGTTTTTCGCTGTGTTCATAATCCAGCTGAACAGCAGCACCAGAATCAGCGCAATCATCAGCGGGGTAAAATAACTTCCCTTGGGGCGCTCTCCCTCGGGCTTTTTTCCGTTATTGGGGTTATTGCCGCGGTTTGAATCCATATCCCCTCGCCTCCTTGTCTTGCCACATCATATCACACTTTTCCCCCGTAGGCAATGAAGGATTCTCGGCGGGATGGTAAATTTTCTGTGAATAGGTGACATAATACCCTGTTTTTCCCACTTGGCGAAAAAATAAAGGTTGAGAAATTGCATATTACCTGCTATAATGCTAACATCTATCATTATGGATTGAACAGGAGATACTGTCACATGAACGAAAATCGTCGTTCCAACGGACGCGGCGGCGCACCCCGTCGGGCGGATCGTTTTGCCCAGCGTGCAGACGCGGAAGAAGTGGAAGGGCAGCTGGAGGGACGCAACGCCATCAGTGAAGCGCTGAAAAGCGGCCGCACCATCGACAAGGTCTTCGTCGCTGACGGAGATACCGACCGGGCGCTGCAGCGGCTCGCCGCCCAGGCAAAGGAGGCCGGCGCCGTAGTGGTTCCCGTAGACCGGCGGAAGCTGGATGCCATGTCCTTCACCCATGCCCATCAGGGAATCATCGCGCTGGCTGCCGCCCATGAATATGTCGCTATTGATGAGATTCTGGAGGAGGCTGCCTCCCGGGGAGAGGCGCCGCTGATCGTGATTTGCGACGAACTGTCAGATCCCCACAATCTGGGCGCGATCCTGCGCACCGCGGAATGTGCCGGCGCCCATGGCGTTATCATTCCCAAGCGCCGCAGCGTGGGACTCACCGCCACCGTCGCCAAGGCTTCCGCCGGTGCGGTGGAATATATGAAGGTCGCCCGGGTCACCAACATCAACGCCGCCATTTCCGAACTGAAGGAGAAGGGCGTCTGGATTTACGGTACCGCCGCGGAAGGCTCCATCCCCATGTACCAGGCGGATCTGACCGGCGCTGCCGCCATCGTCATCGGCAACGAGGGCGAGGGGCTGAGCCAGCTGGTTCGCAAAAACTGTGATGTGATGGTGAGCATTCCCATGAAGGGGCATATCAGCTCCCTGAACGCGTCCGCCGCAGCGTCTATTCTATTGTATGAGGCGGTACGCCAGCGCATTTAACCAGGAGGATACCCAATATGGAAGAAAACAATCAGGAATTTGATCTGGAGGACATTCTGAAGGAATTCGGTGACCACCCGGAGGAGGATTCCACCCATCCGGAGGATCATCCGGAGCAGATGCCGGAACTGCGGTTTGACCCGGAGGGGAATGAGGCGGATTTCCCGGAACTGGAAGCGCCGGCAGAGGAAGCGCCGGCGGAGCCGGAGGAAGCCGTCCATTCGGAGGAGGACACCTGCGAATTCGATCTTCCGGAAGCTGCGGAGGATACGGTGTCTGACGATGCCGGGGAAGTCCCGGAGCCGACCATTGTGGTGGATCTGCCTCAGGAACCGCAGGAACAGACTCCGCCTGCCGTTGCGGAGCCGGCCTTTGACGTGGAGGAGGAGTTTATCCCCGCTCCCATCGTCTTCACCCCCCGCTCCCGTCTGAAGGAGCTGAAAAAGCAGCTGGTAGCCGGCCCCGAGCGGCGGTATTACGAGCTGTCCGAAATGGGCATCGGCCGGCTGCAGGCAGCGCTGCTGATCAATCTGGCTGTGGTGCTGATCTGTGCCGGTGTCACCGCCCTGTTCGCCCTGAACCTGGTGCCGGAAAACCGGCTGCGGCTGGTGATCTTCAGTCAGGTGCTGGCGCTGCTGGTGTCTGCCCTGATGGGCAGCAATCTGATGCTGGACAGCCTTGGCGATCTGCTGAAGGGACGCTTCACCATCAATACGCTGCTGACGCTGACCTTTGCCGCCTGTCTGGTGGACAGTGCCTTCTGCCTGAAGGAGCTGCGGGTTCCCTGCTGCGCCGCCTTCAGTCTGGAAATGACCATGGCGCTGTGGGCGCGGCTTCAGCGGCACAATACCGAAATGGCGCAAATGGACACCATGCGTAAGGCGGTGCGCCTGCACGGCATTGTCCGGGTGGAAAATTACTATGACGGCAGGGACGGCCTGCTCCGTAAGGAGGGCGAGGTGTCCGATTTCATGGACGCTTACAACCGGATGCCCTCCCCCGAGGTGGTGCAGTCCGTATTCGCCGGACTGGCGCTGCTGGTGTGCATCGGCATTTCGGTGTTTGCCGGGATGCTCCACGGGCTGAGCATGGCCGTGCAGATTCTGTCCACCTCCCTGCTGGTGGCAGTACCCGCCAGCTTCTTCGTCTCCACCACCCGCCCCATGGCGATTCTGGAGGCAAGACTCCACATGGTGGGTACCGTGCTGTGCGGCTGGGAAGGCGTAAAGGATCTTTGCGGCAAGGCGGTATTCCCCCTGACCGATCAGGATCTGTTCCCCCAGGGCAGCACCAAACTCAACGGCGTGAAGTTCTACGGCACCCGGAATCCGGATGAGGTGGTTTCCTACACCGCTTCTCTGATCCGTATGGCAGGCGGCGGACTGGTGCCCGTGTTTGAGCAGCTGCTGGCCAGCCGGAACGGCTCCATTCTTCCTGTGGAAAACTTCCGCAACTACGGCGACGGCGGCATCGGCGGTGAAGTGGACGGCGAACCGGTTCTGTTGGGTACACTGGACTTTCTTCAGGACATGGGCATCAACGTGCCCGAGGGCACCATGGTCAATCAGGCGGTTTACGCCGCCATTGACGGTCACCTCAGCGCGGTTTACGCCATCTCGTATGCCAAAATGCGCTCCGCCGCCGCAGGCCTCGTGACCCTGTGTGGCTACCGCAAGCTGACGCCCCTGAAGCTCAGCGGCGACTTTATGCTGACAGAGGGCTTCCTGCGAAGCAAATTCAACGTAAAAACCAGCCGGATCGCCTTCCCGGATCGGGATACCAGCCGCCGTCTGGAGCAGCACCCCATCGACCCGGAAGAGCCTGTTCTGGCGCTCACCACCCGGGAGGAACTGGTCAGCGCCGCCTACGCCATCACCGGTGCCCGGGCACTGCGGCAGTCCACCAAGCTGGGGGTCATCATTCACATGATCGGCGGTACGCTGGGTCTGATCATCATGCTGGTGCTTGCCTATCTGGGCAGCACGGAGCTGCTGACCCCTGTCAACATTTTACTGTACCAGCTGGTGTGGGCGGTTCCCGGCCTGCTGGTCACCGAATGGGCGAGGATTGTTTAGAGAAGCCCCGCGCAATGGGAGGCTTCGCGTTTGCGGAGTCTGGAGCTTAATACCGTAAAAGGCCGGGGTGCTGTTCGCACTCCGGCCTA
>JAXEAK010000035.1:0-15725 GCA_034094395.1 Faecousia sp.
AATCTCTCCATCAACTGTGATGCGTCCGTCAAACCGGAGCTTGACAAGCTCGCCGAGGAGTTCCGCTTCAGCGATCCCGTGAGCTCCGCTGCGATAAAGGACGCGGAGGACGAGCTTCGCTGCTGCATCGACGAGCTCCAGCGCGCTGTGTCGGAAAACCGCAGCGTGGATATCCCAGAGCTTTGCCGCAAAACGAGCCTTGTTCTCGCCGAGCGAAACCGGCTGTGCAAGCTGAACAAATGAGCAAGACCGCCGGGCAATTTTGCCCGGCGGTCAATGTTGTTTTGTGGTATAGACGTCATATTTAGGAAACGTGACTCTACAATCTCTTTTCATTCAATCTATTGGGTGACACGAACTCTATGGCTCAACCTGCTCAAATCGAACGCTGCAATAAGAGGATGGCTAACAGTCTTTCGAGCGGGCATAAAAGCCCAAGGAGTGATTGGTCAGCCAGTTGCTCCTCTTATTGTAGCTTAGGCACGAGATGGAAAGGAAGCCGGACTGGCTGCCCGGCTTCCTTGTCCAAATATATTGTAATAGGAGTGATTTGTGATGCTGCAATGGATGATTGCCAATCTTGGCACCATTATCATCTGTATTGTGCTTTTGACAGGAATTTTCTTCATCGTTCGTTTCCTGATCCGGCAGAAAAAACAGGGGAAATCCGCCTGTGGCTGTGGCTGCGCAAACTGTGCCATGCGGGGAAGCTGCCACTCCAGGTAGGTTGTTTTCAGGAAAAACGCGGATGTCCCAAACACCCAATCGCCCGGTGACGCATAGTTTGACAGGGGGCGAAAAAATGAAGCAAACAGGACATCCCAATGCCGTTGCGCGGATCCGCGGCGGCAGGGATTACCCGGATGTACGCGGAATGGTACGGTTCTTTCAGCGATGCGACGGCGTGCTTGTGGAAGCGGAGGTGTCGGGGCTGCCAAAAACAAAAATGGGATTTTTCGCGTTTCACATCCACGAGGGGGCAAGCTGCGCCGGCGACGGTTTTCCTGACAGCGGCGGGCACTGGAATCCCGGCGGAACGGAGCATCCCAGCCACGCGGGGGATCTGCCGCCGCTTCTGGGAGATTTTGGGAAAGCCTGCCTGAAGGTGCTGACGGGGCGTTTCCGGGTGGAGGAGATCATCGGACGAACCGTAATTCTGCATGGCGACCCGGATGATTTTCACACCCAGCCTGCCGGAAACGCAGGAAGAAAGATTGCCTGCGGCGTGATTCGGCGGTTCTAGGCGACAGGAGCGTCGTCATCCACCGACGTTCCCAAAGTCCGGCGAAGCCGTCCCTTGGGAATCTCTCGCTGTCAGCTTTCACTGATTTCATCAGAGCTTCCCTTGAAAAACCATCCGAATTGTGATAAAATAAAGATAACTTTCTGAAAGGATGGTTGTTATGCAGGATATCGGTATGCAGTTTCACATTCACTGTAAGCAGGGCGACGTAGGGCGGTATGTGTTTCTCCCCGGCGACCCGGGGCGCTGCGCGTCCATCGCGGATTATTTTGACAATCCGGTACACATCGGCATGAATCGGGAGTACAACATTTACACCGGTACCCTTCTGGGGGAAAAGGTGTCCGTGTGTTCCACCGGCATCGGCGGCCCTTCCGCTTCCATTGCCATGGAGGAGCTGCACAATATCGGCGCGGACACCTTCATCCGGGTGGGTACCTGCGGCGGCATCGCCATGGACGTCCTGCCCGGAGATGTGGTGGTTGCCACCGGAGCCATTCGCTACGAGCATACCTCCAGAGAGTATGCGCCCATCGAATATCCGGCGGTACCGGACTTTGAAATAACCGCGGCGCTGAAAGCTGCCAGCGAGGCGCTGGGCTATCGAACGCATGTGGGTGTGGTGCAGTGCAAGGATTCCTTCTATGGGCAGCACAGCCCGGAAAAATCGCCGGTGTCCTACGACCTGCTTCAGAAGTGGGAAAGCTGGAAACGTCTGGGCGTCAAGGCCAGCGAAATGGAGTCCGCCGCGCTGTTTGTGGTGGCGGCTGCGCTGGGTGTTCGCTGCGGCAGCTGCTTCCACGCCGTGTGGAATCAGGAGCGGGAGAAGGCGGGGCTTGCCATGCCCATGACGGAGGATACCTCCGGCGCGGTCAGGGTGGGCATCGAAGCAATGAAGCGCATCATTGCCGCCGACAAAAAGGCGTGATATCGGTTTCATGTGCATAATATCTATGCCCCCGGGGTTTGCTTTGCAAACCCCGGGGGCTGTTTGTTACAGCGCATGAGAAGTTACTTGCTTTGCTCCTCTTCCTTTCCGTAAATGACTTCTTCGTAGAGCTTTTCCCCAAACAGCTTATGCACCTTTTCGGAGGTGACGGGTTCGGCGCCCAGATATTCCTCCAGACACAGCCCGGAGTCCTTCATAGGCAGGGAAACCTCCGTGCCCACATAGCGGAAGTGCCACGGCTCGTCCACAATGCCGGTGATGGACTCCTTTTCCTTGGTATAGCGCAGGATAAAGCCGTAATCCCAGCAATGCTCTGTAAACCAGGCGATCGCCTCGTCGCCCAGCAGATCCACGGCAAGTCCCAGATGGTGTTCGCTGGTGCCGGGAACGGCGACGGTTTCCAGCGCCTTGTCCCGGGCAGCCCGGAAGTCCAGACTGTAGGTTTCCATATGCTCCCGGGTGCGGTATTCCAGAATGGCAGTCTGCTCCCGGATCGTCCGATAGGCGGAATTGAAATCGTATTCAATACCGGCGGCGTTGCAGTCATCCAGCATCCGCACCAGAGCATCATAGCACAGCCGATCCACGTCGTGGTATCCGGTCACATTTACGGCGTCCAGCTCATACCAGTCCGGCACGGGATTCAGCCCGTTGACCAGCACCACCTCAATGCCCTTTGGGGTAAAATAGTGGGTTTCCCCGTCGATTTCCGCGGGGCCAACTGCCGGAATGCCGGTGTCACCCAGATAGTAGCGATATTCCCCGAGAGTCAGCCAGCCGGTGGCCATTCGCCCGTCTTCCCCAAAGTACCGCCGTCCATCCTCCAGCTCCTGCCAGCCGGTGGCCATGGCGCCGTCCGGCGGAAAATAGCGCTGTCCGTCGTCCGCTTCCAGCCAGCCGGTGACCATTTTCCCGTCGTCTCCGAAGCAATAGGTGTTCCCGTCAATCTCCGTCAGCCCGGTGGAAAGGAAACCGTTGTCAAAATAATAGCGGCTGCCGTCAATGTCGGCAAAGCCCAGAGCGGCGATGCCGGAGTCATCAAAATAGCAGCGTCCGCCGTCGATTTCCTGCCAGCCAGTCAGAAGGGAACCGTCGCGCAGATAGTAGCGCCCTTCCTCCAGCCAGAGCCAACCGGTGACCATGGCGCCGTTGCCGCCGAAATAGCAGGTCTTTCCGTCAATCTCCGCCCATCCGGTTGTCATAACACCGGTATCGCCAAAATAGTATGTAACGTCGTCAATTGTCTGCCAGCCCAGCAGCGGCGTGCCGTCCTCCCGGAAGCAGTAGCGTCCCTCCGGAAGCTCCAGCCAGCCGGAAACCGGGTGACCGTGGAAATCCTGATAATAGCGAATGCCATCCTTTTCCGCCCAGCCGCTGCGATCCACATTGTGATCGTACCAGACCAGCCCGCCCACAACGGAAACGAGAATGGCAAGCAGGAAAATCAGCGGAAGTATCCGCCGGGTTTTTGTGTTCATGGCGTCCCTCCGGAATATGATATTTCATTTTACCACGATGCGACAAAAAATGCAAGGCGGCGCAAACCGGAAAAAGAAAGCAATTCTTAAGAAAGAAAATGTGGATTTTTCCCTGAAACCTGCTATAATAGATGGACAGAGCAGTGTAGAAAAGCAGGAGGAATATCATGGCGGATACCAAGCTGAAAGTACTGATTACCACGGATCTGTACACCACGAGCACAAATGGTGTGGTTACCAGCGTACAGAATCTGTTTGACGAGCTTACGGAGAAGGGACACGATGTCCGCATTCTCACCATTTCGGATTCTGCGCATTCCCACAAGGAGGGAGCCGTTTACTACATCCGATCCATACCGCTGGGAGCGGTGTATCCGGATCTGCGGATGCCCACCTCTTACCGCAATAAACTGATTCAGGAAATCATCGACTGGAAGCCGGACATTGTGCACAGCCAGTGCGAGTTTTTCAGCTTCCAGTTTGCGGCGCGGATCTCCCGGATTACCGGCGCGCCGCTGATCCATACCTACCATACGCTGTATGAGCAGTATCTGACCTCGTACTTCATCCCCAGCAAGCGTCTGGGAGATTATTTGGCGAAGGTTCTGTCCCGGCAGCGCCTGCGTCACGTCAAGACGCTGGTGGCGCCCACCCAGAAGGTGGAGAACACCCTGCAAAGCTACGGCATGGATGCGCCTATTAACGTTGTGCCCAGCGGTATTTCCCTGGAGCAGCACCATCAGCGGCTGTCCCACGAGGAGCGGATGCGTCGCCGCCGGGCGTTGGGGATTGATGACGACGATCAGGTGCTGCTGAACCTGGGACGGCTGGGCGGCGAGAAGAATCTGGGGGAGCTGATGACGCTGTTCGCGGAAGCCCGGGAGGAAAATGAGAACCTGAAATTTCTGATTGTGGGAGACGGTCCTGCCCGGGAGGATCTGGAGAAACAGGCAAAAAAGCTGGGCGTAGGGGACTATGTAATTTTCACCGGGATGGTGGATCCTTCCGAGGTGCAGAATTACTATCAGCTGGGAGATGTGTTCGTCAGCGCTTCCACCAGCGAGACGCAGGGACTGACCTATATCGAGGCCGCCGCCAACGGCCTGCCTCTGCTGTGCCGGCAGGATGACTGCCTGAACGATGTGCTTCAGGAGGGAGAAAACGGCTACGAATACAACAGCGCCGAGGAATTTTTAAGCGCCATTGACCATGTCATGCACGATCCCCAGTGGCGCAGCGAAGCCTCCAGACGCAGCGAGGAAATCGCCTCCGCCTTTGATAAGAAGAACTTTGGCGACGCCATCGAGAATATTTACGAATCGGTTCTGTAAGGTACACGGCGGGGCGTATGCCTCGCCGTGTTTTGCTATAGGAAAAGCGTCCAAAGCCAGTAAATGATCCCGTAGAGCACGCTGGCGGACAGGCCGTACACGATCACGGGACCGGCAATGGTGAACAGCTTTGCGCCCACTCCCAGAATGAACCCTTCGGTTTTGAATTCCACCGCCGGGGCGGCAATGGCGTTGGCAAAGCCGGTGATGGGCACCAGCGTGCCTGCGCCGCCGTATTTTGCAATGTCGTCGTACAGGCTAAGTCCCGTCAGCAGGGCGGACAGCGCTACCAGCGTCATGGACGCGGCGGTTCCGGCGGCTTCCTTTTCCAGCCCCAGCGCGCCGTAGCCGTTCATCAGCAGCTGCCCCAGCACGCAGATCAGCCCGCCGATCCAGAAGGCGTTCAGGCAGTCCTTCCCCATGGGGGAAGGGGGACAGGTCTGCTGCACCAGCTTCTCATATTCTTTTTCCGTCATTTTGATCCCTCCGGCATTAGCTTACCTCAGGAATGAAAATCCATACATGAAAGCAACACCGCACGATGGGAGCTGCGAGCTTCGGCAGATCTTTTGCCCCATTATGCGGTGTTGTCCTAAAATCAAAAGGCGACTTTTTCGTCAAAATCGGAAAGATTCCCACGCCATTGGTGCTCCGCGCAGCGAATCGGCAATCATACCGCAATTCCTGCGGGCACTGGCTCGGAATGACATGGCTTTTCGCTTACATTTGTGACATGGTTAGTCGTTTCTTCTCCTGCCGCCAAAGATGGTCAGCAGCCGCAGAAGCTGCGCAAGCGCCACGGCGGTGGCGGCAACGTAGGTCAGAGCGGCGGCGCGGAGGGTTTTCCGGGCACCCTGAAGCTCATCGCCGGTCAGAAGCTGGCCGTCCTCGATGGCGACAAGCGCCCGGCGGCTGGCATTGAATTCCACGGGAAGCGTTACCAGCTGGAACACCAGCGACAGTCCAAAGCAGGCAATGCCCAGATAAATCAGCAGATCCGACATGGAGCCGAACACGGACAGAACCAGACCCAGCAGAATCAGGGGTATGGCCAGCTTGGAACCCAAATTGGTCACGGGAATAATGGCCGCGCGCAGCTTGATGGGAGCGTACTCCTGGGCGTACTGCACGGCGTGCCCAGCCTCGTGGCAGGCGACCCCGATCGCAGCCGTGGAGGTGCTGCCGTATACATTGTCCGACAGGCGGATGACGTTGGTGCGGGGATCGTAGTGATCCGTCAGATTGCCGCTGACACGCTCAATGCGCACATTCCGGACACCGTGAGCGAATAGTACCCGCTGGGCAGCCTCCGCGCCGGTGATTTGCCGCCGGGAAAACTGACGGGAATATTTTTTGAAGGTGGAATTGACATTGGCGCTGGCCCAGAGGGACAACACGATACAGGGCAGCACCAGAACCACATAGGTCCAGTCAAAGCCGTAATAATACATGGGATACATAAGAATACCTCCGAATGCTCCATAAATTTGTCCTTATTATATCCTGAATCGGGGCAAATGGCAAGGTGGGGGAGACTCCGGAAAATGTAAACTTTTTCCCAACGACCCTCCGGATTGTTCACAGTTTGTTCGTACTGCCGGGGAAGGAAACTGGTATACTGAAGAAAACCGGGAGAGAAGGTGCGCGGATGAAGGATCCCTATAAAAGGCGGTATTTCTTTTTGATGATGTCTCTGTTTGGAGGCATGAGCCTGAGCATTGTTGTGTTTTTCGTGGTGTACCGTTTTCAGGGCATCGGAGATCTGCTGCATGAGCTGAGGGACATTCTGGCGCCCTTCATCTACGGCGGCGTGGTGGCCTATCTGCTGCGCCCCATGTGCAATGCCTATGAGAAGAAACTTGCTTCTCTGCTGCCCAAGGGCGGCAAGCGGTTTGCCAACGCCCTCGCGGTGGCGCTGAGTCTGCTGACTGGTATTTTACTGGTGTACGCCCTGATTATCATGATCGCGCCCCAGCTGTTTGAGAGCATCAGCTCCCTGTGGATCAGCATTCCGGACAAAATCAGTCGGTTCGTCACCTGGGCGACGGACAGATTCGGCGACGAGGAGATGGTTGCCCGGATTCTGGAGCTGTTCAACACCAACAGCGCCGCCATTTACGCGCAGCTGGAGGACTGGGGCAAGAACCTGATCAATCCCTACCTCAGCGGTCTGAGCAGCATCGTCAGCGGCGTGGGCAGCAGCCTTATGAAGATCTTCAAATTTCTGTATAATATGCTCATTGGCCTGATTGTTGCCTGCTATCTGCTGGCCAGCCGGAAGCGGTTTGCCCGGCAGAGCGTGATGGTAGTGCGCAGCATCCTTAAGCCCCGGTGGGCGGATCTGTTTCTGGAGGAGGTCGCCTTCGTTGACCGGATGTTCGGCGGGTTTATCGACGGCAAGCTGCTGGATTCGGCGATTATCGGCGTACTGTGCTACATCGGCTGTGTGATTTTCCGGTTCCCCAATGCCTTGCTGGTATCTACCTTTATCGGTGTTACCAACGTGATTCCCTTCTTCGGACCCTTTATCGGCGCGGTGCCTGCCACGCTGCTGATTATGATTGAGAACCCCATTAAAGGACTGTGGTTCATCGTATTTGTGCTGGCGCTGCAGCAGCTGGACGGCAACGTGATCGGCCCCAAGATTCTGGGTAACCGCACCGGGCTTTCCAGCTTCTGGGTTCTGTTTGCCATCGTGCTGTGCGGCGGACTGTGGGGCGTCGCGGGCATGGTGATCTGCGTGCCCATGTTTGCTGTGCTTTATGACATTGTGAAAAAACTGGTGCGCCGGGGACTGACCCGGAAGGGGCAGATTCAGCTTTGGGAGCAGTACAGGGCGGACTACCCGGAGGATACCGGGAAATAGAACGGGGCACAGCTTCCTTTGAAAAGCGGCTTTTCCTGACTGTCATTGCGAACCAGCCTGAGGGCTGGCCTGCAATGACAGTTTTGTTTGTAATGCTTTTTTGGATTTGCGGTGGAAATTCCGGGAAAGCTGTGATATACTGAGTTGCGAATGAACTGACCGCCCTTGGCGGAAAAAGGAGCTTACCATGAATTACGCAACCATCAAAAACTGTGATATAGCCAACGGCCCCGGGGTTCGGGTCAGCCTGTTTGTTTCCGGCTGCACCCATCACTGCCCCGGCTGCTTTAATGAGGTGGCCTGGGATTTTGCCTATGGAGAACCGTTTACCGAGGAAACCGAAAACACCATTTTGCGGCTGCTCAGCCCGTCCTACATCCGCGGCCTGACGCTTCTGGGCGGCGAACCCTTTGAACCGCGGAATCAGGAAGCCGTAGTGCATCTGCTGCGCAGGGTTCGCAAGGAGCTTCCGGAGAAAACCATCTGGGCATTCTCCGGCTTCCTGTTTGAGCAGGACATCCTGTCCGGGCGACTGGGGGATTGCAGCGAATACTTAAGCTATCTGGATGTTTTGGTGGACGGGCCCTTTGTGGAGGCGAAGAAGAATTTGAACCTGCGGTTCCGGGGCTCGGAAAACCAGCGTCTCATTGACGTGCCCCAGTCTCTGGCATCGGGAAAAACCGTGCTGTGGGAGGACTGGCAGGGAGACAGAAAGGGTATGATATAATGCAGACGATTCCGGTTAAAGTGCTTCGTTCCGGCGCGGTGCTGCCCAGCTACGGCAGTGCCGGCGCGGCGGGGGCAGATCTCACCGCCTGCCTGGAGGAGGCGGTTGTGATTGCCCCGGGACAGACGGCCTTCATCCCCACGGGGATTGCCATGGAGGTGCCGGCAGGCTGCGCGGGACTGGTTTACGCCCGCAGCGGCATGGCCTGCAAGCAGGGCTTGGCGCCCGCCAATAAAGTCGGCGTCATCGACAGCGACTACCGGGGGGAAATCGTAGTGGCGCTGCACAACCACGGCGATGTTCCCCGCACCGTTGAACCGGGGCAGAGAATTGCCCAGATCCTCATTACGCCGGTGCTGCAGCCTGCCTACGAAGCGGTGCAGGAGCTGTCCGATACAGCCCGGAATGCCGGCGGCTTCGGCTCCACGGGGAAATAATTGGTGTTTTTCATAAAATCCTTGTAAAGTTTTCGTAAAAATTACGCAGATATTGTCACTGTACATTTCCGGAGAAATTTCTTATAATGGTACCATGCCCTGTGTGGGCAATGAAGGAAAGTCAAAACCAAACAGAAATTTAGGAGTATGATATGGAGATACTAACTGCCATTATCCAGCTTCTCGGCGGCCTTGCCATGTTCCTGTATGGCATTGAGGTCATGGGCGACGGCCTGAAGAACAGCTCCGGCGCCGCGCTGAAGCGGGTACTGGAAAAGGTCACCGGCAATGTGATTATGGGTGTGCTCACCGGCGCCATGGTAACGGCTGTGATCCAGAGTTCCACCGCGACGATTGTGCTGACGGTGGCTTTGATCGGTGCGGGTGTGCTGAACCTGAAGCAGGCCGTGTCCATCGTGATGGGCGCGAACATCGGCACCACCGTAACGGCGCAGATCATCCGCCTGGGATCCATTGAGTCCGATGGCAGTTTTCTGCTGTGGCTGTTTGACACGGATACACTGGCGCCCATTGCGCTGATTGCCGGCATTGTGCTGCTCATGTTTATCAAGAGCAAGAAGAGCAAGACCATCGGCGATATCTGCATCGGCTTCGGCGTGCTGTTTGTGGGTCTGGAGCTGATGACCAGCGGTGTCAAGCCTCTGATCGGCACCGAGGCCTTTACCACCTTTGTCCGATTCCTGGAGAACCCGCTGGTGGGCATCCTGTTCGGACTGATTCTGACGGTCATCGTGCAAAGCTCCTCCGCGACGGTGGGTATGCTTCAGACCGTGGCCTCCGTGCCCGGCTCCGGCATTACCTTTGCCATGGCCTACCCGGTGATCATGGGCATCAATCTGGGCACCTGCGTCACCACCGCCATGGTCTGCTCCATTGGCTCGTCCAAGGACGCCAAGCGTACCGGTGTGGTGCATATCGCCTTTAACACCATCGGTACGGTACTGTTCCTGATCGTGATGACCGTGATGCAGAAGCTGTCCGTTTTTGGCGCCGGCTTCTGGGTTCGCTCCGTGGACAGCGGCGGGATCGCAAACTTCCAGACGGTGTTCAATCTGGTCACCGCCGTGGTGCTGATTCCCTTTGCCGACTGGATGGTGAAGCTGTCGCTGAAGATTGTCAAGGATGACAAGCCGGAAGAAGACCGCCATCCCGAACTGCATACGCTGGATGAGAAGCTGTATAATTCTCCCGCCATGGCACTGGCGGTCACCATGAAGGCAGTTGCCGACGTAGGCCGTCTGGCAAAGCTGAACTTTGAACGGGGCTGCAAGGTGCTGAGCAAGTATGACCCCGTACTGGTCAGCGAGATCGACAAGGATGAAGACTGTATCGACCAGTTCACCGACAATACAGACCGGTTCCTGATCGGGCTGTCCAAGACGGTGGAGACGGAGATTGACGACCGTCAGCTGGATATGCTGATGCAGACGGTGCCCAATTTCGAGCGGATCGGCGACTATGCCACCAACATGGTGGAGCTGGCGGAACGGCTGCAGGGGGAGAGCACCAGCTTCTCCGAAACCGCGAAGAAGGAGCTTGTTCTGATTACCAGCGCCGTCAGTGAGATTCTGGATATTACGGTGAACGCCTTCGCCAATGACGACAATGAGGCTGCCAAGGCTATTGAGCCGCTGGAGGAGACCATTGACGACATGATCATGATGCTGAAGGATCGGCACACCAAGCGCCTGAAAAACGGACAGTGTTCCATCGGTAGCGGTCTGGTGTTTATGGAGGCTCTGACGTATTTTGAGCGTGCCTCCGACCAGTGCTCCTCCATCGCCGTGATGATGCTGGCGCGGCACAATGAGCAGATCCTGCAGAACCATTATGATTATCTGCGGGAAATCCACGCAGGCAATGACGTGGCCTATCTGGCAGAGAAGGAACGCCGCCGCGAGCAGTATATCAGACCCCTGAAGGAAATTGTATAGTAAAGCGGAAAACAGAAAATAAGCTGTCATTCCGAGCCAGTGACATCGGTCACTGGTTCGCAATGACAGCAATTTTTATTTGCTTCTTCAAAAAATCAGATGCCCAGACTTTCCATTTCTGCTGCAATGGCGGCTTCGCAGGAGCGCATCGCCAGAATGGTCTTCTCCATCAACTCGTCCAGCGCCCATCCCAGACGCTCTGCGCCGGTTTTGATCACGTCCCGGGAGCAGCCCGCGGCGAACTTCTTATCCTTGAACTTTTTCTTCAGGGAGGAAAGCTCCATATCGCATACGGATTTGCTTGGGCGCATCCGGGCGGCGGCGCCGATGAGTCCGGTCAGCTCGTCCACGGCAAAGAGAATCTTCTCCATGAGCAGCACCGGCTCCACGTCGCAGCAAAGGCCGTAGCCATGGGAACAGATGGCGTGCACCATTTCGGGACTGGCGTCTATTTCTGCCAGCAGTTCCGGGGCTTTCCGGCAGTGCTGTTCGGGATACTTTTCAAAATCCACATCGTGCAGCAGGCCGCACAGCCCCCAGAAATCGGCATCCTCCCCGTTTTCCCGGGCGAACCAGCGCATCACGCCCTCAACGGTCAGAGCGTGCTGAATGTGAAAGGGTTCTTTGTTGTACTTTTGCAGCAGGGCAAGCGCCTGCGGACGGGTCAGTTTCATGGAAAAAGCCTCCTAAGTGATGGTTTTCCTCATTTTACGTCCGGAAGACCTGTTTGTCAAGGGTCGGGAACCTCCCCTGAGGGGGAAGAAAAGTTACCTGCCGGGAAAGGGTAGAAAATTTCACAATTGTCTGCTATGATACGGCCAAAGGAGTTGAGAGAATGGGCAACATTTTTGACTACCTGACCTGGCGGGGGGATCTGACCTTTACGCAGGACGCGCCCAACGCGGTGGATGCGCTGATTTTTTCCACCCTTTCCTATGTGGGCTACGGGGAAAAAGCGGAGCGCTCTCCGGAGCAGGCGGTTACCCTGCGGGAATGCGCAGAGGAGTTTTTCGCGCTGGAGGAGCAGGAAAGCCAGGTGCGTGTCAAACGGGATCTGGAGCTGCTGCGCAGGGCGGCGGACTCGACCCGCTTTGGCAGCACGAAGCTGTGCCTGTACCGCAATGATTTCCTGCCGGAGCAGGAGACGCAGTTTGCCGCCATGACCTTTCTGCTGGACGACGGTAGTATGTTCGTGGTGTTCCGGGGAACGGACAGTTCCCTTGTGGGCTGGAAGGAAGACTTCAACATGACCTTCCAGCAGACAATACCCGCCCAGCGGCTGGCGCAGCAGTACGTCCGGGAGGCGGCGCAGGTCTGCGACGCACCCATGCGGATTGCCGGACATTCCAAGGGAGGCAATCTGGCGGTGTTCGCCGCCGCCCGCAGTTCCCCGGAACTCCGGCAGCGGATTCTGGAGGTTTACAACAACGACGGCCCCGGTTTTACCCAGTACATGATGGGCGACCCGGGCTACGCCGCCATGGTGCCCCGGATCCGCACCTACATCCCCCAGTCCTCGGTAATTGGAATGCTGCTGGAGCATGAGGAGCCGTTTCTGGTAATCCGCAGTAAAAACGTGGGCATTATGCAGCATGACCCCTATTCCTGGGAGGTGGAAGGCGCTTCTTTCCTGCCGGTGCAGGAGACCACCGGTTCCTCCCAGTTCCTGGATGCCACCATTAAAACCTGGTTTGCCGGCATGACCAATCAGGAGCGAAACCGGCTGGTGGACGTGATGTTTTCCCTGCTGGCTTCCGGCGATGTGGAGAACGCGGTGGATATTTTTCAGCCGAAAAATATCCGTACCTATGTCAAGACCATCTCCTCGGACGCAGATCTGCGCCATCTGTTATCCACGGAGTTTCAGGGCTTGCTGGAGGCGGCGAAAAAGGCCAGCGCTGAAGTCCACGCTCTGCCCTCCCGGGGAAGCCGGGAGGAATGATGTAAAAAAGCTGCTGTTTTCCAAATTCTCGGAAAACAGCAGCTTTTTCTGCCCAAAAATCAGTTCAGAAGTTTTTCCAGAGCCGCCAGCTTCATGCTGGTGGTGAGCACTTCCATGGCCTTTTCCAGTTCCTCCACCGGGGGCAGACTGGGGGCAATCCGCAAATTGGAGTCCGCCGGATCCTTGCCATAGGGGTAGGTGGCGCCCACCTTGGTCAGGACAACGCCGGCGTCCTTGCACAGTTGCCAGACCCGCTTTGCGGTGCCGGGCATGGTGAACAGGCTGACGAAATAGCCGCCGTTGGGCTCCACCCAATGGGCAAAGCCAAGGGGCTTGATCTCCCGGGTGAGCCACTGGGACACCACGTCGAACTTGGGACGCATAACCTGAGCATGGAGTTTCATGATCTCCAGCGTGTGCGCCTTGTCCTTCAGGAAACGGACGTGGCGCAGCTGATTAACCTTGTCCTGAGAGATCATCTGGATGCCGAACAGGTCGGTGAAATACCGGATATTTGCTTCGCTGGCTGCCATGCAGGAGATGCCGCCGCCGGCAAAGGTGATTTTGGAGGTAGAGGCGAACTCATAGACCATGTTGGGACGCCCCGCTTCCGCGCACAGGGAGATCAGATCCGGGAAGGGGACGTAGTCGCCCCGGAATTCGTGCACGCAGTAGGCGTTGTCCCACATAATGGCAAAGTCGGGCGCCGCGGGCTTCAGGTTGGCGAAACGCCGGATGGTTTCGACGCTGTAAATCACGCCGTCCGGGTTGGAATACTTGGGCACCGTCCAGATGAGTTTTACCTGAGGATCCTTCACATATTCCTCCACCATGTCCATATCCGGGCCGGTGGGGGTCATGGGAATGGGGATCAGCTCCGCGCCGAAGCTCTCGCCGATGGCAAAATGCCGGTCATAGCCGGGCGCGGGACAGAGAAATTTCACCGTCTTCTCCTGACACCAGGGTCTGGGACTGTCCAGCAGACCATGGGTATATGCACGGGAAACAACATCGTACATCACATTCAGGCTGGCAACGCCGCCCACGAAAACCTGCTCCGGCTTGCAGCCGAGGACATCCGCCCAATAGGCACGGGCAGAGGGCAGTCCGGCAAGTTCCCCGTAATTCCGGACGTCGATTCCGTCGTCCAGGCAGTCCTCCGCCGTAGTAACCGTAGTGAGAATGCCGCTGACCAGGTCAAGCTGTTCCTTGGAGGGCTTGCCCCGCGCCATATTCAGCTTCAGTCCCTGAGATTTCAGCTGGTCATATTCATCCAGAATGATGGCGTATTCCCGGGACAGCTCGGCGGTGCTCATGCAAGAATAGGGGGTCACAAAAATCATCCTTTCGGCGCGAACGCTTTCATAACGGGGTTATTATATGCGATTTGAATAAAAAATGCAATATCAATTTGTTGAAAATTTCATTTTCCCCGTTTTGAAAGCAGGAAATTGGAAGAATGCACAAACCGGGAAGAAAAAGCAAAACCATTTTGCTGCACAATCATACCTGCGAACGCCCGGCTTGCGGACGATATGGTCAGCATCATCTCATTTTCGGTTTCCAACGAGTCACCAACGATGATCGCGGGAGCCGTGCCGGCTCTCCGGTGCACATAACTGCGGTCTGCCAAGGGGACAACCGGGACGAAGCGGAAAAGAAAGTGGTTGACAAAATAGTCTACTTGCTGTAGAATAACGCTGTCTACAGAAGGTAGAACGAAGGAGGAGATCCTATGGCAGATTATAAGCTGGGAGAAGTGGAGTCCGTTTTCGCGGATATCATCTGGAAGGACGAGCCGCTTTCCTCCCGCCGTCTGGCGGAGCTTGCCGAGCAGCGGCTTCACTGGAAGAGAACCACAGCCTATACCGTATTGAAGCGGCTGTGCGACCGGGGGCTGTTTCGGAATGAAGGCGGAACCGTCACCTCTCTTGTCAGCCGGGAGGAATTCTATGCCCGGCAGAGCGAGCGGTTCGTGGAGGAAACCTTCAACGGTTCTCTTCCCGCATTCTTAGCCGCCTTTGGCAGCCGAAAGAAGCTGTCCGATGCGGAAATTGACGAATTGCAAAAGATCATTGATTCCATGAGAGGGTGAAACAATGGAAGTCCTGTTTTCACGCGTATTGAATATGAGCCTGACTGGCAGCATCGTCATTGCCGTGGTGCTGCTGGCGCGGCTGTTCCTGAAACGGGCGCCGAAGATCTATTCCTACGCCCTGTGGGCGGTGGTTTTATTTAGGCTTCTGTGCCCCCTGTCCGTCACCGCCGGGCTGTCCGTGCTGAAGCCTCTCCCGGTGACCACCACCCCCGGCATCAGCGCGGTATCCTATCAGAGCGTTGCCCGTGCGGTCAGGGAGAACATCCCCGCGCCGGTTTCACAGCAAGCTGTCCCCGCGCAGACGGCGCAGCAGCCGGAGACCTCTCCCATGCAGATCGCCACATATATTTGGGCGGCTGGGGCATCCGTCATGGCACTCTACAGCATTGTCCAGTACCTGATTCTGCGACGCAGACTGGCGGAAGCGGCGCCGCTGCAGGGGGAGATCTATCTTGCCGACCGCATTTCTTCTCCCTTTGTCATGGGAATTTTCCGCCCCAGAATCTACCTGCCCTCCGGTACTCCCATGGAAGAGCGGCGGTTCATCGTTGCCCACGAACGGCAGCACATCCGCCGGGGCGACCCGCTCTGGAAGCTGCTGGGCTACGCCGCCCTGTGCCTGCACTGGTTCAATCCGCTGGTGTGGGTTGCCTTTGTGCTGGCGGGGAAGGACATGGAAATGAGCTGCGACGAAGCGGT
>JAXEAK010000036.1:0-23723 GCA_034094395.1 Faecousia sp.
CTTCGTCAAGCGGATTCACGGCATCGTCAGCCGCGCCTCGGAGGAGGGACGGCTGCCCGTTATCATCGGCACGCCCACCCACCCGGAGGTGGAGGGAATTGCCGGCTGGTGTGACCGCTGCCAGGTTTTTGAGACCCTGGATGAACTGAAAAGCTGGGCCGAATCCCAAGAAAGTCTTAAGAATTCGGCAATTTGCATGGTTTCACAGACAACTTCAACCGAATCTTTGTGGAAATTGTGCGGTGAATTTGCAAAAAAACAGTTTACTAACTTGAAATTATTTGATACAATATGTAGAGCAACTGAGTATAGGCAAAGCGAAGCCGCCGAATTGAGTGAAATCTGTCAGGCTATGGTCGTTGTGGGAGACCCCAAAAGTTCCAACACAGGCCGACTCGCGATGATTTGCCGGGAACACTGCGATAACGTCTTTTTGGTGGACAACGCTTCCGAGCTGCGTCCGGAGGATTTTCGCGGTGTCAGCGATGTTGGAATCACTGCCGGGGCGTCGACTCCGGCGTGGATTATAAAGGAGGTCAACAAGACTATGAGCGAAATCACGAATGTTGAGACTGTACAGGAGGAGAACTTTGCCGAACTTCTCGAGCAGTCCATCAAGACTTTAAATACAGGAGATAAGGTCGTTGGCACCGTTACCGGCATCGGTAACACAGAAGTCCAGGTGGATCTGGGCACCAAGCACGCCGGCTACATCCCTTATGACGAAGTCAGCACCGATCCTTCCGTGAAGCCGGAAGACATTCTGAAAGTCGGCGACGAGATTGAGGTCTTCGTCGTTCGCGTCAACGACCAGGAAGGCACCGTGCAGCTTTCCAAGAAGAAGCTGGACGGCCTGAAGGTCTGGGACGACATGACCGCATGGGCAGAGAACAAGACCACTGTTGAAGGCACCATCACCGAGGAAAACAAGGGCGGTTTGGTCGCCAATGTCAAGGGCATCCGGGTGTTCATTCCCGCTTCCCAGTCCGGCATCGCCAAGGGCGGCGACATGGCCGGTATGGTCGGCAAGACCGTGCAGCTGAAGATCACCGAGGTCAACCGTGCCCGCCGCCGTGTTATCGGCTCCATCCGTGCCGTCAACTCCGAGGCTCGCAAGGCCGCACAGGAGAAGATCTGGTCCGAGATCGAAGTGGGCAAGCAGTACCACGGCACCGTCAAGTCCCTGACTTCTTACGGCGCGTTCGTGGACATCGGCGGTGTGGACGGCATGGTTCACGTTTCCGAGCTGAGCTGGAACCGCATCAAGACTCCCGCTGACGTTGTGAAGGTCGGCGACGAGATCGACGTTTACGTCATTTCCTTCGACCCCGAGAAGCACAAGATTTCTCTGGGCTGCAAGACCGCCGAGATGAACCCCTGGAATCAGTTCATGACCAACTACGCTGTGGGTGATGTGGTGGATGCCAAGATCGTCAAGCTGATGACCTTCGGTGCCTTTGCGGAGATTATCCCCGGTGTGGACGGCCTGATCCATATTTCCCAGATCGCTGACCGCCGCATCGGCAAGCCCGAGGATGTGCTGTCCGAGGGTCAGGAGGTTAAGGTGAAGATCACCGATGTGGATGCCGAGAATAAGCGTATCTCCCTGTCCATCCGCGCTCTGCTGGAGGACAACGCCGAGGACGCTGAGTAATTTTTCAAAGGAACACCGGGACTGCGCGCAGCCCCGGTGTTTTTACTAAGACGAAGGAGAAAGAAAATGGTAAAGCATATCGTACTGTATACCCTGAAAGAGGGCGTTGACAAGACCGAGGCTGTGAAGCTGATCGCTTCCGTTCTGGAGCCGCTGGTGGGCAGGATTCCGGGCCTTCTGAAAATGGAAATCCGGCAGGCCTATAACGGCATGGACTACGCCCTGTACTCCGAGTTTGAGAGCAAGGAGGCTCTGACCGCCTATGCCACCCATCCTCTGCATCAGGAAGCTAAGACTCACTTCTTCCATCTGCTGGACAGCCGCGTGGCTGCGGACTACGAGGTATGAGAGGGAACATCATGAAAGCTGTTGTTACTGTCGTTGGACGTGACCGGGTGGGCATTATTGCCGGTGTCTGTACCGCTCTGGCGGGATTTGGAGTGAATGTTCTGGATATCAACCAGACCGTTATGCAGGGCTACTTTACCATGATGATGGTGGTGGAGGTGTCCGCGTGCAATGTGCCTCTGGCGGAGCTGGTCACGAACATGGACGAGCTGGGTCGGAATATGGGTTTGTCCATCCGCGTTCAGCGGGAGGATATCTTTGAAGCCATGCACCGGATCTGAGGTGAGTCCATGCTGAATTACAATGAGATCCTGACAACGCAGGACATGATTGAAAAGCGCCATCTGGATATCCGCACCATTACCATGGGAATCAGTCTGCTGGACTGCTGTGATCCGGACTTGAGCGTGTGCTGTGCGAAAATCTACAGAAAAATCACTGAAAAAGCCAAAGATCTGGTAAAAGTCGGGGAGGAAATCGAAAAGGAATTCGGCATACCCATTGTGAACAAGCGGATTTCCGTGACACCGATTGCGCTGGTTGCCGCCGCCTGCCAGACGGATTCCTATGTGGAAATTGCCCGCACGCTGGATGCCGCCGCGAAAACCTGCGGCGTCAACTTCATCGGCGGCTTTTCCGCGCTGGTTCAGAAGGGCTGTACAGAGGCGGACTGGAAGCTGATCCGCTCCATCCCCGAGGCCATGAAGGTCACCGAGCGTGTCTGTGCCAGCGTCAACGTTGGTTCTACCCGGGCAGGTATCAATATGGATGCCGTGGCGGAAATGGGAAGAATCGTGAAAAAAACCGCCGAACTGACTGCGGACAACGACGGCCTTGGCTGCGCGAAGCTGGTTGTGTTTGCCAACGCGGTGGAGGATAACCCCTTTATGGCCGGCGCCTTCCACGGCGTGGGCGAGCCGGAGTGCGTCCTGAACGTGGGTGTCTCCGGCCCGGGCGTGGTGTATCATGCCCTGCAAAGCGTGAGGGGGCAGCCCTTTGACATGGTGGCGGAGACAGTCAAAAAAACGGCCTTCCAGATCACCCGTATGGGTCAGCTGGTGGGCAGGGAAGCTTCCAAACGTCTGGGGGTGCCCTTCGGCATCGTGGACCTGAGCCTGGCGCCCACTCCCGCGGTGGGGGACAGCGTCGCCCGGATTCTGGAAGAAATGGGACTGGAGGTCTGCGGCACCCACGGCACCACCGCTGCTCTGGCGCTGCTGAACGACGCAGTGAAGAAGGGCGGCGTTATGGCTTCCAACCATGTGGGCGGCCTGTCCGGCGCCTTTATTCCCGTGTCCGAGGATGAGGGCATGATTGCCGCGGCGGAATCCGGCACGCTGTGCCTTGACAAGTTGGAGGCCATGACCTGCGTCTGCTCGGTGGGGCTGGACATGATTGCGGTTCCCGGAGATACCTCCGCCGCTACCATATCTGCTATTATCGCAGATGAAGCGGCGATTGGCATGGTCAACAGCAAGACCACCGCTGTCCGCATCATCCCGGCGCCCGGGAAGACCGTAGGCGACCGGGTAGAGATGGGCGGATTGCTGGGCAGCGCACCGGTGATGCCGGTGCATGACAAGTCCAGTGAAGTCTTTGTCGCCCGGGGAGGGAGAATTCCCGCTCCGCTGCAGAGTCTGAAAAATTGATCGTTCAGCTACACAGAATGCCCGGCCGCAGGCCGGGCATTTTATCCTGAATACCCATGCGCTTTGGCGGCGCTGCACGACATAGGAAAGGCCACGGCGCATGGGTATTTATATGCATCAGCACCGGTTGCCCCGCAAGGGGCGAGGTGCCGGCATTTGTTTGAAATATTACTGTGAATGCGGAGCATTCACAGTATCCGGTGAGGATCAGGGTCAGCGCACTGTCGGCGGTGACGTTGCAGGCGGTGCCGAAGGAATCCTGAATGGCAAAGATGCCGAGCAGCACCATGAGAAATTGTCAGATTAGCCAATTTATAGCGGCAAAAACTGTCATTATCCACGATTGCCAGCGGGGGCGAATTATGGTATCATTTCATTATCCCGGTGGATTATGCCTACTCCACTACTCTAGGCATGGTGCACTAAATTAAAGGAGGATAAACCCGTCTGACTCACGGTGCGGCAGTGTGGAGACCTGTCGTAATGCTCCCGGAATTTTACTTTCCGGGTATGCGAGGACGCACGCGAAAATGGTAGGTGCGTTTAGAGTCGAAGAAAGTATGGCAAGCTTAACCCTGAAGAACATCAAGAAGGTCTACCCCTACAACGGCGACGACGCCAAGAAGAAAAAGAAGAAGGGCGAACCCGAGAAGAAGAACAACCTGCAGATCACGGACGAAGGTGTCGTGGCTGTTCAGGAGTTCAATCTGGACATTGCCGATAAGGAATTCATCGTTCTGGTTGGTCCTTCCGGCTGCGGTAAGTCCACCACCCTGCGTATGATCGCCGGTCTGGAAGAGATTTCCGGCGGCGAGCTGTACATCGGCGACAAGCTGGTCAACGACGTGGCGCCCAAGGATCGTGATATCGCCATGGTCTTCCAGAACTACGCTCTGTACCCCCACATGACCGTTTATGATAACATTGCCTTCGCCCTGAAGCTGCGGAAGATGCCCAAGGACGAGATCGATAAGAAGGTTAAGGAAGCCGCTGAGATTCTGGACATCACCCAGTATCTGGGTCGTAAGCCCAAGGCTCTGTCCGGTGGTCAGCGTCAGCGTGTGGCTATCGGCCGTGCCATCGTCCGGGAGCCCAAGGTTCTGCTGATGGACGAGCCTCTGTCCAATCTGGACGCCAAGCTGCGTAACCAGATGCGTGCTGAGATCATCAAGCTGCGTCAGCGCATCAACACCACCTTCATTTATGTTACCCACGACCAGACCGAGGCTATGACTCTGGGCGACCGTATCGTCATCATGAAGGACGGCTTCATCCAGCAGATCGGCACACCTCAGGAGGTCTTCAACCATCCTTACAACCTGTTCGTTGCTACCTTCATTGGCACGCCTCAGATGAACCTGTTCGAGAATGCCAAGCTGGTTAAGGAGAACGGCAAGTACGTGGTCAAGGTTGATGCGCTGTCCGTGGAGCTGTCCGAGGACAAGCAGGCTGCCCTTGCCAAGAACAATGTCGCTGAGCAGGATGTGGTTCTGGGCGTCCGTCCCGAGCATATCACTCTGGATCAGAGCGGCATTGAGGGCACCGTCGATGTGTCCGAGCTGATGGGCTCCTCCGTCCATCTGCACGTCACCTCCATGGGTCGCGATGTGGTCATGGTGGTCTCCACCATGAATATGACCGGCGCAGAGGTTGCGGCTCTGTCCAACGGCAGCACTGTGCACTATTCCTTCCCCGGCCATGTGTGCCACCTGTTCTCCAAGGAGACCGGCATCAATCTGGAGGCATGATCGTAAGTTCCCAGAAGACCCGCTGTCAGGCAGTTTTCGATCACCAATACTGGGAAGCTGCCATGAGACATTCGGCAAACAAAATGAGCGATACCTGGCTTATGGTCAGGTATCGCTTTTTCCTTGCAAATCTCAGCGGATCAAGGTTTTTTCCCGTGGTTTCCGGTGTCAGTCCGTTATGGAAATCGAAAACGGACCGATGGTGACCGGGTCGGAACAGCTTTCCGCATTCTGGACTTCCAACTGAAGCGTCATATCCGAGATCTGGTTCGTTTGGTGAATATCCATATCTTCCAGGGCAAAAAGGTGCATTCTGGCCACGGTTCGGGTATGCGCAGGCAGCGTACACCAAAAGTGCAGCGCCGCTTTCGCCCCGTTTACCGTAGCTTCCTGAAGACAGATATTCATGGGATAATCTGCACTGTTTTCCAGATAAAGCAGAAGCTTGCCCCGGGAGACCTCCTGGTCATAGCTGTTGGGCAGATATCCCCGGAATTCCACACGCAGACCTGCCACTTCATACAGGGCATCTCCGGAATCCGCATCAGGTTGCTGGAAGTTTGACATGGCTTTTGCACCCAGGTGCAATGGACCGATTTCTGCGACGGTTTCCATGCTGTCGGAATCATAGGCGAGCAGCGCAATAGATAGGGACTGCACCGCATCGATCCCGGAGTAGGCCAGTTCCTCCTGATTCAGGGAGAAATCATCCGCGCCGGTATGCCCTTTGGGCGCCTGACAGCTGAGGAGGGATCTGTCCATCAAATAGCCGTTGACGATCACCTGCTTTGCACACAGTGTCAGATTCCTGCCGGTGTCGTTGCGCATTGCAATGGCAAAGCGATCAGGATTCTCCAGACCGTCCTTCCAGTCCGCCACGATCAGGATTCCGTCGGCTTCATACAGCGTAGTTCCGTTTTCTGGCAGGGAGGCATCCGGGAGCTGAACCACGGTTCTGCGCATCGCGGATACCGATGTGTACACACTGATAGCGACAGACATCAGCGCGACCATCAGCAAAATCACAGCGACCAGAATCAGCACACGGGCGCTTCGCTTTTTTGTCTTGGGATCGCAGGCAAGGGGATCCCTGCGGGGGATGGGCTTCCGGACGGTGTCGTCCACGATCAGAGGTTCTCCGTTGTGGCTATGAAGACCATGGGTAATTTCCTCCGAGAAGCTCTCATACAGGCAGGACTTGCAGCGCTTGCCGTTGTAGGGTTTGCCGCAGCATGGGCAGATTAATTTTGCCATGAGGAAGCCTCCTTCCTATTTTGTTCATTATAGCAGTTCATAAATGGTCGTGTCAATCCGTAAAGCTTTTGACGATGCATGGATCCCAACGCGTCCACAAGCCGGTTCGGATACGGTTTCTTGATAAAAGGGTTCCATAGAACATCCGTATGACGGCATGGAGCGGCCTCTGCCTGAAGAGAATTCGACATTTGTGTACCCCGGGGATTATTCCGCCTCCTTTCGGGCATAATCTGAACAATATGCCAAAAATAGGAAAATTACCCTTTATCAAACGGTTTTTGCTTGACAAAATCAGAGAAAGACAGTATTCTATACAGGTGTGAAGGGAAATGGAAACGTTTCATTTTTGAGATGACCCCCAATGGGCTCCCGAGCATGGTATGATTACTGTAACCGCGATGCAATATAAAACCTTTGGCGGCAATACCGCCATATCTTGGAGGCTATGAACATGAATCTGAATTGTGAGAACATCCTGAAGTGGACGGAAGCCCAACTGAAGTACGCTTATGATGTATCGTTAAAGGATGCCACCCCTCAGGAGTTGCACGAGGCTCTGGGTCAGGCGGTTATGATGGCAATTTCCGACAGTTGGAGTCATTCCAGGAAGACTCGGATGTACGAGCGCAAGGCTTACTATATTTCCGCCGAATATCTGATCGGCCGGCTGGTTTACAGCAACCTGTTCAATCTGGGCATTCTGGATGAAATGAAGAAGCTGTTTGCCCAGCGGGGCGTGGATTTGGCTGTGCTGGAGGACATCGAGGATGATGCTCTGGGCAACGGCGGTCTGGGTCGTTTGGCTGCCTGCTTCCTGGACAGCGCCGCTTCCACCAATATCCCCCTGTCCGGCTATGGTCTGCGGTATAAGTTCGGCCTGTTCAAGCAGAGCTTTGATGGCAACGGCAATCAGGTGGAGAAGGCCGACGACTGGACCAAGTTCGGCGATCCCTGGTCTTACCGCCGGTATAACCATACTGTGAAGATTCGCTTCCCGGATCATACCGTGCTGGCGGTGCCCTACGACGTGCCCATCATCGGCTACGATACCAAGAACGTGGGAACCCTGCGCCTGTGGCAGTGTGAAGCCGAGGAAGAACTGAACTTCGACGCCTTCAACAGTCAGGATTATCTGCGGGCGCTGGACGCCAAGAACAAGGCCGAGGACATTACCCGGGTGCTGTACCCCAACGATTCCACCTGGGACGGCAAGCGCCTGCGCATCAAGCAGCAGTACGTTTTGTCCTCTGCTTCTCTGCAGGACATGATCCGCACCTACAAAATTGCCCATGGCAATGACCTGAGCCGCTTCGGCGAGTTCTACGCCGTGCAGCTGAACGACACCCATCCCGCTATGTCCATTCCCGAGCTGATCCGGCTGCTGAAGCTGGAGGGCATGAGCTTCGACGACGCTTTCCGGGTTGCTCAGAAGACCTTCTCCTACACCAACCACACCGTCATGGGTGAGGCACTGGAGAAGTGGCCGCTGGATCTGCTGCGCAGCGTGGTGCCCGAGATCGTGGACATCATCTGCCAGATTGACGCCAAGCTGAAGACCGAGCATCCCAACCTGTTCATTGTCAAGGACAACACTGCCCATATGGCGAACCTGTCCGTCTACGTGGGCAGCTATGTCAACGGTGTTGCGGAAATCCACACCCAGATTCTGAAGGATGACTGCTTCAAGGATTGGTACAACGCTTATCCGGAGCGTTTCCAGAACAAGACAAACGGCATTACGCCCCGCCGCTGGATCGGCTTGTGCAACCCTGAGTTGACGGACATGATCCGCCAGAAGGTGGGCGGCGACTTCCTGAAGAATCTGGAGCTGATCGGTGGTCTGAAGAGCCAGATTAACGATGAGACCATTACCCAATTCAACGCCATCAAGCGGACGAAGAAGGAACAGCTGTGCAATGTGATTGCCAAGCATGAGGGCGTGATGCTGAATCCCAGCTTCATGTTCGACGTTCAGGTCAAGCGTCTGCACCTGTATAAGCGCCAGCTGATGAACATTCTGTCCATTGTGGATATTTACTACCGTCTGAAGGAGGGACGTCTGACCGACTTCTATCCCACGGTGTATATCTTCGGCGCCAAGTCCGCTCCCGGCTATATGGACGCCAAGGCGGTTATCCGCTATATCAACCGGGTCGCCCGGATGATCAACAACGATCCTGCCGTTGCCGACAAGCTGAAGGTGGTTTTCGTTCAGAACTATAACTGCTCTTATGCCGAGCACATCATCCCTGCTGCCGATGTATCCGAGCAGATTTCTCCTGCCGGCACGGAGGCATCCGGCACCGGCAATATGAAGCTGATGCTCAACGGTGCCGTGACGCTGGGTACTCTGGACGGTGCCAACGTGGAAATCGCGCAGGAAGCAGGCATGGAGAACGAGTATATCTTCGGTCATACCGTGGAGCAGATCAACGCCGGCCGTGGCACCTACTATCCCCGGGGCATCTATGACAGCAATGCCGATCTGCGCCGCGCCATCAATACGCTGGTGGACGGCACTGTGCCTACGGACGACGGCCTGCGCAACCTCTTCCATTCCCTGCTGGACTGGGGCGAGAATTCCGACCAGTACCGGCTGCTGCTGGACTACGATTCCTATGTGGAGGCCAAGCTGCGCGCCAACCGGGACTACGCCGACCGTATGGCGTTTGGCCGCAAGTGCCTGATGAACGTGGCTTCCGCCGCGAAGTTCTCCTCCGACCGGACCATCCGTCAGTACGCCGACGAGATCTGGCACATCAAGCCCACGCAGTATTGATTATTCCCACAGCTGTAAACCCCGGATTCCGACAGGAATCCGGGGATTTTTTGCGGTTTTTTTCCGATGAAAAGACACATAGTTTCCCAATCTGCGGAAATACTACCTCTTGAAAAGGCGGTGGTTTGAAGTGGAGGAATTCTCCTGTAAGACAAGGATCCTGTCCGGTGCGGGAGCGGTTGCGGCGCTGTCTACCATGGGCGCGAAGCGGCTGTTTCTGGTGACGGATCCTTTTTTTGTGAAAAACGGAACGGCGAAGCGCATTTTGGAGCTGGCGAAGTGTGAGGAATCGGAAGTTTTCGACAAGGTGCAGCCGGATCCGTCCGTGGAGCTGGCAGCGGAGGGCACGGCGCAGCTGCGTGCCTTTGCGCCGGATCTGCTGGTGGCGCTGGGCGGCGGCAGCGCCATGGACTGCGCCAAGGCCATGTCCTATTTTGCCCGGGGCAGCTACCGGGTGGTTGCCATTCCCACCACCTCCGGTTCCGGCTCGGAGGTAACGGATTTTGCCATTCTCACCCACAACCGGGTGAAGCACCCGCTGGTGGACAAGCGGATTCGTCCGGATGTGGCCATTCTGGACAGCGATTTGCTCACAGAACTGCCAAAGGGCTTGATTGCGGAGACGGGCTTTGACGTGCTGACCCATGCCGCGGAAGCCTATGTTGCCCGGGATGCGGGGACAATTTCCGACCTGTATGCCCGGGAGGCATTTTCCAGCGCCTTTGCCGCGCTGCCGGCCTCCTATGCGGGAAACACTTCGGTGCGGCTGAAGGTGCACATGGCGGCAACCATGGCAGGCATGGCGTTTACCCAGGCAGGGCTGGGGCTTTGCCACGCCATGTCCCACAGCCTGGGGGGGATGTTCCACGTTCCCCACGGGCGGCTCAACGCCATTCTGCTCCCTGCGGTAATCAGCTGCAACGCTCATGTGGCGGGGAAAAAGTATGCCGAGCTGGCGCGGGCTGCGGGCATGGGGGGAAGCGCGGACACCATTGCCGTCCGAAATCTGAAAAACAGTCTCATCCGCCTGCGCCGGGAGCTGAATCTGCCGGAGACGCTGGTGCAGGCAGGGGTGGATCAGCGCAGCGTCTGGCGGAATGTGAATGAAATCGTAAAGGCCGCGCTGGCGGATCCCTGCTGCCAGTCCAATCCCATGAGTGTGGAGGATTTTCTGATCCGCCGGATTCTGGAAGAGGTGACCGGGCGTGTCTGAATCCTTGCTGAGTGTAGGGCTGGATGTGGGAACCACCTCCACCCAGATGGTGGTTTCCCGGCTGACGGTGGAGAACCGGGCGTCGGCCTTTGCCGTACCGGACATGGACATTACCCAGCGTACCATCCTCTACAAAAGCCCCGTGTATTTTACCCCGCTGCTGGATGAAAGCCATGTGGACGGCGCTGCCATCCGCGGCATTGTGGAGGAGGAGTACCGCAAGGCTGGCATCCGGCGGGAGGATGTGGACACAGGCGCCATCATCATCACCGGGGAAACCAGCCGAAAGGAAAACGCCCGGGCGGTGCTGGACGCGCTGGCGGATCTGGCGGGGGATTTTGTGGTTACCACGGCGGGACCGGATCTGGAAAGTGTTCTTGCGGCCAAAGGCGCGGGAGCGGTTGCCTATTCCCGGGATACCGGAAAAACCGTGCTGCACATGGACATCGGCGGCGGCACCAGCAATCTGGCGCTGATTCAGGACGGGAAAATCCTGCGCACCGGCTGCCTGAATGTAGGCGGACGGCTGGTAAAACTGGATCATCAAGGAAAAATCACCTATATTTCAAAAGAACTTGCCGGGATTTTTCTACAAAAAACAGGCGAAACTGCCACTTATGAGCAGATGACCCAACTGGCGGAAACCCTGACCCGGGCACTGGAAATGGCGGCGGGACTGCGGGAGCCGGAGGGGCTGCTTCAGCAGCTGCTGACGAAGGAAACCGGGAACGTGTGGCAGCCGCCGGAAGGGGAGGTGGTGCTTTCCTTTTCCGGCGGGGTCGCGGACTGCATTGACACCCCGCTGCCGTGGAATCAATTCGGCGATCTGGGGCCGATTCTGGGGCAGACCATTCGCCATAGCCGCCTTTGTCGGGGAGAGTATGTGCTGGGAAGCGAAACCATCCGGGCAACCGTCATTGGCGCGGGCTGTCACAGCACCCAGCTGTCCGGCAGCACGGTGTTCTGCCAGAATATCCGGTTTCCCCTGAAAAATCTGCCGGTGGTGACAGGGGAAAGCGCCTGTCACGAAGGCTCTGTGGTGCTTGCCATTCCCGGCATACCGTCTCCCAGCTATGCCCAGGTTCGCCAGCTGGCACAGCGGCTGGCAAGCAAGCATCCGGAGGAGCTCTACGTCTGTCTGGAAGCGGACATGGCGAAGGCGCTGGGACAGGCACTGGCAGCACGGCTGCCTCCCGAAGCCCGCATTCTATGCATTGACCGGGTGCGGATCGGGGAGGATAGCTTTCTGGACATCGGCGAACCGGTAGGCAGTGCTCTGCCGGTGGTGGTGAAAACGCTGGTGCTGGAGAAGCCCTGAAAGGAGAAGCGTATGAATAAACAGGAGCTTTCCGCCATGGTGGCGGAGATCTTGAGCACCATGGAGCATCCGCCCATGGTGAAGGCGGGAGAGTACCGTCCTACCGCTCCCCAGCCGGAAGCGAAGGATACCCATTATCACGACGGGGATTTTGTGCCGGATGTGACGGCGCTGGATCTTCGGAAGCTGTATCTGACGGAAAATCCGGAAAACGGGGAGAAATTCCGGAAAATGAAGGAACGCACCCCAGCTCGGCTGGGCAGCGGTAAGGCCGGCCCCCGGTACAAAACCTTGACCATGCTTCGCTTCCGCGCCGATCACGCAGCGGCACAGGACGCGGTTTTTTCTCAGGTACCGGAGGATTTCGCAGCAAAAAACGGCATGGTGGAAGTGCAGACAAAGTGTCATGACAAGGACGAGTATTTGACCCGCCCGGATTACGGCCGGTGCTTTGATGAGGAGAATCAGAAAAAAATCCGTGCCGCCATCCCCGGTACCCCCCGGGTACAGATCGTGGTGGGGGACGGCCTGTCCTCCGCCGCCATCACCGCCAATGCCATGGACTGTCTGGAAGCCATTCGGGAAGGACTGAAGCTGAAGGGCATCGACCCGGGCACTCCTATTTTCGTGCGGTATTGCCGGGTGGGTGCTGGAGATGCCATCGGCGATGTGACGGGCTGCGAGCTGGTGTGTATGCTGGTGGGCGAGCGTCCGGGACTGGTGACGGACAAGAGTATGTCCGCCTATCTCACCTACAGACCCCACACCGGCGTGTCCGAGTCTGCCCGGACGGTGGTTTCCAACATCCACGCTCAGGGCACCCCTGCCGTGGAGGCCGGCGCCCACATTGCCGGGCTGATTGAGACGATTCTGCGCAAGCAGGTTTCCGGTGTGGGACTGCACGCGGAGGCAGGCGTATGATTCCGGTACAAATTTTGGCGGTGCGGTATCTGGCCAACGCCAGCCCCGCTCTGTGTCAGGCATTGGGCGCGCCCAAGGGATATCCGTCCCTGGGGCTTCTGACCACGGACTGCGACGATGCCACCTATATCGCACTGGACGCCGCCACCAAGGCTTCCGAGGTGGAGGTAGCCTACGCCCGGAGCTTTTACGCCGGGGCATCCAATGCCTCCACCCCCAACGCAGGGGAGGTTATCGGCATTCTGGCAGCCCAGACTCCCGGTGCGGTGAAGAGCGGCATGGAGGCGGCGCTGGCGGAGCTGCACCGTGTGGGCTTCGAGGAAGTGCATAAAGTGCCGTATCTTGCACACACTGTCAGCAGCGCAGGTCTGTTTCTGGCGAAGGAAGCAGGCGTACAGCCGGGCACGGCGCTGGCCTACCTGATTGCCCCGCCGCTGGAGGGGATGTACGCCATGGACGCGGCGCTGAAAGCCGCAGATGTGAAGTTATGTAAACTCTATGCGCCGCCCAGTGAGACGAACTTCGGCGGCGGATTGCTGTCCGGCACCCAAAGCGCCTGCGATGCAGCCTGTGCGGCATTTGCGGCGGCGGTGGCGGAGGCGGCGGAAAGGCCGCTGGAACATGGTCAATACTAAAATCTGATTAAAATATTTCATTCTTTCCGGCCTGAATTGTGTCAGAATTCGTTATCTTCCTTGCTGGGCGGAAAGCCCAGCGGCGTCATCTGCCTTTTCTGACGCAATTCATCCTCGGAAATCGATGAAAGCTTTCAAACAGATTTTAGTATCATTTACGAAAGGACGGACGAAAAATGGACACGAATTCTTTGGGTATGATTGAAACAAAGGGACTGGTGGGCGCCATTGAAGCGGCGGACGCCATGGTGAAATCCGCCAACGTGCAGCTGGTGGGCAAGGAGCAGGTTGGCGGTGGTCTGGTGACGGTGATGGTTCGCGGCGACGTGGGCGCGGTGAAGGCCGCCACGGATGCCGGCGCTGCGGCAGCGGAAAAGGTGGGGGAGCTGATCTCCGTCCACGTCATTGCCCGTCCGCACATGGAGGTAGACGCGATTCTCCCCAAGGGTCGGGGCAACCAGACCCCTTCCGCCGGTAAGTAATGCTCTATAACGAGGAAGCGGTTCGGGCAAACATCCGCAACCGGGATGGGAAACGGGTCTTCTATCTGGGCAAGGGCGACCAGCTCACCAGCAGCGCCCGGGATTACCTGAACCGGGAGCGCATTGCCATCGTCCCGGCGGATCAGGCAAAACCAACGCGCTACCGGCTGCTGAGCGGGGGCTTTGCCGAGGAAAAGCCGGAGCATATGACGCACCTCCATGGGGATGTACTGGTGCCCAAGAACCACCCAAGAATTCTCTTCCGGGGAAAGATGGATACGCTGTAATCGGAGCTGATCCTGTGTCAGCTGGCGGACAGCACATTGGAAACGACGGTGGGAGAAATCCTCGGCCTTGCCCGGCAGATCATTCGCTGCGAGGTGCTGGAGGAACCGCTCAAGTGGGACACCCTTTGCGGCCTGACGGAAAGCGAGCAGCGAAAGCGCAGCCACTTTCCTCAGGACTATTACGGCCAGCCCCATTTCATGCCCTCCGCCGCCGACGGGATGGTGATTGCCCGCCTAAACCGGGCACGGTGCGCCGCCCGGGAGGCAGAACTTTCGGCGGTGGAGGCCTTTTCTGACCGGGAGGGGAACCTGACACGGCAGGATATCCCCCTGGCCTTAAACCGGATGAGCAGTATGCTGTATTTGCTGATGATACAGAAAAAGGCAAAAGCCTTCCCCTTTGGGGAAGGCGGCCGAGCGTAAGCAAGGTCGGAAGAGGCTGACCGTTCCGCCCTCTTCCGTCTCGCCGGACGGCGATCCACCTTCTTCGGAAGGAAAGGCCTGATTAACCAAAAAGGATGAAGCGTATGAAATTGAAAACCACATTGCTGGGAAAAACCTATACATTCCGGGATTTGAAGGAAGTGCTGGCCAAGGCCAACGAGGAAAAAACCGGCGACAAGCTGGCGGGACTGGCGGCGGAGTCTGCCCAGGAGCGGGTGGCGGCGAAGGTGGTGCTGTCCGCAGTGACACTGGGGGAGCTGCGGGAAAACCCCGCCGTCCCCTACGAGGAGGACGAAGTCACCCGGATCATTCAGGACGATGTGAACGAAGCCGTTTACCGCCAGATCCGGGGCTGGACGGTTTCGGAATTCCGGGAGTGGCTGCTGGATGAAGGTACCACCGGAGCGGACATCCGCCGCGTCAGCCGGGGACTGACCAGTGAAATGGTGGCGGCGGTGTGCAAGCTGATGAGCAATCTGGATCTGATCTATGCCGCCAACAAAATCCACATCACCGCCCACTGCAACACCACCATCGGCCTGCCGGGCACCTTGTCCTGCCGTCTGCAGCCCAACCACACCACCGATGATCCGGAAGGCATCACCGCTTCCACGCTGGAGGGCTTAAGCTTCGGCGCAGGCGACGCGGTGATCGGTCTGAACCCGGTGACGGACAGCCCGGAGCAGGTGGGCAAGGTACTGCGCCGGTTTCAGGAGATCAAGGAGCACTGGCAGATTCCCACTCAGATCTGCGTTCTTGCCCACGTCACCGCCCAGATGAAAGCGGTTCGTGCCGGGGCGCCCTGCGATTTGATCTTCCAGTCCATCGCCGGCAGCCAGAAGGGCAACGAGGCCTTTGGCTTCAACGCGGCGACGCTGGAGGAAGCGAGGCAGTTGCTTCTGAAGGAGGGCACCGCCGAAGGCCCCAACGTCATGTATTTTGAGACGGGGCAGGGCTCGGAGCTGAGTTCCAACGCCCATCACAACACCGATCAGGTGACCATGGAGGCACGGTGCTACGGCTTTGCCAAACGGTTCCAGCCCTTCCTGGTGAACACGGTGGTGGGCTTCATCGGCCCTGAATACCTGTATGATGCCCGGCAGGTGACCCGGGCAGGGCTGGAAGATCACTTCATGGGCAAGCTCACGGGCATTTCCATGGGCTGCGACTGCTGCTACACCAACCACATGAAGGCAGACCAGAACGACATTGAAAATCTGGCAAGCCTTCTGACGCTGGCAGGCTGCAACTATTTCATGGGCATCCCCCATGGGGACGACATCATGCTCAATTACCAGACCACCGGCTTCCGGGAGACGGCGACACTGCGGGAGCTGACGGGCAAAACCGCGATTCCCGAGTTCCAGCGCTGGCTGGAAAAAATGGGCTTTGTGGAGAACGGAAAGCTGACAAAGAAAGCAGGAGACGGTTCCAGTCTGCTGTTCTGAGGGAGAGGGGAACAATATGGAACTGGATAAGGATTTAGCTGCCCGGCAGGAAGCCCGGGAATTGGCGCGGGAAGCTGAACGTGCCCAGCATATTCTGGCGGATTATTCTCAGGAGAAGCTTGATGCCATTGTGGAAGCGATTGCGAGGGCTTTTGCCGCGGAGGCGAAACCGTTGGCAGAGCTGGCGGTTCAGGAGACGGGCTTTGGCAATGCGAAAGACAAAACCACGAAAAACCGGTTTGCTTCGGAGGAGGTTGCCAAGGCCGTCCGGGGTATGAAAACCGTGGGGCTTCTGCGGCGGCGGGCGGAGGAAAAGCTGTGGGAAATCGGCGTCCCGGTGGGTGTCATCGCCGCCATTGTGCCCAGCACGAATCCCACCTCCACGGTGTGCTATAAGGCTATGATCGCCCTGAAATCCGGCAATCCCATCCTTTTTTCGCCCCATCCCAAGGCGGTGAACTGCACCCGAAGAGCCGCGCAGATCGTGGCGCAGGCGGCGGAAAGCGCAGGCGCGCCCAGAGGCAGCGTGGGTTGTCTCAGCATTCCCGCCATGGCGGGCTGTCAGGAACTGATGGCTGCACAGCAGGTGAAATTGATTCTTGCCACCGGCGGCCCCGCCATGGTGAAAGCGGCCTATTCCTCGGGAAAGCCGGCCATCGGCGTAGGCGCGGGCAATGGGCCGGCCTATATCCACCACAGCGCGGACGTTACCAAAGCGCTGGAGCGTATCGCCCGGTCGAAAACCTTTGATAATGGCACGGTCTGCGCTTCCGAGCAGAGCATCATTGTGGAGCGTACCATGGAAGAAGCCGTGGTGACGGAAGCGAAAAAGCAGGGCTACTATTTTCTGTCCCCGGAGGAAGCGGGGAAGCTATCCAAAATCCTCTTCCGCCCAAACGGCGCGCTGAACCCGGAGGTGGTGGGAAAACCGGCGGCGCGGCTGGCGGAACTGGCAGGGTTCTCCGTTCCGACCAACGCGAAAATTCTGGTTGCCCGGGAGCGGGAAGCGGGCATTGCCTATCCCTATTCCATGGAGAAGCTGTGCCCGGTGCTGGCGTTCTACGTCATGGACAGCGAGGATGCGGTGCTTCAGAAATGTATCGAAATTCTGGACTTTGAGGGCAGCGGACACACCTTTGCCATGCACGCCGAAGACGAGACGGTGATCCGGAAGTTCGCGGAAAGAATCCCGGTATCCCGTTTTCTGGTCAACACCCCGGCGGCGCTGGGGGGCATCGGCGCCACTACCGGGCTGTTCCCGGCGCTGACGCTGGGCTGCGGCGCGGTAGGCGGCAGCAGCTCCTCCAATAACATCTCCCCGCTGGATCTCATCAATATCCGCCGGGTGGCTTGGGGAACAGAGGAGCCGGAAGAAAAGGAAGTCCACAATCCGGAGCTGGTGGAGCTGCTGACCCAGAAAATTCTGGAGCGGCTGGAACACTGAGCGCCGGGAAAGGAAGGAAACCATGATGGAATTGCACGATCTGGTGGAAACGGTGGTTTCCCGGCTGTTTGTGGAGCTGGAAGCCTCCGGGCGGCATGTCCATGTGACTCAGGAACAGGCGCAAATTCTTTTTGGACACCCGCTGACCCCGGAGCGTCCCCTGTCCCAGCCGGGGCAGTATCTGGCGAAAGAGCGGGTTACGGTAATCGGCCCGAAAGGAGAATTCCGGAACGTGGCGGTGCTGGGGCCGGAGCGGAAAGCCGGGCAGGTGGAGATTTCTCTCACCGACGGGCGCACGCTGGGCATTGATCCGCCCATCCGGCTGTCCGGGGATGTACAGGGCAGCCCCGGCATCACCCTTGTGGGAGAGCGTGGACAGGTAAATCTTTCTCAGGGTGTGATTGCTGCCCAGCGGCACATCCACCTGACCCCGGAGGATGCTGCCCGCTTCGGGGTGAAGCACGGGCAGACCGTGCGTTTGCAGACCTATACCGCGCGACCGGTGATATTTGAAGATGTGGCGGTGCGTGTCAGTCAGTCGTTCGCCTCCTATGTGCACCTCGACTATGACGAGGCCAACGCCTGCGGCTTCCGCAAGGGCGATCTGGGGAGGATTCTCCCATGACCCGGGCGCTGCTCATCGGCGGGGAACCACCTGTGGAGCTGGGTTACGACTATGTGAAGGAGCCGCCCTATGAGGTGGTGGTCATCGGATCGCTGAAATTGTCGGAGCTGCTGCATTTCCGGGAGGAGCGGGTGCTGTCTGCCCTGGCGGAGGGGAAAAGTGTGTATCTGTACACGCCGGGACTGCCGGAAGCCCCCAAAAACCGCGCCCTGTCCGGGAGCCTGACGGCAGCCCAGCGGGAGCTGAAGAACTGGGGCGTGCTGTTTACCGACGGCGGACGGAGGAAACTCATCACGGCGGAGGAAGCCCGTGTCTTACGCAGCACCGGGCGGCAGCCTGCTCCCGGTGCAGTGTTGACGCCGTTAGCGAAGGAAATCATGGAGGGAACGAAATGAAGGTTGGAAAAGTAGTCGGCTCCATCTGGGCAACCCGGAAGGCGGCCTGCCTGCAGGGGCAGACCTTTCTGGTGGTGGAGTCCGACGGGCAGCAGGTTGTGGCGGCGGATCAGGTGGGCGCAGGAGAGGGCGACCGGGTGCTGCTGACAACGGGTACGGTGGCCTCCCGCTACTGTATGGATGCCCCGGTAGATGCCGCTGTTGTGGCAATCGTAGATGAGAAATAGGGGAGTGCACCATGTCGTTTCACGAAATACTGATTGCCGTCATGGCGGGCTTTGCGTTGCTGGGCGCCCTTGATCGTATCTTCGGCAACCGCTGGGGACTGGGCAAGGAATTTGAGGACGGCATTCTTGCCATGGGCTCGCTGGCGCTGGCCATGGTGGGAATTGTGTCCTTGGCGCCGGTGCTGGCGGCGCTGCTGAAACCGGTGGTGGTGCCGGTTTACCGCTTTCTGGGAGCAGACCCTGCCATGTTCGCGGGAACCCTGCTGGCCTGCGATATGGGCGGCGGCGCACTGGCTGCGCAGTTGACGGATAACCCCCAGGCAGCTCTGCTGGGCGGCGTGCTTACCGGCTCCATGCTGGGCGCGACCATTGTATTCACCATCCCGGTGGCCATGGGCATCTTGCGGGAGGAAGACCGTCCGGTGATGGCGAAGGGCATCCTGTGCGGCATCGTTACCATCCCGCTGGGGGTGCTGGCCGGCGGACTGGTCGCCGGATTTCCGGTGGGGATGGTGCTGCGCAATCTGGTTCCCATTGTGCTCATCGCCGCGCTGATTGCGCTGGGGTTATGGCGGGCGGAGGACGCAATGGTGCGGGGCTTTGAAATCTTCGGGAAAGTGGTGGTCATTATCGTGACCATCGGTTTGGCGGCAGCCATTGTGGAAGCCCTGACCGGCTACGCTATCATTCCCGGCATGGCGCCCATTTCCGAGGGTTTTGCCACGGTGGGCACCATTGCCATTGTGCTTGCCGGCGCGTTTCCGCTGGTATTCGTGGTTACCAAACTGCTGCGAAAGCCCCTGATGGCGGCAGGCAAAATGCTGGGCATCAACGACGCGGCGGCTGCTGGCTTACTTGCCAGCCTTGCCAATTCCATCGCCACCTTCGGCATGGTTAAGGATATGAACCAGCGGGGCAAGGTTATCAACATTGCCTTTGCCGTGTCTGCCGCCTTTGTGTTCGGTGACCATCTGGGCTTTACCGCGGGCTTCGCCCCGGAAATGATGGGAGCCATGATCGTTGGCAAGCTGGTTGGGGGCGTCAGCGCCATTGCCGTTGCCATGTGGCTGACCAGAAAAGACGAAAAGGCTTGACAAAGGAAGCAGGTCTGGGCTATAATGGCGGAGATATGGCAAAAGCTGTGAAAAGAAGAGTATTCCGCGCGGAACCGGTCAGAGAGCCCCGTATGCTGGAAACGGGCACGGGAAAAGCGGAAGAACATGGTCTTGAAGCCGGGAAGTCGACAGGTAGGCTTCCCCGGGTGCGTCCCGTTACAGGCGGTTGAGAGGCACTAGCTGCGGCAAGTGCGAATCAAGGTGGTACCGCGTCAGTTTTTGTCGCCCTTGGATGAAACCGGGGGCGATTTTTCATTTTAGGAGGAGAGAATTATGTGCGAAAAGTGCAAGGGTAATTACTATATTACCACCCCCATCTACTATCCGTCCGCCAAGCTGCACATCGGCCATGCCTACTGCACCGTGGCGACGGACACCATGGCTCGGTTCAAGCGGCTGCAGGGCTACAACGTGATGTTCCTCACCGGCACCGACGAGCACGGCCAGAAGATCGAGGATAAGGCGAAGGAAGCCGGCGTGACGCCCCAGCAGTTCGTGGACAACATTGTGGAGGGACCCGGAGGCGTGAAGGATCTGTGGAAGCTCATGAACATTTCCTATGACCGGTTCATCCGCACCACGGACGACTATCATGTTGCCGCCATCCAGAAGATTTTCAAGAAGATGTACGACAATGGCGACATCTACAAGGGCACCTATAAGGGCAAATACTGCAAGCCCTGCGAGTCCTTCTGGACGGAGAGCCAGCTGGTGGACGGCAAATGCCCCGACTGCGGCGGCGAGGTGCAGGACGCGGAGGAGGAGGCCTATTTCTTCCGGCTGTCCAAGTACGCCGACCGGGTGCAGGATCTGCTGGAGAACACGGATTTTCTGGAGCCTCGCAGCCGGGTCAATGAGATGGTGAACAATTTCATCAAGCCGGGTCTGGAGGATCTGTGCGTGTCCCGTACCAGCTTTACCTGGGGCGTACCGGTGGACTTTGACCCCGGTCATGTGGTCTATGTGTGGATCGACGCTCTGTTTAACTACATGACGGCTCTGGGCTTTGAGAACGACAAGTACGACGATCTTGCGGATTTCTGGCCTGCGGATGTGCATTTTGTGGGCAAGGAGATTGTCCGGTTCCATTCCATCATCTGGCCGGCCATGCTCATGAGCCTGAATCTGCCTCTGCCCAAGAAGGTCTACGGCCACGGCTGGCTTTTGCTGGACGGCGGCAAGATGAGCAAGAGCAAGGGCAACGTGGTGGATCCCTACATTCTGGCGGAGCACTTCGGCGTGGATGCTTTGCGGTTCTTCCTGCTGCGCACCTTCCCATTCGGCTCCGACGGCAACTTCTCCAACGAGGCGCTGATCAACACCATCAACGTGGATCTTGCCAATGATTTGGGCAATCTGGTGTCCCGTACCGTTGCCATGGCGCAGAAATATTTCGGCGAGAAGCTTCCCACGGAACAGCTGGCGGATGAGGGAAAGGACGCGGAGCTGCTTGGTATGGTTTCCTCCCTGCGGGATCAGTATGAGGCGGAGATGGAGAAATTCGCTTTCCAGAACGGTCTGGCAGTGGTCTTTAAGGTCATTTCCCGTGCCAACAAGTATATTGATGAGAATGCTCCCTGGGTGCTGGCAAAGTCCGAGGAGGATAAACCCCGTCTTGCCCGTGTGCTCTACAACCTGCTGGAGACCATCCGCATCTGCGGCGGAATGCTGCAGCCCTTCATGCCTGACACCGCCGCTGAGATTGCGAAGCGTCTGGGCGGCGCCCGGATGGACTGGGACAGCCTGAAGCAGTTTGGTGTTCTGCCCGCTGACGTGGCAACCGTTGCCGGCCCCGCCCTGTTCCCCAGAATCGACATGGAGAAGGAGCTGGCAGTGCTGGAGGAGCTGAAAAAGCCTGCCAAGCCCGCCATTGAGATCGAGCCTTATGCGGAAGAGAAGGTGGATTTCGACACCTTCTGCAAGAGCGATTTCCGCGCTGTGAAGGTCAAGGCCTGCACCAATGTGAAAAAGAGCGACAAACTCCTGTGCTTCACGCTGGACGACGGCACCGGCACCGACCGGCAGATTCTCTCCGGCATTGCCAGGTTCTACAAGGCGGAGGATCTGGTGGGCAAGACCCTGGTGGCCATCACCAACCTGCCGCCCCGGAAGATGATGGGCAAGGAGAGCAACGGTATGCTCCTGTCTGCGGTGCACACCGAGAAGGGCGAGGAGAAGCTGAACCTCGTTATGCTGGACGATGCCATCCCCGCCGGCGCAAAGCTGTGCTGATACAATAAAATAGGAATGAGGCCAGCCGCTTTTCTGCGGCTGGCCTCATGTGTTTTTATCAGCCCATGTATCTTGGCTCACAGGTCAGATTCACGCCCAGACGCTTAAACGTCCGCTCATCCACCGGGGAGAGAATCACGGAGGAATGCACCTCGCAGCCCCGGAGCCTGTCCAGCTGCTCCATGGCGCGCTCCGCCATGGGGTTGGTCGCGGCACTGATGGACAGGGCAATCAGGGTTTCGTCGGTGTGGAGCCGGGGATTGCGGTTGCCCAGGTGGTCTACCTTCAGATGCTGAATGGGATCCAGCGCCACGGGGGAGATCAGGTGCAGATCACTGTGCATTCCGCCCAGCGCTTTCAGAGCGTTGAGAAGCAGCGCGGAGGAAGCGCCCAGCAGATCGGAGGTCTTTCCGGTGACGATGGTACCATCCGGCAGTTCCATGGCGGCGGCGGGACTTCCGGTTTCCTCCGCCCGTTTCAGCGCGGGCGCCACGACCCGGCGGTCGGCAGGGGAGACGCCGGCTTTTTTCATCAGCAGATCCAGCTTGCGCAGGGCATCCTCCACATTTTTTCCCTTTTTCTGGTCGCACAGGGCTTCATAGTACCGGCGGATGATCTCCTGCCGGGAAGCATAGCAGGTCATTTCGTCGTCCACGATGCAGTTGCCCGCCATGTTCACACCCATATCCGTGGGGGACTTGTAGGGGCAGTACCCCAGAATTTTCTCGAAAATTGCCACCAGCACCGGAAAAGCTTCCACATCCCGGTTGTAGTTGACGGTGGTGACGCCGTAGGCTTCCAGATGGAAGGGATCGATCATATTTACGTCGTTTAGGTCGGCGGTAGCCGCCTCGTAGGCCAGATTCACCGGGTGATTCAGAGGCAGGTTCCAGATGGGGAAGGTTTCAAATTTGGCATAACCGGCCGTGTTGCCCCGGAGGTGTTCATGGTAGAGCTGGCTTAAGCAGGTTGCCAGCTTGCCGCTGCCGGGGCCGGGGGCGGTGACCACCACCAGCGACCGGGTCGTCTCAATAAAATCGTTCTTTCCAAAGCCCTCTTCGCTGACGATGTGGGCGGTGTCGGCGGGATAGCCGTCAATTTCGTAGTGATGGTATACCCGGATGCCAAGCCCCTCCAGACGGGACTGGAAGGCCTTTGCCAGAGCCTGATCGCGGTAGCGGGTGAGCACCACGCTGGAGACGTACAGCCCGAAGCTGCGGAACACGTCGATCAGCCGGATCACGTCCCGGTCGTAGGTGATGCCCAGATCCCCACGCACCTTGTTTTTTTCAATGTCGTCGGCGTTGATAACAATGACCATCTCCACCTGATCCTTTAATTGCAGCAGCATTCTCAGCTTGCTGTCCGGCTGAAAACCGGGCAGAACCCGGGAAGCGTGGTTGTCGTCGTACAATTTGCCGCCGAATTCCAGATACAGCTTGCCGCCAAACTGGGCAATCCGTTCCCGGATATGCTCAGACTGCATCTGCAAATATTTTTCG
>JAXEAK010000037.1:0-2140 GCA_034094395.1 Faecousia sp.
CTCGGAGGAGGAAGTGGCGGGCATCCTGAGGCTGCTGCGCCGGTATCTGGATGAGGCGCAGCGGGAGATGGAGAAAAACCGGGTCAGATTTCGCTTTTTCGGCGACCTGTCCCGTCTCAGCCCGGAGCTGCAAAAGCTCTGCCATGACGCGGAAAGCCGGTCGGAGGAGTATGACGTTCAGGTGAATTTCTGCCTGAATTACGGTGGCCGGGACGAGATCGTCCGGGCTGCCAGAGCCTTTGCCGCCGACGTGGCGGCAGGGAAAGCGAACCCCGAAGAACTGACGGAGGAAGGCTTCTCCGGCTATCTGTACTCAGCCGGCGTTCCGGATCCGGAGCTGATTATCCGCCCCTCCGGCGAGCAGCGGATCAGCAATTTCCTTTTGTGGCAGTCCGCTTACTCGGAATATGTGTTTATGAATGTACTGTGGCCTGACTTTACCCCGGAGCATCTGGACGAGGCCATCGCGGAATATCATCGGCGCAATCGCCGGTTCGGAGGGACATAGAAAAAATGAAAACACGCATTATCTCGGCGGCCATCCTGGTGCCGATCCTGTTTCTTCTGGTGCTGGTGGCCCCGGTGATTGTCGCGGCGATTGTGATGGGAGTCCTTCTGGCGATTGCGGCTTACGAGCTACTGTACCGGACGGGACTGGTGAAGCATCCGAGACTGGTGATTTACGCCTGTGTGATGGCCTTTGCCGTCTGCCTGTGGAGTTATTTTGACGCACGTCGGGCATACTTTGAAATCATCCTGCTGGTGTTCTGGCTGCTGCTGTTTTCGGAGATGATGCTGGATCATGTGAAGATTCACTTTGAAATGCTGGCCATGTGCTTCACGGCGGGCGTTGTGATTCCTTATATGCTCAGCTCCCTAATCCGGATTCTGAACCTGGACATCGGGCGCTATGTCATTCTGATCCCCTTTGTGGTGGCGTTTATGTCCGATACCGGCGCCTACTTTGTGGGTCTGAAATTCGGTCATCACAAGCTGGCCCCGGTGGTCAGTCCCAATAAGACCATCGAGGGCGCCGTAGGCGGCGTGGTGCTGGCTACCGTGAGTATGCTTGTGTATGCGCTGATTCTGGATCTGCTGCCCGGCGGACTGCGTGTGAACTACGGCCTGGCGCTGCTGTACGGGTTTGCCGGTTCCCTGATCGGGATCTTCGGCGACCTGAGCTTTTCCGTCATCAAGCGGCAGACCGGCGTTAAGGATTACGGCAATCTCATTCCTGGTCACGGCGGCGTGCTGGATCGGTTCGATTCCGTGACCACAGTGGCACCTGTTATGGAGATTCTGCTGCTCCTGCTGCCCATTGTGAGGTGAGGAAGCCATGGTAAAACGGGTAAGTATCCTTGGTTCCACCGGCTCCATCGGTCGGCAGAGCCTGGATGTGATCCGCCGTCTGCCCGGCGTCCAGGTGACAGCGCTTACTGCCGGTACCAGTGTGGAGCGGATGGCGGAGCAATGCCGGGAATTTAGCCCGGAGCTGGCGGTCATGGGAACCCAGGAAGCGGCGCAAGCCCTTTCGGAGCAGATTCGTGACCTCCCCATCCGGGTCAGCTGGGGGGAGGCTGGGCTGCTGGAGGCGGCATCTTTACAGGAAGCTGACTGCGTCATCACTGCCGTAGTGGGCATGGTGGGACTGAAGCCGACCCTCGCCGCCATTCGTGCCGGAAAGCGCATCGGCCTTGCCAACAAGGAGACCCTGGTCTGCGCCGGAGAGATCGTCATGGCGGAGGCGGAGAAATACGGCGCGGAGATTCTTCCCGTGGACTCCGAGCATTCCGCCATTTACCAGTGCCTGATGGGCTGCGGCGACAGGCGGGAGGTCAGGCGGCTGATTCTCACCTGCTCCGGCGGCCCCTTTTTCGGCATGACCCGATCTCAACTGGAGCAGGTGACCAAAGCGGACGCTTTGAAGCATCCCAACTGGAAGATGGGGGCAAAGATCACCGTGGACTGCGCCACCCTGATGAACAAGGGGTTGGAGGTCATTGAGGCCATGCGGCTGTACCGGCTGCCTTTGGAGCAGGTGGACGTGGTGATTCACCGCCAGAGCATCGTTCACAGCATGGTGGAATTCACCGACGGCGCGGTGATGGCTCAGATGGGCACGCCGGATATGCGCCTGCCC
>JAXEAK010000038.1:0-23493 GCA_034094395.1 Faecousia sp.
AACAGCCCGGATACCTGAAGGTCTGGACGCGTCACTGCGTTCCGAACAAGGGGCTGCCCCCTTTGCGCCGCGAAAGCGGCTATCCTCTTAAGACAAAATGCGCGACCACAAAAAGTCACGCATTTTGTATCGTTAACTGTCTTACGAAAACCCCGCTAACGGTGATGCTCTTTTTCTGGTGGGGGAAGGTGGATTCGAATTTTGTTAGGAACGTATATTATGACTTTTTAAGGCTCAAACAGTCCATTCTGTTTTTATAAATGGATGTTTTTGTGATATTCTGTCCATTCCTTTTACCGGGTTTGCATTGTGATTGTGGTCGGGGTTGTGGTCAAAAGAGGCGGAAACTCTGGATGTTTGACGCAAACTTAGAGAGCCATTGACTGCAATACATCTGTCTAATATTTGGCTCCAATACCTTTTCCATTCAAGGACAACTGTTTGGAATCATGAGCTTTTGCAGGACTCCGTATGCTTGAGGGGGCACCAGATAGACTGGCAAGGACTACCCAAGGTGCTGCAATCATTCAGAAACCATGTGAATGAACGTTTTGCTATCAACAGGCTACTGACAGTCGGTAAAGGGAACTTATTCTAGCGAAATCCCCTGATACCTAAAATTTCATATAGACATTGAGAAATTGCTACATCAGGCACAGCTAAATGCTACTATCACTTTCTGTGCTGTCATTTTTGCATTGGTTTGTCCGTGTAACATGTGATAAAGTGTCGCACTGGAATTCCGCATGGTTGATATTAGGCTCTAAAATATTTAATGCTTTCCCATTTGTTCCTGTATTTGATGTATCCGTATATGTTGAAACAAGATAATCAAGATACTGTTTTGTTGGTCTATTTCCCTTTGTTCCGGATCCGGCGTTACTTCACGCAGCCATAAGCAGCATTCCGAACACGCAGATGCTGGAATCGCTCCTCCGCCGGCAGTCGGTGCATCAGGTTATGCATATAGACAATGGAAATTCCCTCCTGCGGATCCGCTTCGCACCATGTACCGAAGCCGCCTGTCCAGCCAAAGGCTCCAAGCGAGCCATTATGGCCGGCCTTTTGTTGATCCACAAGCGTCCGTACACCGCAGCCATAGCCATAGCCCTTGCTGAAGGGATCCCGTCTGTAAAGCTCTTCCATCTGAGATGCCGTAAGCGCGTTGGCGCGCATCAGGTCTATGGTCTTGCGCCCCATAATGCTTACGCCATCGTAGGTTCCGCCGTTTGCCAGCATCTGCATGATCTTGGAGAAATCTTTCGCACTTGAGAACAGCCGTGCCCACCCCGTTTCATGTGCCTCCCCGGGTAAATGCTTTTCATCAAATGGAACCGTAGTAGGAATCAGGTTTCGTTCCGCATCCCAGGCATACAGCTTTACCATCCGTTCCTGAGCATCCCCGAAGAAACGGGCGCGGGTGTCTCCCATTCCCAGCGGATCAAACAAGTATCTGCGAAATGCCTCATCGATCGGCATATCCGTCAGCTTTTCGACCAGTGCCGCAGCAATTTCACTGGAGAAGCCATACATCCAATGTGTCCCCGGCTCGAACGCCAGAACCGCCCCAGACATTGCCGCAATATGCTCCTGAACCGTGAAGTGGCCCTTCTCCCACAAGGGCTTCATGCATTGCTGCATGGAACGAACGGTGGGATCATCCGATGGTGCCTTGCTGTTGCAGTACGGCAAACCGCAGCGCATTGTCAGCACATCCGCCATTGTGATTGGTCTTTCCGTTGGTACCGCAACGAGCTCTCCGTCCGGCCCTTTCACAAACTTGCGGCTTTCCTTCCACTCCGGCAAGTACCTGCCAATGGGATCCTCCATCATAAACAGGCCCCGTTCATAGAGCATCATCAGAAGTGTATACAGCGGTATCTTGGACATAGAAGCAAGGCGAAACAGGGATGCATCGGAAACCGGAATTTTCTGCTCCACATCGGAATATCCGACATACCCCTCATAAATCGTCTTTCCCCGCTGCGCAATGTGCAGCGCACAGCCCGGGATTCCCTCCCGTTGAAAACGCTGCAGCAATTCATCAATATCCCGAACAGATGACATTTTGTTCCCTCACTTTCCTTTTTCCTTTTTGTACTGGCACAGCAAAAGGATCAGTCCGCCAACCAGCATTACGGCGCCAAACCCGCAGAACATTCCTTCATATCCAAAGGACTTTACAAAAAAGCTTCCGGCAATGGGCGCCAATGCATTTCCCACATTCTGGCCGATCATAATGGTGCTCACCGCCACGCCGCTCCGCTCCTTATCCAGACTTTTTACGGCATAGGCCTGCAGAGACGGAATCCCGGAGCCCTGTCCCATGGCCTTGAAAACGCCTGCCGCAATCATCATTGGCAATGTGTATCCAACGCCGATAAACACCATTCCCAGCGCCGCAAACAGGACAGACGGCAGCAGGATAACATATACCCCCCGCTTATCCAGCAGTTTTCCTGTCATGGGCCGCAGAAGCACCAGGCAGACAGAATAGACCGTAAAGAAAAGGGCAATGTTGGGAATCCGTCTCTCGTCCGCCAGGATCGCCAGATAGGTGGACACCATGCCGTTTCCGGAGCTGAACAGCGCTGCCAGCAGCATAAAGCCGAAAAACTCCATGGCAAATACATCACGGAATGCGAATTTCTTCCGCTCGACCCGAACCTCCTCCTTCTGGTAGGGAAGAATGAGGATCACAGCCGCCGCTGCCAGCGCAATGATGCCGGATACGGCAAAGGTCAGCTGATAGCCCAGCTTTCCAACCAATTCCAGCCCCACAGCCGGGCCAACGGCCTGTGCCAGGATTGTCGCCAGGGTAATATATCCCATGCCCTCTCCAAGCCGTTCCCGCGGTACATACAGTGAAGAAAATGCAATCACCGCGACACCGCTGACAGAGAAGAATGCGCCGGTAATGAGCCGCAGTAAAATCAGCACCCGCACATTATAAGCCAATGCGTGCAGCAAAACGGATAGGCCATACCCGGCCATGGAAATCAGCAAAAGCTTTTTTCTGTTCAAGCGGTCGGAGAGCACACCTGCAACAGGACAGATAAACAGGGACATCAGCGACATCAGTCCCGCCACCGTAGAGGCCAGAGTCAGATCCGGTGTCAGGGCATAGGAAAACTTTGCCACCAGTGGAACTGTCATCTGTCCTACCATACCATTCAGCAGGTTCAGAAGGATGAGCAAAACAAACGTGCCCGTCCACAGCGTCGTCGTGTTCTTTTTCTCTTGCATCGTCTCGTTTCCTCCGCTCTTGTTGCCCGGGTTTCCCCGGGCAACACCTCTTAGTACCTGTACTCCGCCAGATTCTTATCTACCAGATACCTGGTCTTCCCGTCAAAGGGCTTGTTGTCCGAATAAACCTGATCCTTAAAGTACATCGTGCAGGGATCCTCCAGTGTAAACGGACGCCACTGCGGCATGGGAACGCCGTCCGCATCATACCCGTTGGGATCGCCGGTCTTTGCAAAGTTGGCCCAATAGTTGCACATCTTCCGGGAAATATCATAGTGATGCCCATCAAATGGCCGCCAGCACTTCATGAGGGTCTCGAACTCAAACCACAGGTCAGAAGAGTGGAACGCACCTGCATTGTCACCCGGAATTGTGGGCCCGAACACGTAGTAATAATACTTCCGGCCATGGGTCGCCATCACCGTCGCAGACATCTTCGCATTAATGTCAAAGCCGCAGATGGATGCCTCCTTCTTCAAGGCAACAGGATCGCCCTTTGCCGCTTTCTTGCAGATCTCCAGGTACTCCTCAGCATCCTTCTCGTTTCCAAAGAGTTTCTTGGCCCAGCCTTCAACATCATCGCCGGGGGCCAGCTTAAACTCATCGGTCGTGTTGCCGAACATCAGCGTAATGTCATTGATTTCATCCGCAAGAACCCGATCGTAAGACTGTCCGAACACATATTTGTTGTCGATGACCGCCTGCATAAACAAGCCGCTCTCAATGTACTTTTCCTCGATGAATTTTGCATCCAGTTTTCTGGCCTCCGCAATGGAGCTGCAGCCGAGAACCTCCCGGACAAACTTTTCACCAACCGCTTCCGCATCCTTCAGCTCCGTTGCCATGGGGAGGAACACATCCGGATGAACCATCTTCACGCCGCCGGCGGATTCCGCAATTGCCTTCTGGAACAGGCCCTTGGTCTGAGGAGAGGTGCAGTGATACAGCGTGCTGCCGCCGCCGGCAGACTGGCCAAAAATCGTAATATTCTCGGGATCACCGCCAAAGTTCTCAATGTTCCGCTTGACCCATGCAATACCAGCCTTCTGATCCAACAGGCCAAAATTCGTAGGTGCTTCCGGATTTTCAGCAGTCAGTTCAGGATGGGCAAGGAAGCCAAAAACATTCACCCGATAGGCAATCGTCACAAGGATAACTCCGCGCCGATTAAAGCTCTCCCCATCGAACTCCATCTCATGGCAGTAGCCCTCCTGCAGGCCGCCGCCGAAAATCCAGATCATAACGGGCATTTTTTCTTTTCCCGTTTTCGTAGGTGTCCAGATGTTCAGGCACAGGCTTCCGTCTTCGCTCATTGGAATCTCCGGCTCAACGTGCCATTCCTTGGAGTAAAATGCCTCCGGATCTTTTCCGGGAACTTTTTGCATCGTAATGGGGGCAAATTCATAGCATTTGCGGATTCCATCCCAACTCTTCGGCGGCTGCGGCGGACGCCAGCGGTTTTCTCCGGAAGTATCTGCCGCAAAGGGGATGCCTCTGTAAACTGTGTTCCGGACGTCCGCACCGGGCAGGCCCTGAACCATACCACTTTCTGTCTTAGCAATTCTCAGCATTTTTTACTCCTCCTGTTTCCTATTTTTTAGCTCCCGCAGGTTAATTTCATACAGAAACTGCATCTGGGGAGACAAATCACCTTTTCGCAGGTGAATCTGATCAAAGAACTCCATTCGCGCTGGAACCTCCGTATACGGATCCCACTGGGGCATGGGCGTACCATCGGCGTCCTTTCCATTCGGGTCCCCTGTCTTAGCAAAATTCGTCCAATAATTGCACATCTTTCGGGCCAGGTCATAGTGATGCCCGTCAAAGGGCCGCCAGCATTTCATCAGCGTCTCGAACTCGAACCACAGATCGCAGGAGTGGAACGCGCCTGCATCATCCCCCGGTATGGTAGGCCCGAATGCATAGGTGTAGATCGGACGATGCTGATCCTGGCAAACCTTTCCAAGCAATCCAACCCGGAGCTCACTGGCATTCAGGGCCAAGGCATCATTCAGCGACTCTATGCGCTCGTCCGCAGCCGTCTTCCGGCAGATCTCCCGGTACTCTGCGCCGTATTTTCCCATGTTCCGGTTCAGCCAGTCCTGAATGTCCTCCAAGGTTATGTGCTCCTTTTTCAGAGAATCCATCGGCCCAAAGCGGTCTGGCGCCGAAACGGATTCCCCCGTATTATGGCCGACGATCATGGGGACACGCATCATCTTTCCGTCCAATATGGCATCCGAGAACTCTCCGGTAACGTACTTATCATCAATGACGACCTCCAGCCAGAGTCCCGTTTCCAGAAATTTCTGGAGGATCCACTTTCCATCCAGCTTCCGCGCCTCCGCCAGGCTTTTTACACCCAAGCTCTCCTCGAAAAATCTTCGGCCAATCTCTTCCGCCTCCCGCAGGGTTTTGTTCTTTGGGAATGCCGACGGCGGAAACACCGGTGTAATGCCGCCAAAGGACTGGACAACTGCCTTTTGGAACAGGCCATCGTTTCCGGGGGCGCAAAGGTGGTAGGTAACACTGCCGCCTCCGGCAGACTGGCCGAAAATCGTTATATTTTCCGGGTCGCCGCCGAAGTTCGCGATATTTCGCTTCACCCATTCGATACCGTATCTCTGGTCAAGCAGTCCCAGATTTGCCGGTGCATCCGGATTCTCTGCTGTGATCTCCGGATGGCACAGGAAGCCAAAGCAGTTCAGCCGATATCCGATGGACACCAGAACAACGCCTCTCGATGCAATTCTCTCGCCATCGAACTCCATTTCAAACGGATATCCCTCTTTGTAACCGCCTCCGAAAATCCATACCATAACGGGCATTTTCTCTTTTCCGGTTTTGGCTGAGGTCCAGATGTTTGCACGCAGGCAGTCCTCCCCCATGGGAACCTCCGGATCTACGTGCCATTCCTTGGAATAGAACGCATTGGGATCCTCTCCCGGTGTCTTCTGCATTGGGATTGGGCCAAACGCATAGCATTCCCGGGTTCCTTCCCAGTCCTTCGCAGGCTGAGGTGGTCGCCAACGGTTCTCTCCGGAGGTATCTGCTGCAAATGGAATTCCCTTATACACTGTAATTCTGGCATCCGTTCCCGGCAAACCGGCAACTCTGCCATTTTCTGTTTGCGTTGTTCGGAGCATTATTTTCCTCCCATCTGTGCCGTATAGGCCTCCTGATTGCTGCGAAGCATAACCTCTCGCTTCTTGTCGGCTTCCTCCGGCTTTTCCATTGCAATTTCATCGTAAAGGTGAAGTACCAGTGGGCTCTTTTCCGTAAAGGGCGACCACTGCACCATCGGCTTTCCATCCGAATCGAGTCCATTGGGATCACCTGTTCTGGCAAAATTGGTCCAATAGTTGCACATCTGTCTGGCCAAGTCATAATGATGCCCATTGAAGGGGCGCCAACATTTCATCAGTGTCTCAAAGGAGAACCACAGGTCTGACGAATGGAAGGATCCCGCGTCATCTCCCGGGATGGTGGGATCAAAGGCATAGGCATACACCTTTCTTCCCTGTCTGCTGAGTGCGTAAGCCGCAATTCTGGTGCTGTTTTCATTGAAATTGACAAGGGATGCCTCTCCCAGGGGAATCTGCAGTCTCTCCGCCCGTTCCCGGCAAGCCTGCAGATATTCCTCCGCATAGGGCCCGAAATTCTCATCGATCCAGGCCCTCACCTGCTCGTCCGTGCCCTCCGCCACGCCCTGGAGCATCTCATCCTCCGTATAGCCGATCAGCAGCTGTATCGGGTGCGTATGCCCCAGAAGTACGCCTTCCGTAATGGACTCCACCATAAATTTCCCGTCTGTGACCTGTGCGAACCACAGCCCGGATTCTACGCATTTATCCCGGATAAAGGCTGCATCCAGTTTCCTGGCCTCTTCGATGGTATGTACTCCCAAATACTCCTCCAGGAATCGCACGCCCTGCGCCTCTGCCTCCTTCAGCGTAGGCGCCGGTGCAAACCGGGTCTTTGGATATACCGGAAGCAGGCTTCCGCCGGCAGAGGACTGGATTATGGCTCTCTGGAACATGCCCCCGGTCTGCGGCGAGCACATATGGGAAAACACGCTTACACCGCCGGCAGACTGACCCATGATGGTAATATTTTCGGGATCACCGCCAAAATTTTCGATATTCCGTTTTACCCATTCGATACCGGCTTTCTGGTCCAGGAAACCGAAATTGGTAGGTGCTTCCGGATTCTCTGCCGTCAAATCCGGATGCGCCAGAAAACCGAAAACATTCAACCGATAGGCAACGCTGACGAACACCACGCCCCGCGCAGCGATCCGTTCCCCATCGAACTCCATCTCATGGGCATAGCCCTCCTGAAGTCCGCCGCCGAAAATCCAGACCATAACCGGCATCTTCTCTTTTCCGGTTTTGGCGGGTGTCCATATATTGACAACCAAGCTCCCATCCTCGCTCATGGGCACTTCCGGATCCACGTGCCATTCCTTGGAGTAAAATGCTTTTGGATTTTCCCCAGGGGTCTTTTGCATCGTAATGGGCGCAAATGAATCGCAGTGCCGAATTCCGCCCCAGCTTTTGGGCTTCTGAGGCGGACGCCACCGGTTTTCTCCGGAGGTATTCGCAGCAAAGGGAATTCCCTTAAACACCGTAATTCTGGCATCTGTTCCCGGTTGACCGGCGACCATGCCGTATTCAGTGTTCGTAATACGCAGCAAAGTTGTCAACTCCTTTTCTATTATTTTTGATTGATTCTCAGCAAAAAGGCTCGTTTTTCGCTATATGCACCTTTGGACATCGATACTTCATCAAAGAATTGCATATTCTGAGGGTTCTCCTTTGTGAAGGGCGTCCACTGGGGCATGGGGCTGCCATCCCGGTCTTTTCCGTTTGGATCACCGGTTTTTGCAAAATTCGTCCAGTAATTGCACATCTTCCGGGCCAGGTCATAGTGATGTCCGTCAAAGGGTCTCCAGGAACGCATCAGCGTTTCAAACTCAAACCACAGATCCGAAGAATGGAATGCACCTGCATTGTCCCCCGGAATCGTTGGCCCGAAAATGTAGTAATAAGGTGCTCTTCCCTGCTCCTTGAGGCACTCCAGCGCCAACTGAACCCCCAGCTCAAAGGTGCCGACAGAAACCGCCTCTGCCAGAGGAATCCTTTTTTCCTCTGCCAGACGTTTGCAGATATCCAAATACTCCGCCGCATATGGGCCAAAATTCTCCCGTACCCATTGCTCCGCCTCTGCGGCATTCTGGCTTCCGGGGCCAACCACAAATTCGTTTGTGGTATTTCCCGTCATAATCGGCACCTGCATCATGCGGCCCTTCCGGATGATCTCCGAGCTGTCATCCACCTGGTAGACCCCATCCACCACAGGCCCCATGGCCAAGCCGGATTCCAGAAATTTTTTCTCAATAAATCCGGCGTCCAGTGCTCTGGCCTGCTCGATGGTATCACATCCCAGCCACTGCTTGAGGAAGTCTGCGCCCAGAGCCTCCGCCTCTTTCAGCTTGCATCTGGAATGGTGGCCAGTCAGAGGATAGGTGAAATTCACGCCGGCAGCCGACTCCGGGATTGCTTTCTGAAACGCCCCCTGGGCCTTTGGAGAGCACAAATGGGCCCAGACGCTGCCGCCTCCGGCAGACTGTCCGAAAATCGTCACGTTTTCCGGATCCCCGCCGAAATTAGCAATATTGCGACGAATCCAGCCCATGGCATAGCGCTGATCCAGCAGGCCAAAGTTTGTGGGCGCTTCCGGGGCTTCCGCCGTCAAATCCGGATGTGCCAAAAAGCCGAACACATTTACCCGATAGGCTACGGAAACCAGGATTACCCCCCGGGAGGCAATTCTCTCCCCGTCAAACTCCATCTCATGGGCATAGCCTTCCTTGAATGCGCCGCCAAAAATCCACATCATTACCGGCAGACGCTCCTCCGCGGACTTCGCAGGCGTCCAGATATTCAGGCGCAGGCTGTCCTCCCCCATGGGAACTTCCGGATCCACATGCCACTCTTTGGAATAAAACGCCTCCGGGTCTTCCCCCGGGATCTTCTGCATCGTGATCGGCCCAAATTCGTAGCAGTTCCGAATTCCCTGCCATTTTTCTGCCGGTTGGGGCTCACGCCATCGGTTTTTCCCTTCCGTGGACGCAGCGTAGGGGATTCCCTTGAATACCGTAATCCTGGCATCGGTTCCGGGGAGGCCTCTGACAATTCCCGACTCCGTATTCGTAATTCTCAACATTGCAATCTCCTTATTCTTCGGCAGAAAATGCCAACACCATCTTCCAGCTTCCCGTCTGTCCGGCCTTCAAAAGCACCTGGCTTTCCAGTCCTGCGTGGACTGCATCCGGCCTTGCCTGCGGCTCCAGGCAGAAACCGCCATAGTTCTGATAAATTGCATTCTTCTTTCCGTGGCACAGCATCGGATTCCCCATGCCCATCCCCGTAAACAGCTGAATGCAGGGGCTGTCCGTTTCAACCTCCATGCGAATGCCGGAGCGTTCTCCGATTGCCACAGCCGCAGGCGCTTTCCCGGAAAGAACATAATTGACATCATACCCGCCGCAGGCGCGGATCTGCCGACAATCGCTGTCAATTCGCTCCCCTATGGTATGAAAAGCGCCAAAATCAAAGGCAGTTCCTTCCACAGGCACATCCTCCGTTGGAATCAGTGCATCATCCACGCGGCTGTAGCGTTCTGCCTGGATCAGAAGGCGGTGTCCCAAAATCGTTCCGCTGCCCTGCCCGTTCAGATTGAAGAAGCTATGGTTCGTGGGATTAAACAACGTGTCCTTGTCCGTTTCCCCACGAATGGCAAGCTCCAGACGGCTGTCCCGGAAAGAGACAACCTGCTCCATTTGCAGCGTTCCCGGATAGCCCTCCTGGCCATCGGGGCTCACATAGCGAAATACAACCTCATCTTCCCGTACTTCCCCATCCCAGTATTGCATCTGAAATCCGGTTTTTCCGCCATGGAGATGGTTTACGCCCCGTTCATTTCTATCCAGGGAATACACCTTTCCATTGAGCGTAAATTCGCCCCCGGCAATTCTGTTCGCACAGCGTCCTACCGTGGCCCCCATCACCGAGCGTGCTCTGTGATAGTCCTCAAAGGAGGGCATCCCCAGAACCACATCCCGGAGCTCCCCCGCCTTGTCCCGGACGCAAAGCTCCAGCAGTGTACAGCCAATATTCATCAGAGTCGCGTATTGCCCCTTCTCGTCCTCCAGGCGATATGCATAAACTGTACGCCCGTCATCATAGCTTCCAATCGGTGATACCGTTATTCTTGTACCCATAACCCCGCCTCCTGTTTTTTCAGAATATTGTGGAAAACAGGCTACAAAGGATTCCTTCGTAGCCTGCACTCCGCCGTTAATCTTTTTGCACGGCCAACCGTTTTTCATTCTGATCCAGAAGCCAGCGCATTCTGGCGTCCGTCTCCGTTTCCATCTGGATTGTATCGAAGAACTGCATGGCCTTTCCGTTCAGTGGCTCATAGGGTGTCCACTGCGGCATTGCGCTTCCATCCTTGTCTACGCCATTCGGATCGCCGGTTCTGGCAAAGTTTGCAAAATAATTGCACATCTTTCTGGCCAGGTCAAAGTGCCTGCCGGTAAAGGGACGCCAGCAGCGCAGCAGTGTATTGAACTCAAACCACAGATCGCAGGAGTGGAAAGCGCCGGCATCGTCTCCCGGGATCGTGGGGCCGAACTCCGAAAAATAGACCCGCCGCCCATTCCGGGCCAGCACCTCCGCCGTCAACCGATTTCCCACATTGAATGTGGAGAAATCCGCCGCTCTGCGAAGATCCTCCTCCCGATCCGAAGCAGCTGCCTGGCACACGAGCTTCCAATACGCCTCGGCCCCATCCGCGAAGAATTTCCGAACCCATTCCTTCGCGGGGCTGGTGCATCCCGCCATGAATTCATCCGATGTTGCCGTCACCATCAGGCTCACATCGTGAAGAGCATTCTTTGGAAATTCCGTCTGCGGGAAGCCTGTAACAAACTTTCCATCCAGCACAGGAACCATGGGGCGATGCATTTCATTGTATTTTTCCAGCAAAACGTCAGGCGGCAGCTGTCTGGCTTCCTCCAATGTGGAAACGCCGCACATCCGGAACAGCTGTTCGCTCAGGGCATAGGCCGTTTCCATGGAGTCGCCCATGGACAACACACTGGGCATTTCCGGATAGCACAGCATCCGTCCGCCTGCGGATTGAATAATTGCCCTTTGGAACAGCCCATCGGTCTGGGGAGAGATCAGCTGGAACTGCACTGCGTCACCGCCGCCGGACTGGCCGAAAATCGTAATATTCTCCGGGTCTCCTCCGAAATACTCTATGTTTCGCTTTATCCACCGAATGGCGGCTGCCTGATCCAGCAGAGCGAAATTCGCCGGTGCTTCCGGGTTTTCCCGGGTGATTTCCGGATGGCACAGGAAGCCAAACAAATTCAGGCGATAGCCAATGGATACCAGGATAACGCCCCGTGCAGCGAATTCCTCGCCATCGAACTCCATTTCATAGGAATATCCCTCCTGCATACCGCCGCCATGGATCCAGGCCATGACAGGCAGCCGCTCTCCCGGCCTGTTTGCAGGTGTCCAGATATTCAGATAAAGGCCATCTTCCGAGTTGAGAATCTCCGGATCTACGTGCCACTCTTTGCTGTAAAAGGCATTTGGATCCTTCCCCGGGGTCTTCTGATAGCAAATTGGCCCAAAGTGGTCGCAGACGCGAACCCCTTCCCAATTTTCAACCGGCTGGGGGGCACGCCATCGATTTTTTCCAATCGGCGGTGCGGCATACGGAATGCCCTTGTAAACCGTGATTCTGGCATTTGTCCCAACAACACCGCGAACTGCACCATTTTCCGTTATCGTACTGCGCAGCACAGCATCGTCCTCCTTTCTCTGCCACTCAGTCTTCAGGTGGCTTTATGCACCCGAATTCCGGACTGTGCCTTTGCAATCATCTGCTCGTCAAATTCGTCCCGATTGAATTCATCCACGAAGCAGCCCTCATACATGACCATAATCCGGTCACAAACGCCCATAAGCTCCGCCATCTCGGAAGAAACCATGATAATGCTCATGCCCTGCTCGGTCAGGTCATTCATGATGTTGTAGATCTCCGCCTTGGCGTTGACATCGATGCCTCGCGTGGGCTCATCCATAACCAGGATCTTGGGATTTCTTGCCAACCACTTGGCGATAATCAGCTTCTGCTGATTGCCGCCACTGAAATTGACCGCCAACCGCTCCGGCAAATCCGGCCGAACCACCAGCATATGGAAATACTTGTCAATAAATGCAGAGCGCATTTTGAAATTTATCAGGCCGCCCTTGCTGAACTGGTCGTAATTGGGGATACACAGGTTGACTGCAGCGCTCTGCATCAGGCTCAAGCCTTCGTTTTTACGATCCTCCGGCAGCAAAACCATGCCATGCTTTATCAATTCATGGGGACTGACATGGGCAATCTTTTTGTTCTCCACCAGCACCTCGCCGCTGTCGTGGGGCAATACGCCAAAAATAGACTTCATCGTCTCTGTCCGCCCCGCGCCAACCAGGCCGCAGATGCCAAGGATTTCGCCCTTGTGGAGCTTCATATTCACATCGTGGAAGGTTCCGCTCAGAGAGAAGTTTTTCGCCTCAAACACAACCGTATCATCAGGCTTCACCTTGCGCTCGGGGTAGTAGGAATCCAGCTTTCTGCCAACCATCATGGCCACCAGGTCGTCCTTTGTGACGCTGGGACCGTTGTCGATGGTCGCCGTCACCTTACCGTCACGAAGGCCCGTAATTCGGTCTGCAAGCTCCAGCACCTCGTCCAGCCGGTGGCTGATATAAATGATGCCGACGCCTTCCGCTTTCAGCTTTGTAATGATCTTGAACAGCAGAACAGTTTCTTTTTGCGTCAAAACAGCAGTCGGTTCATCAAAGACGATGATTTTCGCATTGGCAGACACCGCCTTGCTGATTTCAATCATCTGCTGCTGGGAAACAGACAGCTGATACACCTTCATTTTAGACGACAGGTGCTCCTGTCCCAGGCTGCGCAGAACCTCGTCCGCATCCCGGAACATTCCTGCGCGATCGATCATTCCGCCTTTCTTATATTCCCGGCCCAAATAGATGTTCTCCGCAATGGAAAAGGCCGGAACCAGGTTAAATTCCTGGTAAATCACGCCAATACCCTTTTCTTTGGCAATCATGGCATTGCTGATGTTAACTTTTTCACCATTGACGAAAATCTCGCCCTCGCTTGGCATGTGCTGTCCGCCGAGGCACTTAATCAGTGTGCTTTTTCCCGCACCATTTTCTCCGATCAATGCGTGGATCTCGCCAGGTTTCAGGTCAAACGAAACATGGTCCAATGCTTTGACGCCCGGAAAGGATTTGCTGATATCTTTCATTTCCAAAATGTATTCGCTCATATTCTCACATCCTCCCACCGGATTGTATCATGGCTTATTTCAAGCCCTTTTCACCGGCTTTCCGGCTGACAACGTCCATTGCGCAAACGCAAATCAGAATCACGCCGATAACAGCAGTCTGCCAGTACATATCCACCTCGTACTGAATCAGTGCATTCTTAATCACCTGCATCAGGATTGCGCCTACCATGGAGCCGATAACAGTACCGCTGCCACCGGCCATGCTGGTGCCGCCCACAACCGTTGCACAGATGGCATCCATGCCCAAAGTACCGGCGGAGCTGGGATTACCGGCATTCAGACGGCCTGCCAGCATAAATGCCGCAATGCCCGCAAACATGCCGCCAATGGTATAGGTCAGAATTTTCAGCTTGTCCACATTCAGGCCAGACAGAGATGCTGCCATGGGATTGCCGCCGCAGGCCTGAAGCCGATTGCCCAGAACCGTTCTGCGGAGCACAAACTGTCCGATGATGGTAACGAGAGGGATCAAAAGAATCATGTAGGGAATCGGGCCTATGCTTCCCTGGCCGATGGTAAACATGAGGGCGTTTTTGCTGAAATTGATGGGGTAGCCCTTGGTAACAACCAGTGCAAGGCCGCTGCAGATATTGGATACACCCATAGTGACAATAAAGGGAGGGAGCCCAAGCTTAGTGGATGCAACGCCGTTCACCGCGCCAATACCGGCGGACAGTCCCAGTGCAGCAAGAAGCGCCAGGACGCTGCTGTTTGTAGCATTGTAAACAATACACAGAACAACGGAGGAAAGGCACATATTGTTGGCAATTGACAGGTCAATTCCGCCGCCGGAAATGATGAAGGTCATGCCGCAGGCCAGAACAACCGTAATGGCCGCCTGCTTAAAGATGTTGAAAATGTTGTTTGCCGTAAAGAAGGTTTCCGTCGTCAGGGAGAGAACCACGCCCAAAATCAGAATCAGCAGCGTCAGGCTCAACTCTCTCTTGTCCAGCAACCATGTAAACAGATTAAATTTTTTCTTCATAATTCCGGTCACTCCTTCGCAGTGCAGGTCTACGATTTGATTTCATGAAAGGGCTGTCTCGCCGCAACGAGCAGCGTCACTGCCCCGAGACAGCCCTATGTTTTTCTACTTATCAGGTCTTATTGGAATTCTCGAATCGTCCGATTATTCCGGATTCACATTGGGATAGTTCTGCTCTGCCAGTTCCTTTGTGCAGGCATAGCACTTGGTTTCTACAAACTCATCGGGAACGATTCCGTCTGCCAGGTACTCAGTCAGGATCCGGATGCCCTCATAGCCCCAGTTGAACTGATTCTGTACGATAGAGGAATCCACAGTGCCGTCCTTGATGCCGCAGATGATGGAATCCAGGTCATCGGACAGTACGCAATGCTTGTCCTCGGCAGTCCAGCCATTGGCCTTCCAAACGTTAACGGCATTCTCGCCGCCGGCGTACAACATGGCGTAGCCTACAAAATCAGAATACTTTGCAACCATGGTCTCCAGAGCAGCGGCAATGGCCGTGTAGTCCGCGCCGGTATCTGCCTGCACATAGAGGATCTCCATGTCCGGATAGTTCTTTTCGATGGTCTCCTTGAAGCCGCGCAGACGCTCAGCCATTGCCAGCATCTCAGGCGAAATGTACTGCACGAGCACGCCGCCCTTGCCGCCGCAGACCCGGGCCAGCTCATGGGCCACATCGCAGCCGAAGTTGTAGTTATCGGTACCTACGAAGCAAAGCCGCTTGCTGTCGGGAACCTCGGTATCCATACATACAACGGGGATGCCTGCCTCTACAGCCCTGTCAATGGAAGGCTGCAGTGCGCTGCCGTCGGAACAGGAAATGATGATGCCGTCATAGCCCTGGGAAATCATGTCCTCCATCAGCTGAATCTGGCCGGCTGCGCCGGAGGTCTGGGGGCCGGTGGCATAGATATCGATCTGATACTTGCCAGTCGCATTCAGTTCTTCAGCCTTTGCCTTGCCGCCATCGCCAACCTTGTCCCAGAAATAGTTGCTGGCGGTGTAGATAATGCCAAACTTATACTTCTTGACCTCTTCCTGAGAACCTCCCTCGGCCTTTTCGCCGGTGGTCGTCTTTTCGGTGTCCTTTGCGGTAGTTGTCGTCTTCCCGCCGCAGGCAACCAGACTGACTGCCATAGCAAGGATCAGAAGCATTGCGATCAGTTTTTTCATTTTTCTTCCCACTTTCTTTTTTATTTTGTTTTTTTCAAGGCTCTCGCCTTAAATACAATGTAAATTTCCGACTTCTCACCCTATCTGATGGAGATAAAAGTCTGTAAGGAACCGCATGACCGGGCTGACCGACAGATCGTCCAGCTGCTTACAGGGGGTCGCATACCGCATTTGCCCCTTGCAGGTGCTGTAACTCTTCCATTCTGGCAGCGCGGAACCATCCACGTCCTTGCCGTTGGGATCCCCTGTTTTTATAAAATTGCTCACATAGCTGCACATCTGTCTGGCCAGGTCATAATGTCTGCCGGTGAAGGGCCGCCAGCAGGATGCCAGGCTCTCAAACACAAACCACAGATCCGAGGAATGGAAGGTTCCCGGATGATCCCACCCTGGGATGTCCCCATCGAAAACCGCGCTGTAATTTTGAAGCTCCGGATGCTCTGCAGCTGTCGCCTCGAAATAGAGCCGCATTCCCAATTCCATGGGACAGAATTTTGCGTTCTCCAGGGTCTGCGCCAAATTCTCTCCCTGTACCGCCGAGAGGAACTCCCCAGACCGGTGGCCAAAGCGCTCCTTTGCCAGCGTTTCCAGTTCAGCCATTGTCTGAACCTGAGGCATCTCCCAGGATTCCGAAGACGTGTTTGTCATCAGCAGCGGAACCATGTGCCGCTTATTCTTCAGAATCATCTCTGAGAAATGACCCAGCTGGAACGTTCCATCAATTACCGGCGCCCACATTTTCGTACCGGGTCCAAGCCCCGATCCAATGCCCGCATAATTCCGGAACAGCTCCATCAGCGTGTGGCTTTCAAGCTGTCTGGCCTCCGCGAGGTTCCGAATGCCTGCCCATTGGAAAAAGTCCAGGCCGTCCGCCTCCGCCTGCTCCAGGGTTCGGTTCATACCGTGACTGTTCACTCCCTGATAGCTGCCATAGCGGATGCCGCTCATGATGATCGCCTTTTGGAACAGGCCCTCTGTCTGAGGAGATGTCAGCTGCACCTGCACGCTTCTGCCGCCCGCCGACTGGCCTCCAATTGTAATATTTTCCGGGTCTCCGCCAAACGCGGCGATGTTCCGTTTCACCCACTTGGTAGCATAGGCCTGATCCAGAAGTCCAAAATTGGTAGGTGCATCCGGCGCCTCTGCCGTCAGCTCCGGATGCGCCAGGAAGCCGAAAACATTCAACCGGTAGTTGATGGTAACAACAACGATGCCCCGCCGGGCGATTCGCTCGCCGTTAAACTCCATCTCCGCCGGATTTCCCTCCATAAGGCCACCGCCAAAGTACCAGACAAAAACCGGCAGCCTCTCATCCTTCTCCTTCGCCGGAGTCCAGATGTTCAGGTACAGGGAGTCCTCATCCATGGGGATCTCCGGATCCACATTCCACTCTCTCGTGTACAGGTTGTTTGGGTCGGTTCCCGGCTTACACTGCATACTGATTGGAGCGAACCGGACGCAATCCAGAACGCCTTCCCAGTCCTTTGCCGGCTGGGGTGCTCTCCAGCGCAGCGCTCCCACCGGAGGCGCCGCAAAGGGGATTCCCTTGTAGGAAATGACGCGCGGATCCGCTGCAGCCACGCCCCTGACCCATCCGTTCTCGACCCGGGTTTCTTTAATCAAGTCTGCCACCGCCTTTCCTTATGTTATCTCTTTTCGGTTTTCGTTGTGCAAACAACTTCGTGTTCGTTTTCGTGATTTGAGCATACAACTCGAAAGTATCTTTGTCAAGTGATTTTTCGTTTTTTGTGATTACTCCCAAATTCAGCATAAAAAAGCTAGTAAAATTGCCATCTTGACATTACTCACGGTCAATCCGTTTGTATAGTTTTCACATAATGAATCTTGTTTTTTCAGTACGAATGTTTTGATTTGAAACTTTTTTCATGTTTTTCTACCGTTTTTCCTTCCATTTTCCCAATTTATTTCTTAAATTTTCGAACAAATTCAAGGTATCATGGCATCATGCCCGGATATCCCCCACGAAATTTGTACGGATTGTTTTATAAATATATCCAAAACAGGATTGACAAATTCCATTTGTCCATGCTATACTTCAAGTAAGAACAATACAAATTTTCGGATTTGTATTGCCGTAGAATATGTTCTTCAAGGAAGGGAAGCGATGCAGTATGCCACAAGCGTTCTACTCCATGGGTCTGGAACTGGGTTCTACCCGAATCAAAGCTGTTCTGATCGATATGTCATTCCACCCGGTGGCCAGCGGCGAGTTTACTTGGGAAAGTCGGCTGGAGGACGGCGTCTGGACCTACTCTCTGGATGAGGTCTGGGCCGGAATCCGCACTGCCGTCTCCTCGCTGCTAGCCGCTGCCAGGGCCGCTCAAATCGATGTCGGAGCCATCTCCTCTATTGGCATATCCGCCATGATGCACGGATATCTCGCCTTTGACAGCACCGGTCAACAGCTTGTTCCCTTCCGGACATGGCGAAACACCATCACCGGCCCCGCAGCGGAGGCGCTCAGCGAGCTGTTTCATTTTAATATTCCACAGCGCTGGAGCATCGCCCATCTCCATCAGGCGATTCTAAACGGTGAGCCCCATGTGAAAGAGCTTTCCTTCCTGACGACGCTGGCCGGCTATGTCCACTGGAAGCTTACCGGGAAACGTGTTTTGGGCATAGGCGATGCCAGCGGAATGTTCCCCATTGACAGCGCAGCCTGCGACTACGACCAGCATATGCTTGCGCAGTATGACGCGCTGGTTTCCGGTCAGGTTCCCTGGCATCTTCGTGATTTGCTGCCGGAGGTTCTTCCGGCCGGCGTTGAAGCCGGTACACTGACATCCGAGGGTGCACTGCTTCTGGATCCTTCCGGCAGTTTGCACGCCGGGATTCCCTGCTGCCCGCCGGAGGGAGACGCAGGAACCGGGATGGCTGCAACAAACTCCGTTTCCGTTGGAACCGGAAACGTATCCGCCGGAACCTCCGTCTTCTCCATGATTGTTCTGGAGCACAGACTTTCCCGCCTGTATCCCGAAATCGATATGGTCACGACCCCCACCGGGAAGCCCGTTGCCATGGTTCACTGCAACAACTGTACCAACGAAATCAATGCCTGGGCCGGTGTCTTTGGGGAATTCCTCCGGTCTCTCGGCCAGGATGTTTCCATCGGCGCCGTATTCACCACCATGTTCAACAGTGCGCTGGCAGGTGCTGCCGATGGAGGCGGCCTTGTTGCATACAACTTCATAACCGGAGAGCCTGTTGCCGGGACGTCTGTCGGCTGTCCGCTCTATCTGCGCGATCCGGCCTCCCGGCTCACCTTTGCAAACTTTATGCGCACCCTGCTGTACTCATCTCTGGCTGCGCTGAAAATGGGCAATGATATTCTTTACGCCGAGCACGTGCGGATTGATCGGATCTTTGGGCACGGAGGATTTTTCAAAACGCCTGGCGTTGGTCAGCGGATTCTCGCCGCTGCCATGCACGCCCCGGTATCCGTTATGGAGACCGCAGGAGAGGGCGGTCCATGGGGCATGGCATTGCTTGCCGCCTATATGGTTCGCCGGGAATGCGGCCAGACCCTGGAGGATTTCCTTGCGAACACCGTTTTTTCCGGGGCCCGCTGTACAACCATCGCGCCTGACCCCAGCGATGAAGCCGGCTTTGAAGCATTTCTTTCCAAATACAAAGCATTTCTGCCCCTTGAGCATAATGCCGCAGCACAATTCAAAGGCTAATTATTGATAAAGAAAGGAAAAACAGGCAATGAAAAAGTATGAATTTTGGTTCGTCGTAGGCTCTCAGGCTCTTTACGGGCCGGAGGTTCTGGAAACCGTGGCAAAGCGGGCCGAGGAAATGGCGCAGGAGATGAGTAAGCACCTTCCCTATCCTCTCGTGTACAAGGTCACGGCCATGTCCAATTCCCAGATTGCGGACATTGTGAAGGAGGCCAACCACGACGATTCCTGCGCCGGTATCGTCACCTGGTGCCATACCTTCTCCCCTTCAAAAATGTGGATCAACGGCCTTGTGAATTTGCAGAAGCCCTATTGCCACTTCGCCACCCAGTACAATCTGGAAATCCCCAATGAAGAAATCGATATGGACTTCATGAACCTGAACCAGGCCGCCCATGGTGACCGGGAGCACGGCTTCATCGCCGCCCGGCTGAGAATGCCTCGGAAGGTCATTGCGGGGTATTGGAAGGATGAAGCTTGCCTCAAGCGCCTGGGTGATTGGATGAAGGCCGCCATCGGCGTGGCGTTCTCCAAGAGCCTGAAAGTCATGCGCTTTGGGGACAATATGCGGGAGGTCGCCGTCACCGAGGGCGACAAGGTAGAGGTTCAGATCAAGCTGGGCTGGCAGGTGAATACCTGGGCCGTTGGCGATTTGGTCAAGGAAATGAACGCCGTCACGGAAGGAGAAATCGATGATCTGATGGAAACCTATAAGGCCTCCTACGACATCGCCACCGATGACATTGCCGCCATCCGCTACCAAGCCAGGGAAGAAATCGCCATGAAGAAGATGCTGGACCGGGAGGGCTGCAAGGCCTTTGCAAACACCTTCCAGGATCTCTACGGTATGGAGCAGCTGCCGGGTCTTGCTTCCCAGCATCTGATGGCCCAAGGCTACGGCTACGGCGGCGAGGGCGACTGGAAAGTCTCTGCCATGACCGCTATCCTGAAAGCCATGGGTGAAAACGGAAACGGCGCCTCCGCCTTTATGGAGGACTATACCTACCATCTGGTGGAGGGGCACCAGTATTCTCTGGGCGCGCATATGCTGGAGGTCTGCCCCAGTGTGGCAGACCCTGCCGTCCGTCCCAGAATCGAAACCCATCCCTTAGGCATTGGCATGAACGAAAAAGACCCCGCCCGGCTGGTCTTTGAGGGCAAGGCTGGGGATGCTATTGTTGTCTCCCTTATTGATATGGGCGGAAGACTGCGGCTGATTGTCCAGGACATTCACCCCGTGAAGCCCATCATGCCCATGCCCAACCTGCCTGTGGCCCGGGTCATGTGGCAGGCGGAGCCCAACCTGACCACCGGCGTGGAGTGCTGGATCACCGCGGGAGGCGCGCACCACACCGTTCTGAGCTACGATGTCACCGCCGAGCAGATGAAGGACTGGGCGAATATGATGGGTATTGAGTACGTCCACATCGGCAAGGATACCACGGTGGAGAACTTGGAAAAAGATTTGTTCCTTAGTGACCTTGCCTGGAAGCTGAGGTAAAGCTATGCTGGAAGACTTAAAAGAGGCGGTCTGGAAGGCCAATTTGCAGCTGCCCAAGCTGGGCCTTGTGACCTTCACCTGGGGCAACGTCTCCGGAATTGACCGGGAGCGGGGATTGGTGGTCATCAAGCCCAGTGGCGTGGAATACGACGTTATGACCCCGGAGGACATGGTGGTGGTATCTCTGGCAACCGGGGAGCGGGTAGAGGGCAGATGGAAGCCCTCCAGCGATACTCCCACCCATCTGGTGCTATATCGGGCGTTCCCCGACTGCGGCGGCATCGTCCACACCCATTCCCGCTGGGCCACCTCCTTCGCCCAGGCAGGCCTCGGCATTCAGCCCTTGGGAACCACTCAGGGCGACTACTTCTACGGTGAAATCCCCTGCACTCGGGAGATGACTCCGGCGGAAATCGCCGGGGCCTATGAGGAGGAGACCGGCAACGTCATTGTGGAAACCTTTGCGAACCAAAATCCCGCCCAGATTCCGGCAGTTTTGGTCCACAGCCACGGACCCTTCACCTGGGGCTGTGATGCCGCTGAGGCCGTCCACAATGCCGCCGTGCTGGAAGAGGTGGCCTTCATGAATTTCCATTCCCTGCAACTAAACCCCGGGCAAACAAGAATGCAGCAGGAGCTGCTGGACAAGCACTACTTGAGAAAGCACGGAAAAAACGCCTATTATGGGCAGAAATAACCTGCGGATGGGTGCAGTTACTTTGCTGCACCCATCCCTGTAATTTCATTTTGTTCAGGATAAATCTCATTCTTTCGTAATTTAAGCCTATTTTTCTGAAACAATTGACTTTTTCTTATCCACGGTGCTATAATTGCTCTGTAATACATTTTAGCGAAAAAAACAGCGTATAATTTTCAAAATCTCCGATGTTCCGTTCCAATGCATTGCCCGGCGCATGATTCCATTATTGAAGAAGGTGAGCATTTGCAGCCCAAGTACCAAGCCATAGCTTCTGCACTCAGAGCACAAATTGAATCCGGGAAATTTGACGAAACCAATATGCTGCCAACAGAGTTTGCTCTTATAGACGAATACCAGGTCAGTCGGCAAACCATTCGGCAGGCGCTGTCCCTTCTGGAGCAAGAGGGTTACATTGAAAAGCGCCGGGGCAGCGGGTCGCATATTCTGCACACCCCGTCCAGCCACCCATACCCGGTTGTTCCGCAGCGCACTATTGCCGTTGTCACCACATACATCAGCAATTACATTTTCCCCACCATACTTCGAGAAATCGAAACTGTGCTGTCGCAGAACAATTGTATGTCTCTTTTGTTTGCTACACAGAACCAAATTTCGATTGAGCGAAAAGTTCTTCTCAATCTTCTGTCCACACAGGTTGACGGGATCATCATTGAAGGAACCAAAACCGCATTCCCAAATCCAAATCTGGATCTGATTCAGGCTCTCTCTGATAAAGGGATTCCATTGGTTTTTATCAACGGGTGCTATTCTCAGCTTCCGAATGCAATCTCGGTTCTGGACGACAATGTCGGCGGTGGAAAAATGCTTGTCGAGTATCTGGCCCGGAAGAATCACAAGAAAATTGCCGGAATCTTCAAATATGACGATATTCAGGGGCACGGCCGCTATCTGGGATACGCCGACGGACTGCGTTCATGCGGGTTGACGTTGAACGATGATATGGTGCTGTGGTACAGTACCGATGTTACACCCGTTGTTCTGTCCGATCAGATTTTTCTTCCCGCTCTTGCCCGCTGGAGGGAAGCAGGGTGCACCGCCATTGTCTGTTATAACGATGACATAGCATGTCAGGTGCTCCCCTTTCTCTTCAAAGCCGGGCTTTCGGTTCCGGATGACATCAGCATTGTCAGCTTTGATAATAGCCAACTGTGTGAGCTGGCCACCCCTCCGCTTACATCCCTGAGCCATGGTCAGGAAAACGTTGGACGCACAGCCGCGAATAAACTGCTGTCTCTTCTATCCGGCACGAAAGTTATCTCCGAGCTAATCCCCTGGACGCTTATAGAACGCGCAAGTGGTTAAGCGTATTCTCCGCTTCGACGCCCCATAGTTCAGCTTATTGGAAAGGCCCTTTCGCTTTTTTCAATCCGCTTTGTTGTCATGCCATTTTCAGCCGCAAAACGGCGTACAGCCTGCTCCCGCTTTGCTGTGCGCCGTTTTGCTATGGTGAAAACCAGTCTGCGGACTGGTTTTCCAATATGCCACCGGCATATTGGATTTGTGTGGGCTCAAATCCGCCTTACTCTGTTTCCACGCAGAAAAAGAGCACCACCTAACGGTGATGCTCTTTTTCTGGTGGGGGAAGGTGGATTCGAACCACCGAAGCTATAAGCAGCAGATTTACAGTCTGTCCCCTTTGGCCACTCGGGAATTCCCCCATATTCACTTTGCCTTTTGTGTGGAGCCGGTAGACGGACTCGAACCCCCGACCTG
>JAXEAK010000039.1:0-13277 GCA_034094395.1 Faecousia sp.
GCTTCGCTTTGCCTATACTCAGTTGCTCTACATATTGTATCAAAAATTTTCAAGTTAGTAAACTGTTTTTTTGCAAATTGAACGCACAATTTCCACAAAAATTCAGTGCTTGTCGTCTGTGAAACCATGCAAATCGACGAATCCGGAGAAGGATTCTCCGCTGCCGCCCAGTTTTCCAGTTCCTGTACGTTCTGGAATACCCGACAATTTCCGCACCAGCCGGCGATCCCCTCCACCTCCGGATGGGTGGGCGTACCGATGATAACGGGCAACCGCCCTTCCTCCTCCGCGCGGCTGACGATGCCGTGAATCCGCTTGACAAAGGGGCAGGTCGCGTCAATCATCTCCACATTTTGCCGCTCCAGGCGCTCATAGACCGCCCGGCTCACGCCGTGGGAGCGGATAATCACGGTTTCTCCCGGCCGGGCATCCTCCGGGGCATCAATCACCCGGACGCCCATGGCTTCAAACTTCTCCACCACGTGACGGTTGTGGATAATGGGGCCGAGGGTCGCAACCTGTTTCCCTGCCTGCGCCGCCTGCTCCACCAGCTCCACTGCCCGGCTTACGCCGAAACAGAAGCCGGCGCTTTTGGCGACCCGCACGCTCATTGAGTCACCTTCTTCGCAATGATTTCCTTCATGGCGGCGATGACCTCGTCCAGTCCCATGTCGGAGGTATCCACCTTGATGGAATCCCGGGTCATCTTCAGCGGCGCTACTTCCCGGTGGGTATCCTGATAGTCGCGCTGCCGGATTTCCTTCAGAATGGTGTCAAAGTCCGCCTTCTGCCCTTTTTCCAGCAGTTCTTTGGTTCTGCGGCGGGCGCGTACCTCCGGGGATGCGGTCAGGAAAAACTTGACAGTCGCGTTAGGCAGCACCACGGAGCCGATGTCCCGGCCATCCATAATGACATCATGGGTCTCGGCCACCTCCCGCTGCATATCCAGCAGCATATCCCGGACGATGGCATGGGCAGAAATGATGCTGGCCTTCTGGGAAATCTCCTGCGTACGGATGTCCTTAGTCACATCCATACCGTTCATAATCATGTGCTGTACGCCCTCGGCGTCGTATTCAATGCGGATGGTCAGTTCATCGATATAACGGGTGATGCCGTCAATATCCTTTGGGCTAATGCCCCACAGGTCAAAAAAGTAGGCAACGGTGCGGTAAATCGCCCCGGTATCCACGTAATGATAGCCCAGTTCCGCAGCCAGCCGCCGGGCGATGGTGCTTTTTCCGGCACCGGCGGGGCCGTCAATGGCGATGGAAATTTTCTTTGCCATACATATCCCTCTTTTCTGATAATCAGCCGTTTCGCAGCTTTGCCAATGCCGCCGCTTCCCGGGCAAGCACTTCCTGCGCCGTCAATCCCAACGCTCTGCCGGTTTCCTCCGGGCTTGCAGGCTTGCCGCCCTCCAGGCCGAAGCGCAGGGAAAGCAGCCTCGCGTCCTCTTCCTCCAACTCGGACAAAAGCTCTCCAATGCGCTGATGCATCTGAAACAGCGCGGTATCCTGCACCGCCTGCTCGTCCTCCCCGGTTTCCTCCGGCTCCTCCGGAGGAACCGCCTGATCCAGCTGCCGGGCGTTCTCGATCATCTTCTTCACGGTTTCCGTCTCGTCCCGAGTCATGTGCAGTTCTTCGGCAATTTCCTCCAGCGTGGGATTGCGCCCCAGCTCTCCCAGCAGGCGTTCATCCACCTGCCGGTAGTCCTCCATGGCTCTGCGCATCTTCTGGCCGACGCCGTTGCTGTGCGCCTGCAAAATGACCGCCCGAGCCAGATAAAAGCGAATCCAGCGATCCCGATGCGCGGCGTAGTCGCCTTCCCGATAGCACCCAATCGCCTGCCACAGACCCAGACTGCCCTCCTGAATCAGATCCAGAAGCAGAACGCCGTAGCCCACATATTCCTGCGCCAGGTCAATCACCCGCCGCAGACCCAGATTGGTCAGCGCCTCCATGGCGTTTCCGCCAGTTTGGGCGCACCGCTCCGCCAGCTGCTGCTCATCGCCGCAGACGGGAATCCCCGCCACCTCTTCCAGATACAGCCGCAGAGGATCGTTGGACTCCAGAGATTCAGGGTTCAGCCCCTCCCGGACAAGCTGCACCTCCTGCTTTAAGCGGAGCGCCGCTTCCCCGCTCCCGGCGGTCTTCGGCAGGTCGGTAATATCCAGATTGATGCAGCCATTTTCCAGATCCTGAAGGGCATCCTCCAGATATTCGCCGTCCTCCCCTTCCAGAAGGGTCAGGATCTGCGCTGCGGAAACCGTGTCGCCCATATTCAGCGTCATGCGGAACCGTTCCCAGGGATCCGGTTCAAAGGAAAATTCCAGTTCATTCATTCAAAAAGTCCTCCAGTCCCAGACTTTTTCCCTCTTTTTGCAGCTTATCCATGGCCTGCCGTTCGATCTGCCGCACCCGCTCCTTGGATATGCCCAGCTTTTTGCCGATTTCCTCCAGCGAGTAGCACACGCCGTCCTCCATGCCGAAATGCAGCCGCAGAATCTCCTGCTGCCGCGGATTCAGGGAGGAAAGCAGGGTCTGCATGGTTTTATCCAGTTCCTGACGCACCAGCTCCTGATAGGGCTGGGGCGAGAGAACATCCTCCACCAGAGAGCCCAGCACGCCGTCGTCCTCTTCTCCGGTGGGCACATCCAGAGAGCACACATCCGGCTCCAGCCGCATCAGCTCCTTCACCTTCTCCTCCGGAATCCCGCTGCGCTGGGCAATCTGGGCAAGGGTCGGCTCTTCCCCGGTTTCCTGCTTCAGGGTATTTTTCGCCGCGTCCACCGCCCGCATTCTCTCCGCCGTGTGCAGCGGAACACGGATGGAACTGCCGTGGTTCATCAGGCACCGGGTCACGCCCTGACGGATCCACTTGGTGGCATAGGTGGAGAAGCGGTAATCCATGGTATAGTCGAATTTCCGGGCAGCGGCCAGCAGGCCGATGCTCCCCTCCTGAATCAGATCCATCAGTGCCACGCCACGCCCGGCATACTCCCGGGCAATGCTCACCACCAGCCGCAGATTGGAATTGACCATCTGACGGATAGCGTCCTCGTCTCCTTCGGCGCACCGCCGGGCAAGCTCCCGCTCCTCCTGGGGCGTCAGCCGGGGATAGTCGCGGATCTCCCGCAGAAACTGGCGCATATCGTCCTCACCGGCACTGACGGGCAGATCCGTTTCTTTTTCTTTCTTCAAAAGCTCTGTCATTGGTTGATTCCTTTACTTCTTTGCAGTTTTTCCCGCAAAAGCATAATATCGTCTTCCGTTTTTGTCCGGGATTTCTGGTATTCCTCCCGGATGGTGCGGGCGCAGTCCTTCAGCGCCTGCTCGTTCACCGGCCCCTGCTGACGCTGGGTGATTCCGGCAAGATGTGCCATTTCCTCCGCTGAAAAATCCGTCAGCCCCGCAACAGACACATCCAATCCCTGCTGATACCGCTGCGTCAGCTGGGAGAATGCCTTTCCCAGCAGCGGCGAAGAGAATTCCTCCGGCCGCAGTTCCGGGATCTCCTGCAGCAGCGCCGGCTCCCGGAGAATCTGAGCGAGTACCATCTCCTCCGCCATGGCGGATTTTACATTATTATAGCGAATGGAACGCTCCCTTGGCTGCAAAGCCCTGGCGGGCGCCAGATCGATTTTCTCCTGCTTCTTTTTCTCCTGATAGACCCGGCGCTTGAAGGCGCGGCTGATCTCCAGCTTCATGGCGTCCGTGCTGATCCCGGCGGCCTCCGCCACCCGGTTGCCGTAGACCTCCCGCTGCACGGAACTGTTCAGGGTGCTGAGCAGATTGGCAGACTCCTGCAGGTACTTCACCTTCTGGTCGTCGTCCCGCAAATCATACTTCTTCAATATGGCGTTCAGCTGGTACTCCACCCGGTTGGAGGATTCCTCCAGAAGCAGCTTGAACCGGTCGGCGCCAAACTTTTTCAGAAACTCATCCGGATCCTTGGCATCCCGCATTTGCAGAACCTTCACCTGCAGACCTGCCTTTTCCAGAATGGGAATGGCGCGCTTGGTGGCGTTCTGCCCCGCTTCGTCGCCGTCGTAGATCAGCACCACCTGCTCTGTGTACCGGGACAGCAGGTTCGCGCCGTCCTCCGTCAAAGCGGTGCCCAGCGATGCCACGGCGCAGTCAAAGCCGTACTGGTGCAGGGAAATGGCGTCCATGTAGCCCTCCACCAGAATCAGATAGCCCAGCTTGCTCTTTTTTGCCAGATTCAGGGCAAACAGGTTCTTCCGTTTGTTAAAAATCAGGGTTTCCGGGGAATTCAGGTACTTTGCGGCGGACTTATCCTGACTGTTCATAATCCGTCCGCCAAAGCCGATGACGTTACCCCGCACATCAATGATGGGGAACATCAGCCGATCCCTGAACCGGTCAAACAGATTGCCGTTCTTCCGGGACACGGTGACAAGACCCGAATCCCGCAGCTCCTGATCGGTGTAGCCCTTCCCCCGGAGCCAGTCCACTAAGCTGCTCCAGCTGTCCGGGGCGTAGCCGATGCCGAATTTGGTCAGGATAGCCTTGGACATTCCCCGTCCGGCGGCATATTGCAGGGCATTGGCGCCGATGGGCGCATAGAGCTGGCTGTGGTAAAACCGGGCAGCCTCCTTATGTAACGCCCACAGCCGCTCCTGCTGGCGGTAGCGGGACTGGTACTGCTCGTCCTCCGGCACCTCCATGCCGACCCGTTTGGCCAAAGCGCGGACGGCGTCCGGGTAGCTTAAGCCCTCGATCTCCATTTCAAAATTGATGACGCTACCGCCCTTGTGGCAGCCGAAGCAATAATAGATTCCCTTGTCGGGCGCCACGGAAAAGGAGGGGGTTTTCTCCCCATGGAAGGGACACAGGCCGAAGAGATTGGAACCGGAGCGCTTCAGGTTCACATACTGCCCCACCACGTCTTCAATTGGATTCCTTGCAACCAGCTCGTCCAAAAATGCCGGTGGAAATGCCATGTACGCTTCCCCCTTTCCGTGTGGAAAGAAATATTATATCACATCATCCCCGGACATTCCAGCCCATGGGAATAAAAATCTCCGTATACTTATCCACCGCATAGTTATCCGTCATGCCCGCAATGTAGTCGCAGACGGTACGTTCCATGCCGTCGAAGGACAGCTGAGGCTGAAAATCCTCCGGCAGCGCCTCCGGATTGGCAACGTAGTATTCAAACAGCTGCGTCAGCATGGCCTTGGCCTTGCTCTCCTCACCCTTTGCCACCGGGTTGCGGTAGACCCGCTCAAACATGAAGCTGCGCAGATCCTTCAGCGCCTTTTCCACCCTCGGCGTCATGCAGACTGCGCCGGCCTCCCGGGAGGTGCGGATCATGTCCGTGACCAGTGTATTGATCCGTCTGCTGTGGGTATCTCCCAGAATCTCCGTAATGTCCCGGGGCAGGTCGTCATTGGTGAGAATCCCCGCCCGGATGGCATCGTCAATGTCGTGGTTGACATAGGCAATCTGGTCGGAGCGGCGGACAATCTGCCCCTCCAGCGTCTCCGGCCAGACTTCGCCGGTATGTCCCACGATGCCCATACGCACCTCGTAGGTCAGGTTCAGTCCCTGTCCGTCCTTTTCCAGTACGTCCACCACCCGCAGGCTCTGCTCATTGTGGCGGAAGGGCTTGCCCATGCACTGAGACAGGGCGGCTTCTCCCGCATGGCCGAAGGGGGTGTGTCCCAAATCGTGCCCCATGGCGATGGCTTCGGAGAGATCCTCGTTTAAGCCCAGTGCCCGGGTAATGGTGCCGGCAATGCGGGACACCTCCAGCGTGTGGGTCATACGGGTACGGTAATGGTCGCCCTCGGGCTGCAGAAACACCTGGGTCTTGTGCATCAGCCGGCGAAACGCCTTGCTGTGGACAATGCGGTCAATATCCCGCTGGTAGCAGGTGCGCACGTCCTCCTCCCTGGGTTCTTCGCAGCGGAGTCTCCCCCGGCTTTTGTCCGCAAAGGCAGCCAGCGGATTCAGCCGCCTATGTTCCAACCGTTCCAATTCTTCCTTGACCGTCATCCCAAACACCCCACAGTTATGTATTCAGTCGTTTCCCACCGGAAACGCCCGGTACTCCTGACCGACCTCCAAGCCCTCCACGGTGCCGGAGGTCAGATCCGTCAGCCTGTCGAGAAAGGCAGGTGCCTGATTCTGCGGAAACAGCAGTTCCAGCTCCACTTCCGCGCCAAATTCCGTATTCCGGATGATTCCGCCGAAGGCCGCCGCTTCCAGCCGAACCCGCTCATAAAAGGAATAGGGGCAGGGCACATACAGCACCGTCCAGACCCGCTTCATGGACTTGCCCGCTGCGTCCACGGCGATTTTCGCGCCTTTTGTGTACGCCCGCACCAGTCCTCCGGCGCCCAGCAGAATGCCCCCAAAGTACCGGGTAACTACGCAGACCACGTTGTACAGCCCTTCCCGCTGCAAAACCTGCAGCATGGGCATTCCCGCCGTGCCGCCAGGCTCGCCATCGTCGGAAAACCGCACCGCACCATCCCGGATGATATACGCCCAGCAGTTGTGGGTGGCATCGTAATGCTGCTTTTTCATCTCCTGAATCCGCGCCAGCGCTTCTTCCTCGGTTTCCACCGGCCAGAGTCTTCCAAGAAAGCGGGACTTTTTCTCCACAAATTCCGCTTCTCCAAACCGGGTTGGGACAAGGTATTCGTCCAAGCTGTCAGCACTCCTTCACCACATACTCCCGGAACCGTCCGTAAAGGATGGCATCCAGAACCGTTTCCACCTCGATGCCCTGATCGGTGTATTCCACATTGCGCACCTGCGCGCCGTCATGGAGCGTCTCCACCATGCCGCCCATGGAATAGGGGAACCGCAGAAGCACATGGTGGCGGGAATGTCCCAGAGCTTCCTCAATGGCCTTCAGAAGGCCGTCCATATTTTTCCCCTGCTTGGCGGAAATAGCAACCACGTTCTTTCCCACCGGGATGTCCTCGGAATACACCAGATCCGCCTTGTTGTAGCACCGCAGCACCGGCGTGCCCGGCTTTGCCAGCTGGGCGATCAGCTTATCCACCACGGCGATGTGCTGTTCCAGATTGGGATCTGACGCATCGATCACGTGCAGCAGCAGGTCGGCATATTCCAGCTCCTCCAGCGTGGCATGGAAGGCGTTCACCAGATGGTGGGGCAGCTTGGCGATAAAGCCTACGGTATCCGACAGGATCACATCCAGATTGTCGGAAACCGTCAACTGCCGGGAGGTCGTGTCCAGCGTGTCAAACAGCCGGTTATTGGCGGGAATCCCCGCGTTGGTCAGCTGGTTGAGCAGGGTAGATTTTCCGGCGTTGGTATAGCCCACGATGGCCACCACCGGGATGGAATTCTTCATCCGCCGCTCCCGCTGGACGGCGCGCACCTTGCGCACCTGCTCCAGCTCGTCCTCCAGACGGGCAATCCGCTCCCGGATATGACGGCGGTCGGTTTCCAGCTTGGTTTCACCGGGGCCTCGGGTGCCGATGCCGCCGCCCTGCCGGGAAAGGCTGGCGCCCATACCGGACAGCCGGGGCAGCAGGTACTTGTACTGTGCCAACTCCACCTGAAGCCGGCCTTCCCTGGTCTTTGCCCGCTGGGCAAAAATGTCCAGAATCAGGGCGCTGCGATCCAGCACCGTCACGCCGATTATCTCTTCCAGCGCCCGGATATTGCCGGGAGACAGCTCGTTATCAAAAATCACCATGGTGGATTCGGTGGCCTCCACCAGCATCCGAATCTCCTGCGCCTTTCCCTCGCCGATAAAGCTGTGGGAATCCGGAGCATGGCGGTTTTGCAGCACCTTACCGGTGCAAAAACCGCCGGCAGTTTCCAGCAAGTCTTCCAGTTCCTCCAGAGATTCCTCCGTCGCGGTCTGCTCGTCGGTAAAGCAGTCGGCGTTCAGCCCCACCAGCACCGCCCGTTCCTGCTGCGCACGTTCAAAATTCGATTCCATAGTACCTCCGCTTGATACATTATTCTGTAGTATACCACACAAAGCCCGGGACGGACAACTACTTTCCGGAAAAAAGAAAAAAATCCGCACCACGATAAGCCGTAGTGCGGAATTTTCTGCTCTTACTTCAAGCCAAAACGCTTGTTGAAGCGATCAACCCGTCCACCGGTGTCAACCAGCTTCTGCTTGCCGGTATAGAAAGGGTGGCACTTGGAGCAGATCTCAACACGAATGTCCTTCTTGGTAGAACCGGTGGTAAAGACATTGCCGCAGGCACAGCGGATCGTGGTCTGTTCGTAGTTGGGATGGATACCTTCCTTCATTTCGTTCACCTCTTTCGTATCAGTTAAAGGGCAGAAAAGCCCTAAGCAATCTTCAATCGCCCGCATATCATATCACACCGGGAAGAAGAATGCAAGCATTATTTTGCGTTTTTTGAAAAAAACTGCCTGAATCGATCAGAACGCCCAATTGCCGCCCCGGAACACAGGCACCACCCGTCCGTCTTCGCAGATGGCGTCAATGTTCATGGTATCGCAGCCGATCATGAAGTCCACATGGATCATGGAGTCGTTGACGCCCAGCGCCCGGCATTCCTCCAGCGATTTGTTCTGGAAATCGTCGATGGTATCGGCAAAGCCAAAGCCCAGCGCCAGATGGCAGGCGGCGTTCTCGTCGAACAGCGTACTGTAGAACAGCAGGCCGCTTTCCGCAATGGGGCTGCGCTGGGGCACCAGGGCACACTCGCCCAGGAAGGCAGCACCCTCGTCCATGGAGATCATGGTGTTCAGCAGCTCTTCGCCCTTCTCCGCCTTTGCCTCCACCGCTTTGCCGCCTTCAAAACGGATATAGAAATTCTCAATGAGCCGTCCCTGATAGCTCAGGGGCTTGGTCGCGTGGACGACGCCCTCCGCCATTCCCTTTTTGGGAGAAATAAAGCACTCCTCCGTGGGGATATTTGGGTTAAAATAGATGCCCTGCAGGCTGGTTTCTCCGCCGCCGCACCAGCGAGCCTGCGGAATCATGCCCACGGTCAGATCGGTGCCGTTGTCCGCCGTATAATGCAGGGAGCGAATATTGAGGCGATTCAGGTAGTCACACCGCGCCTTCAGATCGGCATTGTGGGCTTCCCAGGCGGCGATGGGGTCGTCGGTTACCCGGGAAGTGGTCAGAATCGCTTCCCACAGCTTTTCCACCGCGGTGCTGGTGCGCATTCCGGGGAACATCTTTTTCGCCCAGGCTGCACCGGGAACTGCGGCAATGCACCACTGATCCCGATTTTCCCGGCGGTCACGGTAGGGCTTCAGAATGGGATAGCGCATCTGCCGCGCCTTTGCCGATTTGTCCATATTGACACCCTTCAGGCCGTCGGGATCGTCGGATTCCAGATAGATCCGGCAGGGCAGGACTTCACAGAAGTGTTCCTGCCGGGCTTTCTCCCACGCCTCCACCGTGCCCAGCGTCTTCAACGTCTGGCAGCGGGTGTCCAGCTTCTCCAGCGGCTGATAGCTCCACTCCACAATCACCTTTTTCGCCTTGGCGCGGTAGGCTTCTTCCACCACCATCTGGACGAATTCCGGCTGATCCAGCCCGGCAAAGATCATGACCTCCTGCCCCTTCTGGACATTCACGCCGCAGCGGACAATCAGCTTTGCATATTCTCTCAAAACGGTTTTTTTCATATCCTGTGCTCCTTTAACATAGTCTTGTGCTATCGTAACAGATTTTACCGAAAAGGTCAATGGCTGTTGCATTCTTCCCATATCTGGGTTATAATGGCAAAAACGGAATGTGAGGTACGAATATGCTGACACGGGAACAGTTACAGTCGAAGCTTGCCGAAGGCGTCCTGCTTCTGGACGGCGCCACCGGCTCAAATCTGCGCAACGCCGGTATGCCCAAGGGCTGCTGCACAGAGGAATGGATCCTTGCCAATCCGGAGCCGCTGGTCGCTCTGCAGCGCGCCTACGCCGAAGCAGGCTCCCAGATTATCTACGCGCCAACCTTTCAGGCGCAGCCCATCGCTCTGAAGGCAGTAGGTCTGGAGGCGCAGACCGAGGGCATCAACGAGGCGCTGGTGGCGCTGTCCCGCTCCGCCGCTCCCGGGTGCCTGATTGCCGGCGATCTGACCACCCTCGCCACCTTCTGCGACAGCTGGGATGCGGAATGCTTTGATCTGCTGGTGGAGAACTACCGCCGTCAGATTCGGGGGCTTATCGACGGCGGCGCGGATCTGCTCATCGGCGAAACCCTGCTGTACCAGCAGGAGGCCGAGGCCATTGTGTGCGCTGCCGAACTGGAGGGCGCAGGCGCCGCCATGTATTCCTTCACCATGCAGCCGGACGGCTCCCTGCTCTCCGGCGCAGACGCGGGAAAGGCTCTGAAATCTCTGGAGGACGCCGGTGCAGCGGCAGTAGGCTTTAACTGCGTGGCAGCGGATGGGATGACCCCGTCTCTGGTATCCAAGCTGCGGCGATCCGTGAAAATCCCCCTGATCTGCAAGCCCAATGCCGGTGTGCCCACCATTGGCGACGACGGTATCGCGGTCTACGCCCAGACACCGGAGGAATTCGCGGCAATCGGAAAGCAGTGCAAAGAAAACGGCGCCAATCTTCTGGGCGGCTGCTGCGGCACCACGCCGGCGTACATCGCCGCCCTGAAAGAGCAGCTGTAGTATCCCCAAAAAAGCAGGCGAAGTCCTGCTTTTTTTGTTGCCATTATGCCCGATTTTTGCTATACTATGTGGGTATGAAAACGAGGATACATCTCTATGTCAGTCGAAAAAACGTGCTGATCTGGCTGATGGCGCTTTGTATGGCGGCCTCGGCAGTGACCCGCATTGCGTTCTCCGGTATGAAAGGAGCGGGAGACACGCGTTACATGTGGAGTCAAATCATCCTGCCAATCGCGGCTACCACGCTGTTTGCGCTGATCGCCCTGCTGAACGGCGATAAGCTGTTCTACAAAACCGCCATCCCCATCTGGATGCTGGCGGCTTACTCCGGCATCTGGATATCCGGAGCCGTTGCCAGCCGTATGATGGTCTGGCTGTTCTGGGTGGCGCTGCTTTTCTTCGCGGTGCTTTACACCGACATCACCGCCGGGCATCACGGTGTCCTGTTCCTGCTGCCTGTTGTATGCATTCCCGGGATCATCCTGCTGTATTTCTACCGTCGGGCGCTTTTTTCCGGGAATCTCACCGCCCTGAGGGATTGCGCGGCAGACCTTCTGGCGGTGCTCGGCATTCTGATCACCAGCCTTGCCGTTCGGATCCACCCGGCAGGGGTCTACTACCCCACCTGGGGCGACCGTGCGGATGGGCGGAGAGTACGCTCCCTGCCCGCGATGGCACAGGTCTCCCCCTACATCATGGTCACCCGGAACACCTCCTCCAATTTTTTCGAGGACTCCATCGAAATCAGTCAGATTGACCGCTACATCCGTCAGAAGCGCCGGGAGGGTCTGACCAACTTCGGCATTACCCATGTACTGCTTGCCTGCTATGTACGCGCCATCTGCAAATATCCGGGGCTGAACCGGTTCATTGCCGGGCAGAAGGTCTTCTCCCGGGGCGACGATATCCAGTACTGCATGACCATCAAGAAAGAAATGAGCGCCCAGTCTCCGGACACGGTCATCAAGGTGCACCTGAATCCCCGGGACACCGCCGACGATGTCTACCGAAAGCTGCAAAGCGCCGTGGACAATGTGAAGAATACCCCGCTGGACAGCAATTTTGACACCACTGCCGCCGTCCTGACGCTGATTCCCGGCGTACTTCTGAAGTTCGCGGTGTGGGTGCTGAAAACCATGGACTATTTCGGCCTGCTCCCCGGCTTTCTGCTGGAGGTCAGCCCCTTCCATGGCAGTCTCTTCTTTACTTCCATGGGAAGTCTCGGCATCCCGCCCATCTACCACCACCTGTACGACTTCGGCAGCCTGCCGGTATTCGGCGCCTTCGGCATGAAGCGCCGCGCCTGCGAGGTGCTGGAGGACGGCACCGTGGTGCAGCGCAAGTATGTGGATGTTAAATTCGTGCTGGACGAACGGATCGTGGACGGCTACTACTATGCTGCCTTTTTCAAGCATTATAAACGAATCCTGCTCCATCCGGAGATTCTGGATCGTCCTCCCGAGGAGGTTCTGCAAGACATTGATTGACAGGAAAGAACAGATTCTACCGTATCTATCCCCGGACTATCCCTGGAAGGATCAGCTTTTCGTTCTGCCGGAGGTGGACTCCACCAACGATCGTCTGAAAGCCATGGCCGCCGGGGGCGCACCCCACGGAACGGCTGTACTTGCCGACCGCCAGACCGGCGGACACGGGCGGCGGGGACGCAGCTTCCTGTCTCCCGCCGGTGTGGGAACGTATTTGAGCATTCTGCTTCGTCCCGGCTGCGAAGCGGATCAGCTGATGCATCTGACCTGCGCCGCAGGCGTCGCCATGTGCGACGCCGTGGAAAGAAGCGTGGGCTTCCGTCCCGGCATCAAGTGGACAAACGATCTGGTGTATCACGGGCGAAAGCTGGGCGGTATCCTGACGGAGCTGCGGCTGGACGCCCAGGGTCTGGTAGACTATGCCATTATCGGCATCGGCATCAACTGCTGCCAGCGTGAACAGGACTTCCTGCCGGAAATCCGAAGCATGGCAGGCTCGCTGGCCATGGTTTCCGGACAGGAAATTGATCGAAGCCGGGTCGCGGCGGCGGAGCTGGATGCCCTCTGCGCCATGAGCCAGCGGCTTCTGACCGGCAAAGAAGCGCTGCTGGAACAGTACAGAAAGGACTGCATCACCGTCGGACAGGAGATTTCCCTGGTACGGGGAGATGAGATCCGCCACGGCAGAGCGCTTACCGTGGACGGTCAGGGCGCGCTTGTGGTACGTTTCTCCGACGGCCATACGGAGGCTGTCAATTCCGGCGAGGTCAGCGTCCGGGGAATGTACGGATACGTATAAGCCGTCGATTTTACAAATAATTCTAATTTCTTCCTTGCTTTTTCCGCAACTGCTGGTTATAATAGTTCAAGAATTACAAATACGGAGGTAATGCCATATGAAAACCGTGAATACCATCGTCAAGCTGCTTTCTGCGCTGGCCGCCGTGGCCGGCGTCGTCTACATCGTCGCTACCTATGGCGAGCAGATCACCGCCTGGGCAAAGAAAATGCTCTCCTCCCTGCCCAAGTGCCCCTGCTGCAAGGAGGATACACCCGAGGAAGAAACGCCCGTAGAAGCCCCTGCTGCCGAGGAGTCTGCCGCTGAGGAAGCCGAAGAAGCTCCTGCTGAGGAGGCGCCTGCCGCTCCCACTGAGGAGCCTGT
>JAXEAK010000040.1:0-4510 GCA_034094395.1 Faecousia sp.
AATGGCGACCCGGAACGGACTCGAACCGTCGACCTCCAGCGTGACAGGCTGGCGTGCTAACCGACTGCACCACCGGGCCAGATTGGTGGTGGGAACAACAGGGCTCGAACCTGTGACCTCCTGCTTGTAAGGCAGATGCTCTCCCAGCTGAGCTATGCTCCCGAACGTTGCTTCGGCGTACTCACCTCAGCGACGTGGTTCATTATACATAAAATCCACCATTTTGTCAAGCGTTTTTTCCGATTTTTTTCACCGGATTTTGCCCCGCGCATTCCCGGGATTTCCCTGCGAATTCATGGGAAAATCAAATCTTTTTCAGCAATTCTTTCAAGTCATCCGGCGTGAATGTGTACACCGTATCGCAGAACTGACACTCCACCGGGAAGGGCTTGCCTTCCTCCATAATCTGCGTCAGTTCCTCCCGTCCCAGGCTGATCAGCACCCGTTCTACCCGCTCCCGGGAGCAGTAGCACTTATAGCTGACCTCCGTCGTTTCCAGAAACACCACGCCCAATTGTCCGCAGACCTGACCTAAGATATCTTCCGGGGTCATCCCGGCGTCCAGCATGGGTGTCACAGCGCCTGCGCGCCGAATTCCATCTTCCAAAGCGGAGATGGTCTCCTCCGGAGCGCCAGGCAGAAGCTGCAGCAGATATCCGCCTGCCACCTTTACGCTGGTATCCCGATCCACCAGAACGCCCAGAGCACAGGCCGTGGGAATCTGCTCGCTTTGGGCAAAATAAGCAGTTACATCGTCGCCGATCTCGCCGGACACCAGCTGGGTGGAACCGATATACGGCTCCTTCATCTGCAAATCCCGAATCACGGTGATGGTTCCGTCAGTCCCCACTGTGGCGCCTACGTCCAGCTTGCCGGGGTATTTCTCCACCAGCGGCACCTTCGGCTCTGTTACATAACCCCGGACGTTGCCCTCCGCGTCGGACACCACCGTGATGGTACCGATGGGACCGCCGCCCCGGATTTGCAGGGTCATGGAGCCGTTTTCCACCTTCTGCATATTGCCCATCATGGAAGCTGCCGTCAGCGCCCGTCCGAAGGCGGCCGTCGCGTTGGGCGTTGTGCCCTGGATTTCTGCGCCCCGGCGCACCAGCTCTGTGGAGCGGATCGCCACTGCCTTCACGAAACCGTCCATGCTCATTCCCCGAACCAGATAATCTTTCATTGCACTCTTCCCTTTCTCGCTTTGAAATACATCCGCTGCTCACCGGGGCGCGGCGGCTCCATGCGCCGGTCGCCATAGACGCGGATACCCGTAAAGCCCGCCGCCTTCAGATAGGCGGTCAGCTGCTGGGCGCTATAAGCATATTCCCGATGCTCTTCAAAGGAGCGCCGCCACAGCTTTCCCTGCCGCTGGAACAAATCCATGCCGTAGGAGCAGATATTGCTTTCCTCATCAAATTCTCCCCGCCAGACGCAGTACACATCCTCGTCCTCGTCCAGAAACACCTGAGAGTCCATGGCGCGAAGCTTCTCCGGGGTGTTCACATCAAAAATGAAAACGCCCCCGGGATTTAAGGCGCGATAGATCCGACGGATGGCTTCCGCGCAATCTGCCGGGTCGGTGATGTAATCCAGACTGTCCAGCGCGCACACCGCCAGATCCACGCCCCGGGGCAACGCTAGTCCTTGCAGGCTCTGGTGGACAAAGCGGGGTGGGTTTTCCAGATCGCCCGCCTTCTGCTGCGCCACGGTGAGCATCTCCTCCGACGCATCCACGCCAGTCACCCGGATTCCCTGCTGCGCCAGCAGGATGGTGACGGAACCGGTGCCGCAGGCGAGGTCAACCGCTGTCCGGGGATGCAATCCCTCCTGCCGAAGGATCTCCCCGTAAAATGCAACCGTCGCTTTGTAGTCCACATCATTGGTCAGGCGGTCATAGCTGGCCGCCAGCGCTTCATAGGCGCCCATAGGATTCCTCCTCACAGAAAACATCCCGACCCGCTTGGGGTCGGGATGGAAAGAACTGTCTTACCGCTTGAAGATGCTGAAAATCTCGTCGATGTCGCTCATGTCCGCAGGCTTGGTAGGCTGCTTGGAAGCGGCAACGGGGGTGTCGATATCCTCAGGGACAAAGCTGGGTGCAGAAGGCGCACCCTTAGGTGCGGAGCCGGCTGCCGTTCTGGGCGCGAATGCCGGCGTCTCAGGCTTCATCTCGAAGCCGGTGGCAATCACCGTGACCCGCATCTCGTCCTGAAAATCATCCGAAATGGTGGCGCCGAAGATGATATTGGCCTCGGGGTTGGCAGCCTCCTGCACAATTCCCGCAGCGGTCTCCACATCGTCCAGAGTCATCTCCGAGGAGCCGGTGACGTTCACCAGCACACCGGTAGCGCCGTTGATGGAGGTCTCCAGCAGCGGGCTGGAAACGGCGGCGGTAGCGGCCTGCTCGGCCTTCTCCCTGCCGGAGGCAGTGCCCACGCCCATATGTGCCCGGCCGGCGTCCTTCATGACGGCGGAAACGTCGGCAAAGTCCAGATTGATGATGACATTCTTGCAGAAGCCCACCAGTTCGGAGATGGAGGTGACCGCCTGCTTCAGCACATCGTCCGCGATACCGAAGGCGTTGGCAAAGGTGATCTTCTGATCGGTAACGTACTTCAGCCGGTCGTTGGGAATGATAATCAGGGAATCCACCTTACCCTTCAGGTCGGCGATGCCCTGCTCCGCCTGACGCATCCGGTTGGCGCCCTCAAACTTGAAGGGCTTTGTGACGACGCCCACGGTGAGAATGCCCGCCTCATGTGCCAGATCCGCCACAATGGGAGCCGCGCCGGTTCCGGTGCCGCCGCCCATGCCGGCGGTGATGAACACCATGTCCGTGCCCTCCAGCGCCTTGGAGATGGCAGCCCGGGACTCCTCCGCAGACTTCTTGCCGATTTCCGGCTTGGAGCCGGCGCCCATGCCGCCGGTGAGCTTCTCGCCAATCTGAAGCTTGTTCTTGCATACGGACTTGTTCAGATCCTGCTTATCGGTATTTACCACCACGAAATCAACGCCGTCCACGCCGGCCTCGATCATTCGGTTAATAACATTGTTGCCGGCGCCGCCTACGCCGATGACTTTGATTTTGACTACGCGATCGGGCATATTCTCGGACATATTACTCTTCCTCCTATGTATCTGTTCGCTGTCGCGGTTGCTCCGCTTACGACTATTTTTACTCATGCTCCCTCTATTCTATCCTTTATTTTGGATTTGGTCAATAGAAAATCTTCCTGAATGGCAAAATATTTACAGAATTCTTAAATCTAAGAGAACGGCGTATAGCCCACCTGGTTTGGCCAGATGGTAAAGCTGCAGTCCAGAATGCCGGACTGGTACTCGCTCATCTGAGCTATGACGGCATTCATGCAGGCAATCTTGTAATCCAGGCGGGTGCTGTCGCCCAGATTCACCTGATAGCGGGTGCCGTACCACAGGATGATGTCGTCAATTCGGCTTACGTCCACGCTGGCGGCGCTGCCGACGATATCATTGTTTTCCAGCGCCTGGAGAATCTGCAGGGCAGCCGTCAGGCGCTGTGCGCCGGTGGTGGTCACCGGTACAGACGCCACCGTCTCATCCTGCGCCGCCGTTTCCTCCGTGGCGGTGGGAGCGCTTTCCAGTGCTGTGCCTCTCTCGTTGGGGGTGGGATTGTCCAGCGACACGCCCAGCACCTGGGTATGGTTGGCAATCTTCGCGCTGTTCGCCTGCTCCACCACTCTGCCGTCGGAGTTCATCAGCCACCACTGCCCCGTCTGATCCTTGATGGCATACACCACATCGTCTTCTTCGATGATAATATTGACAGTATCCGGTAATTTTATACCGAAGCGTACGGAACGGACGTAAGGACGGTTGGCCTGAATCAATGCCGCCGACCGGGCGTGGCTGAAGGTCAGGAGGTTGTCCCCCTTGCTGATTCCGCAGACTTCCGTAATGGAGCTTTCGCTGTACACGTCCGAGCCGGAAACATAGATATGCTCCACCTTAAAGAACACGGACAGCCCGATCACCAGCGCCAGTACCACGGCGGTAACCGTCACCAGTTGGATAATCAGCCGGTTCCGGTTGAAGGCCGCAGGCTGGGTGTAAATCACCGCAGGCGTGGGCTGACCGGAATGATTCGGCTTTTTCTTTTTCTTTTCCGCTCTTTTCTGCATGGATTTCCGGATCGTTTCCATCATGGAAGCTGCGGCGGACTTTTTCTTGGGTTTGCTCTTTCCGTAGGCGCGCTTTCTGTTGGAAATATCGTCGGAATCCTCGGCGGGACGCTTTCTCCCGGAAGGCTTCCGGGGTGCCGTCGTCTTCTGGCCGGCAGCTCGCTTCCGGGGTTCAGCAGGCCTTTCTGACGAACGGGTTCGCTGCTCCGCCGGACGGGTTCTCTGTTCTGCTGGGCGGGTTCGCTGCTCCGCCGGACGGGGTCTCTGTTCCGCCGGGCGGGTTCTCTGCTCCGACGACCGGGCTGTCTGTTCCGCCGGGCGGGTACTCTGCTCCGTCGCCCGGGCGG
>JAXEAK010000041.1:0-9561 GCA_034094395.1 Faecousia sp.
CACGATACCGAGGGCTTGAAAAGCAACAAGCCAAATTCAATATCATGTTTGCGTTGGCAAATCTGATTCTGGCTGACAGACCTTGTCTGGCGGCTTGATTTAGTGCGCCTTTGCGGACAAAAATTCAGAGGTTATCCACAGTTTTTATTTGGCACCCACTGTATAATGCGGTTTTTGGCATTTATGCGGTGTTGCCCTGAGATATTCTGCTATACTATATCCCGAGTTACGGGTTATGGCAGATAGTGGCAGCCGGGACGGCGGGTGAGCCGGAGATTTGGCTGTCAGGCGGCATGAGACTTTGACCGATGCAGAAGGAAGAACGAGATGGACAATCGAGTGGATAATCGAGCGGACGATGAAATCGATCTGCTGAAGCTGGGAAGGGCGCTTTGGCGAAAGGCCTGGGCAATTGTACTGGCGGCGGTGATTTTTGGCGGCGCGGCTCTGGCGTATACGGCATTTTTTGTTACGCCGCTGTATAAGTCCAAGGCGTTGCTGTATGTCAACAACAACAATATTTCCATCGGCAGCACAAAGCTGAGCATCAGCCAGTCGGATCTGAGCGCGGCGAAGAGCCTGGTGGATACCTACATAGTCATTTTGAATACCCGCAGCACCATGGAGGAGGTCATTGCCGAGGCCGGCGTGCCCTACACCTACGAAGAGCTTCAGGAAATGGTGAGCGCATCCTCCGTGGATTCCACGGAAGTGTTTCGTGTGGAGGTCACCAGCCCGGATCCTGCGGAGGCGGAGCTGCTGGCCAACACCATTGCCCGGGTTCTGCCGGATAAGATTGCATCCATCGTGGACGGAAGCTCTGTACGGATCGTGGATTACGCAGTAGTTCCGGCGAAGAAGGACTCCCCCAGTATTCGCAAGAACACCGTGATGGGCGCGCTGCTGGGTGCTGTGCTGCTGAGCGGCCTGATTGTCGTGGAGGATTTGATGGATACCCAGATCCGGGACTCGGATTTTCTGGTGCAGAACTACGATGTGCCCGTGCTTGCAGTGATTCCGGATCTGCTTTCCGGAAAGGACGACGGCTATTATCGCTCCTATGCCCGGGCGGGAGCCGCAAATCAGGAGAGAGGGCGGGGTGCGCGGAATGGAAAATAAGAAACAGCGCAAGGCTGTTGCCGGCACTCTGACTGCTGAGGAACTGAAGAAAACCATAGGCGGCGGCCTGAGTTTTGGCGCGGCGGAAGCCTACAAGCTTTTACGGACCAATCTGGAGTTCAGCCTGCCGGATGAAAGCGGCTGTAAGGTGATCGGCATTACCAGTTCCCTTGCGGGAGAAGGAAAGAGCACCACCAGTGTGAATCTTGGCTACACCATGGCACAGACCGGCAAGCGGGTGCTGCTGCTGGAGGCGGATATGCGCCTTCCTACCCTTGCCGGCTGCCTGAAGGTGGAGGCGAGGCCGGGGTTGTCCAACCTGCTGATTGGCCAGTGCAGCTTCTCTGAAGCGGTTCAGCGCTCCGGTTTGATTAAGGATTATTGGGTGCTTTGCGCCGGCGATACGCCCCCGAACCCGGCGGAGCTGCTGAATTCCAAGCAGATGCGCCAGTTTATCACCGAGATCAAAAAAGCGTTTGACATGGTAATCATCGATTTGCCTCCCATTGAGGAGGTCTCGGATGCCCTGATTGTTTCCCGGCTGACCCACGGCGTGGTGCTGGTTGTCCGGCAGGACTACTGTGACAGAAGGTCTCTGGACGACGCGGTGCGGAAGCTGAAGTTTGCGAATGCCCGAATCCTTGGCTTTGCCATGACCGGCTCGGATATCCAGAAGAAAGGATATCACAAGGATTACTATAAGAAAATGGATTGAACATGATAGATTTTCACACCCATATTCTGCCGGAGATGGACGATGGCAGCGGGAGTACCGCGGAAAGCCTTGCCCTGCTTCGGCTGGAGCGGGAGCAGGGCGTGGAGCAGGTGGTGCTTACCCCCCACTTCTATGCCGGGCAGAACAGTCCGTCGGAATTTCTGACGCGGCGGCAGAAAAGCTGGCAGCGTTTGCAGTCCGAACTGACCGAGGGCTTGCCCCGGCTGGCTCTGGGCGCGGAGGTGCAGTATTTTGAAGGCATCTGCTCCACAGAGGATCTGGCGAAACTTCGGATTGAGGGCACCGAGCTGCTGCTTCTGGAGATGCCCTTTTCCCCGTGGCCGGAGCGGGTGGTGGCGGATGTGCTGACTCTGCAGCAGCGACAGGGATTTCAGGTGGTGCTGGCGCATATTGAGCGATACCTGACCCGGCAGCCGGAGACGCTGTGGCAACAGTTGCGGGAGCAGGGCGTGTGGATGCAGGCAAATGTGTCCTTTTTCAGCCGCTGGCAGACCCGCCGCCGGGCGCTGCGAATGCTGGAACGCGGTGAGATTCAGCTGCTGGGCTCCGATTGCCACAATTTGAAAGAGAGAGCGCCCAACTGGGTTCAGCTTCCCGAACGGGCGCGGCGTCTGGCACAGCAGATTCGGACGCCAAGTTTGATGTTGTAAGTCCGACCCCAATGCGGAGTCTGATAAATTTGTAAGGAAAAGCGAGGTATATTTATGAAAAACGTTGTGAAGATTTTGTCCCTCGTACTGGTCGTGGCACTGCTGGCGCTGCCTGTCAGCGCAGCCAATTTCACTCCCAGCGTGGAACAGAAGGGCGCCCCTGCCGCTAAGGATCCTGAGGTTGTCATCGTTCCCCTGACGGATGCTGACAAGGCATCTGAGACTGTCCAGAAGGTCATGGAGCAGGTGTATACGGACATCAGCAAGGCAGAAAAGCTTACGGATGTAATGCCCGCTCTGGACGAAGCACTGAAGACGAGAGATGCGAAGGTTGACAGTAGCAAGCTGATTGTCACCGATCTGTTCTATGCCGATTCCACCGCTTCCAAGAAGGACGAGACCGTGTTCGTGGGAACCAACTACAAGCAGGGCGATTTCCTGCTGGTCTCCGTTTTCGTGGACGGTGAATGGGTTGTCCTGGACGAGGATATGGTGGAGATCACCAAGGACGGTTCCATCGTTGTCGGCTGCAAGATCTGTGGTCCTGTCTCCTTCATCACGGAGATGACCGAGTAATCGATCTGGTGATTTCAACTGTTCTTGACTATGAATTCAACACAATCTCGCAGTGTGCACAGGGCAATTTTGATTGCCCTGTGCCTTGCATTGCTGTTCAGCGGCTGCGCAGCGCAGGGTCAGGCGGAGCAGACAATGTCCCAGACGACTGCCACCGCTACGGAGCCGGCGCTGCCTCAGGGCTGGCTTTCCTGTAACGGAAAGGTTTACCGTCCCCGGGAGCATCTGCAGACCATTCTGCTGATGGGACTGGATAAGTATGAGCAGCCGAAGGAATCCATCGGCTACACCAATAAGCTCCAGTCCGATTTTCTTCTGCTGTTGGTGGTGGATCCGACTCTCAAGCAGTGTACACCGCTCCATTTGAACCGGGATACCATGACGGAGATTCGCCGTCTGGGAATCGGCGGCGGCGTGGCAGGCACCTTCACCGGCCAGCTGGCGTTGGCGCATACCTATGGCAGCGGCGGCTCGGACAGCTGCATCAATGCCGTGAAAGCAGTCTCCAAGCTGCTGGGCGGCGTCACCATCGACCACTACATGACGCTGACCATGGACGCGGTCAGTACCATCAACGATCTGGTGGGCGGCGTCACCGTGACGGTGCTGGACGATCTGACCAGCGTCGATCCGGAACTTGTGAAGGGCGCTGAGGTTACCCTCCGGGGAGAGCAGGCGCTGAAATATGTGCGAACCCGCTACGGCCTGGAGGACAGCAGCAACCTGAGCCGCATGGAGCGCCAGCGGCAATATCTGATGGCGTTTTATGAAAAACTCATGGAGCGGCATCGGGAGGATGGGGATTTTCTGTCGAAGACCCTGCTGAAGGTTTCGGATTCCTTCGTTTCCGACTGCACTGTGAATCAGCTGGATGCCTTCGGTGACTTTGCCGCCCAGTGCACGCTGGAGCCAATCCGCACCATTGACGGAGAAGCGGTGGTGGGGGAGGAATATATGGAGTTTTACCCCGATCCGGATTCTCTCCAGCAAACCATTCTCGACCTGTTTTACGAGGAAGCGGAATAAACAGACCGGCTTCGCCTGAACGGCGGAGCCGGTTTTTCATGCGCTTAGGGAAATTTTGAATCTCCGGCTTCCATGGAAAATCGTTTGCCCTAGCCGCCGGTTCCGAAATCGGGAAAAACACACAGAATTGCTCCTGTTTTGGAACGCTCCTACGCGAAAAAATCTTTCGCCGCCGGCGCTTGCCGATCGCATCAGAGCCGCCTTAAGAAAAACATAAGGTGCCGGGGAATTGACAAACCAGATTCTGGAAGATATGATGGGAGTGTGAAAGGACGTGTTTGATTATGAGACGAATGTTCTGTATGATGCTTTCTCTGGTTCTGGCAGTTTTCCTGGCAGCCTGCGGCAGCTCCGCGCCCGGGGAGACCACGGTGATTGCCACGCTGGAACCGGAACAGACCACGCCGGTTGCCCAGGACGGGGTGTATACCGTAACCAACGCGGCGGAATTCATCGCGGCCATCGGCTCTGACCGGGAGATCCGGCTGGAGGCGGGCACTTACGATTTTGCCGGGGAAATGGACAAACCCACGGACAGCCCCTTCTGCTTCTGGCAGGAGGTCTACGACGGCAGTGAACTGGTGATCTCCGGCGTCAAGAATCTGACCATCACCGGCGCGGGGAAGGACACCGTGGTGCTTTCCGCGGAGCCGCGGTATGCTCAGGTATTGCGGTTGGAATACTGCGAGAACGTTTCTCTGACGGGCTTTACCGCCGGGCACATCAGGGAGCCGGGTGCCTGTGTGGGCGGCGTAATTTATCTGGACTACTGCACCGGCGTTTCCATTCGGGACGTAGGGCTGTACGGCTGCGGCGTTACGGGTGTGGCAGCCCACAGCAGCAGCAATCTGTCCATTGCCAACAGCGATATTTACGAGTGCTCCTACAACGGCCTTGACTTGCTGGATACGGTGGATGCCACCATCGTCAACTGCCGTTTTTACGACCTTGGCAAGGGCGATTGGGAAGCGGAAGAGGTGTTCAGCCTGAATGACAGTTCCAATATTACCATTTCCGACTGCGAGATCTACAACAACTTGTCCGGCTATCTGGTGCGTTCCGCCGGCGTGGATCAGATCACGCTGAAGAACAATGTGTTCCGGGGAAACGAGGTTTTGGAGTCCGCCTTCGGCACCTTTGGAAATTTTGTGACGCTGGACGGCAACACCTTTGAAAACTGCACCATTTACAGCTGGTTTGACGCAGGCTGCGGCGCGGTTGACCCGGAGGGCAACACCATCACCGAGGAGGTCATGGCGGGCGCGGAACCGGAGACGGAAGCGGAGCCTCCCGCGCAGCAGGCCAGCATTACCGTAACCAATGCCGACGAATTTTTGGCGGCCATCGCTCCCAATACGGAAATCGTCATTGACGCTTCAACCATCGACTTCAGCACTGCCGGGGAATACGGCGGCGCGCCGAAGCAGTATTACCGCTGGGAGGACAACTACGACGGTCCGGGGCTGGTGATTACCGGCGTGAATAACCTGACCATCCGCAGCAAGGATGGCAAAACGAAGGATCACACCATCTGCGCCGTACCCCGGTACGCCAATGTGCTGACCTTCCGCGGCTGCAAGGACATTGTGCTCTCCGGTATTACCGCGGGGCACACGGACGCACCGGGGGAATGCACCGGCGGTGTGCTGTATTTTCAGAACAGCCAGCGGATTTCCGTGGATAACTGCGGTATGTTTGGCTGCGGCACGCTGGGCGTGCAGGCGGAGAAGTGTACGGACATCACCCTGCGCAAATGCGACATCTATGCGTGCAGCTACGGCGGCGTGCAGATGACGGAGGTCACCGGCGTGACCATCGAAAAGTGCACCTTCCGGGATCTGGGGGGCAATAATCTGATGTTCTACGACTGCAGCGACGTAACCGCCGACGGAGAGCCTCTGAACGGGCAGAATTATAACGGAAGATAAAGCCTTCCCCTTTGGGGAAGGTGGCCGAGCGTCAGCGAGGTCGGAAGAGGTATATAATGGAGAATATTTTGTTGATATTGCTGGATAAGCTATGCGGAGCCATTGTGTCATTGCCGCTGGTGCTGATTTTCGTTTTCATTTTAGACCGGCAGCGGGCGAAGCGGAAATGGCTCTGGATGGTGCTTCTGGTGCTGTATCTCAACGCCATGTACATTGTCATCGGCGTGCCGGGAGTGCAGTACATCTGCTGGGATCCCACTGTCAATCTGATTCCCCTTCAGGATTTCACTTCCAGCAACATTGAGGGCATGATTCTGAATGCGGTGATGTTCGCACCGCTGGGATTTCTGCTTCCGGCGTATTTTCAGCGGTACCGGCAGTGGAACCATACCCTCTTTGCGGGAATTGCCACCTCCCTGACGGCGGAACTGATTCAATTATTTACCCTCCGGGCGACGGATGTGGATGATCTGATTATGAACACGCTGGGAACTCTGGTGGGCTTCCTGCTGGCAAAGCTGATTTTCCGCCACCGCAGCGCCGTGTACCGGGGCAGAAAGGACTGGCTGGAGCTGGTGGTGATCAACGTCATCGTGCTGCTGGTGATTGTGTTCATCCGGTATCCGCTGATGGAGGGAATTATGAACCTGTTAAGAGCATAAAAAACGACGTCCGTGAAGGCTCATCCCTCACGGACGCCATATTTTTATTCCAGTTCCTCCATATCCAGCACGTCGCCGTTTTGGGTCAGCTGCTCCAGAATGCCGTCCCGGAGGCGGTAGCCCTCGCCGCACAGGAAAAGCCCCTCGTAGTCCTGATAGAAGTAGCTGCCGTCGGGCAGGGCGAAGAAGGTGCTGCCCATGCTGTCGGCGTAGGTGATGTCCTCAAACAGCCGCTGCCCGTCCAGAATGTTGTCCTTCACCTTCTGGTAGTGGGGAAGGATGTTCACACCCGTCAGTCCCAGACCCTCCGCCCACCGGGGAAAGTCCGGGCTCGATTCTCCTTCTTCCTCCGGCTGGACGTAGACGCAGCCTGCGCAGTTCATGCTGCCGGCGCTGATGCCAACCACCACGCCGTCAAAGTCTTCCAGCAGTTCCCGCAGGCCAATGTCCTGAAAGAAAGCGTTCTGGGTGGGTACATGGCCGCCGGACAGCAGGAGAATATCGCTGTTTTCTATGAGGCTTTCCGCGTCCCCGGTGTTGAAGCCGTCCAGAATGTGGTAGGACTGGAAGGGCATTCCCGCTTCGGAAAAGGCGCCGGTGGTGTCCGCGGCAAACCGGCAGGTGTCCTCCCGATCCTCCGGATCGGCGGCGATGAACAGCGCCCGGGGGCAGGGGGGAAGAACCTCCCGGATACGGTCAATAAAGTGATTGTCGTTGCTGAGAATCGCCCGGTCGGCGTCATTCACATAGGGACTGCTGGTAATAAACAAAACCATGGGTTATTTCTCCTTTGAAATGGAAAAGCCGGGGAAGTATTCCTCCACAAAATCCACCTTCTCCACCTGAAAGGATTTCCCGTTCAGGTTTTCCAGAGAACCGGCGTCGGTGGTGAAGGCGAAAGTCAGCCTGTAGGAATACAGCGCCTGATAATTCCGGTCAAAGCGCTTGTCCAGCTTGCCGTACTTGCCGTCCCCCAGCAGAGGGTGCCCGGCGTGGGCAAACTGGGCGCGGATCTGGTGGGTTCTGCCGGTGATCAGCTCGCACTCCACCAGAGACAGCCCGTTTCGACTGGCAAGGGTACGGTAGTTGGTCTGGCAGGTTTTGGCGCCGGGCTGGGGGGTGTCGGTGACGAAGACCCGGTTCTTTTTGGCGTCCTTGAAAAGATAGCCTTTCAGACTGCCGTCTCTGGGCTTTGGCGTCCCCTCCACAATGGCGAGGTACCGCTTGTCCAGCTCCCGATCCTTGATTTTCTGATTCATCACCCGCAGGGCTTCGGCGGTTTTTGCCGCAATGACGATGCCCCCGGTGTTCCGGTCAATGCGGTTGCACAGGGCGGGGGTGAAGGCGTTTTCTTCCCGGGGACGCCACTCCCGCTTCTGATAGAGATAGGACTGAATGTGGTCGATGAGTGTCCTGCCGTATTCCGCCCCATCGTGGGGGTGGACGGCAAGTCCGGGACACTTGTCTACCAGTAGAATATTGTTATCCTCGTAGACAATGTTCAGCTTGGGGGAGGCTACCGTGAGGTAAGCGTTATCCTCCCGGGGCTTGTCGAAAAATTCGTCGTTGATATACAGCTGCAGCACATCTCCCGCGTTTAAGCGGGTGTCCCGGTCAATGCGCTTGCCGTTGCACTTGATGCGCTTCAGGCGAATATACTTCTGCGCCAGAGAGGCAGGCAGCAGGGGCACGGCCTTGGCAAGGAAACGATCCAGCCGTTGACCGGCGTCATTGGCGCCGATGGTAAATTCCTTCATCAGATTTTCCCTACGTTTTCGTCAAAGTGGCGGTTGATCTGCTCCGTGAATTCCAGAGCGGCGTTGTAGCCCATTTTTTTCTGACGGTTGTTCATGGCGGCAACCTCCAGAATCACGGCCAGATTCCGCCCGGGGGTAATGGGAATGGTATTCATGGGCACCTTGACACCCAGAATTTCCGTGTAATGCTCTTCAAGACCTAAGCGGTCATAGGCTTCCAGCGTGTTCCAGGGGACGATATTCATAACCAGATTGATTTCGTTTTCCAGCTTGACCGAGCCCATGCCGAACAGCTTTGCCACGTTGATGATGCCAATGCCCCGCAATTCCACATAGTTGCGGATCAGGGCGGGAGCGGTGCCCACCAGGGAGTTGGAGGAAACCTTGCGGATTTCCACCGCGTCGTCGGCAATCAGCCGGTGGCCGCGCTTTAATAGCTCCACAGCGCATTCGGACTTGCCGATACCGCTGTCGCCGGTGAGCAGAATGCCTTCGCCGTAGACCTCTACCAGAACGCCGTGGCGGGTAACCCGGGGGGCGAGGGCGGTTTTCAGGTAGGCAATGATGGAGGAGACAATGGCACTGGTGGCGTCCTTGGAGAGCAGGATGGTGATATTGTGTTTTTTTGCCATTTCCAGCATCTCCGGATGGGGCTGGATTCCCCGGGCGATGAGCAGGGCAGGGAATTTATAGGAGAACAGCCTGTCAAAAATGGCGCTGCGGTTGGCGGGCGTTAGCTTGCTTACGTAGCTCATTTCCACATTGCCCATGACCTGAAGCCGCATGGGCTCGTAGTGGTCAAAGAAGCCGGCCAGCTGCAAGCCGGGACGGGAAACGTCCTCCACCGTGATCCGGATGGCGGAATAGTCCGTGGAAGCGTAGGCGATTTCCAGATGAAATTCATCTACCAGCGTTTTCAGCGGCACGGAATAGGTATCGATCATGATTCCACCCCAATCGGAAAGTATTCTTGTATTTCATTATAGCTTCCGGTCGGAAGAATATCAACCCATTTTCAAAAAAACGAAAAAAATTGAAAAAAATACTTGCAATTTTGGGGAAAGTCTGGTATCATAGTCAAGCGCCTGTGATAGGCGTAGTTTGTTG
>JAXEAK010000042.1:0-19508 GCA_034094395.1 Faecousia sp.
ACAGAGCAAAAAATTTTCTAAAATGTTCATTGGGTTCACGCTTGACTACGCTCTTGGATTTCGCTATTATATTGTCAAACCCTGTGAAGCAGTAGCAAACAGGGCGATAAAGAAAGCAATCAATCGTTGGCGATCACGCTCTCTTTTTGATGGCTCTTGGTAGCCCCTCCGTGGCCCGTCAGGGACACGAACGCCATCACAAAGGTACTGTACCCGGAGGTCGCCAAAACCTTCGGCACCACGCCGTCCAGAGTGGAGCGGGCCATCCGCCATGCCATTGAGGTTGCCTGGGATCGAGGAGATTTGGATACCTTGCCGCGCTTCTTTGGCTATACCGTCAGCAACACCAAGGGCAAGCCCACCAATTCGGAGTTCATCGCCCTCATTGCGGACAAACTCCAATTGCAGCTCAAGAGCGCGGAAGCGGCGCAGTACTGACAGTGAAAGCCCCACGTTCGGCAGAAATGCCGACGTGGGGCTTCGTTTTTGCTTCCCGGCTATGGCTGACTGGGCAGGAAATCCGGGATACTTTCGCCATACTCCGCCAGATGGGCAGATAGGAATTGGACGACGATCTCGTATCTTTCCGCGAAAAACAGGCGCATACCATCCAAATAGGCTTCGTATTCCTGCTGCTTTCCATCATTGAAAAACCGCAGGCTGTTCTGCCGGATCGGCTCCCGAAACGTCGCGTCAAACCCATCGATGAAGTCTGCACAGGTTTTCCTGTCGAGCACTGTGTTTCCAATCTCCAGGATGCGCTCTGAAAACGCCCGCCGGAACTGCCGATTCTGAAACAGGGAGCGGAAGAGCGCGTCACGCTCCAGAACATACGCAAGGGAATCATCCTCCAGTGCGTCTTCCTTTGCACCTCCCGAATTCAGGTCGAACAGCATCCAGCGCCACCTGCAGTCCCCATATAGGGAGTTCTCCGGCTCACTGGTTCTCCAAAAAGCTTTGTTTCCGCCTGGCCAGTCCACTTTTCTGGCATAGTAAATCTGGAACGCATAATAATCAATACAGCTGTCCATGTCGATCATTTCGGAGGCAAGCCGGTAATTCGACTCCTCCGTCATATCATACTCCGAGATAAGCCGGCACATTTCCCAATAGAGATTTATGCCTCCGGCAGCTCCGGACGCCTCGCCGTCCTTGACCATGATGACATTGTCTTCCTTGACGCCGTAGTGATCGCTGATGAAGTTTTCATTGTAGTTCTCTGTGATAAAGTAGAAGCCCCAGAATTCTCCGTTTATAAATACGCAGCAGGGAATGAACTCCATGGTGGCAAAGTTCAGATCCTTCGCCAGCTCCTGCGCAATACAGTCCCGCATCTTGAAGATGCTGTCGTCCCCGCCCGAAAACAGGACAAACTTACTGGGCGTTATCCCTTCCCCGAACCAGGTGACCGGGAAGGTACCCATGCCGGAATATTCCCTGCGGGCAATGCATCGGATGCTCTTCTGGGCATATCCCCGGCTGCCGCCGCCGTGCACCCGAATGCCGCAGTCCTGATCCAGAACCAGCTGCCGGCTTTGGTCAAAAACGGCAATGTGCGCCTTCCTTTCCCACTTCTCACCGGTATTCCGGTAATTCGCCGGCCACCACCACCAGTTTGGCGCGTCCTTACCCGTAAACACAACGCCATCCTGCGTGCGGGATGCTTCCACATAGTCGTCGAAGGTTTTCCCGGTGACCAGAATCCCCTCCTCATATCCAAACAGGCCATCGGGATCCGCCGTAATGGACACGGTGTAAAGATCCCGGTACATCGGTTTATTCTGAAATCCAATGAAATATACCCCGGTCATGCTGGCCAGCGCGTTGCCGTCCCGGTCAAAAGAAGCAGCCCGCACAACACTGCACTTATCCACGGGGAACTCCGGAGCCGCATAGCCGTAATTTTGCTCGCTGTACTGGTTGACAAGCTCCGTATCATAACCGGTTGAGAGATCCGTTCTGGCAGAATACACATTTTCCTTCCCAGACACGTCCTCCAGATGAATGCCCGCGCCACTGTCATACCGCTGGGAGTGGACAGTCGGTTCACTTCCATCCAGAGTATAATAGATGGCATACGCACCTCCCGTTTGGATCTTCAAATCAAACGGTTCCGCATAATATCCCGATGGGTGGGAAAACACAATGGCGCTGTCGTATCTCGCGTAGACAACGTATCTCGCGTAGACAAATGAAAAAACGCATACCCCCAGTATGGCAAACAAACCGGTAAGCAGGAGCAACTTTGTATGGCGTCTAATGGGAAGCACCTCCCCGGTAAACAAACGGCATCTTAAAACGTTGCCTCACCATCGTGAGAGAGCAGAGACGAAGATTCAATCGCCGGAATATCCGCAATGGCCTTCAGAAGCGCACTTTCTTCCTTCACACGGACTTCGATGACCATATTCAGCGTGTCCCCGGTCACGTTCCGGGACTTGACCCGCACGATTCTACTGTACTTCCCTGCGGTATCCAGAATCTCCTGCTCGGCAGTGCGGTCTTTGCAGTTCACCACCAGAATCATGGGCGCTTTCGCTGTGGGGCACCAATCCAGTGCCAGAACCACCACAGTCAGCAGCAGCGAGGTCAGGAATGCCAGCATATACAGCCCGGCTCCGCAGACAATCCCCACGCCCACCGACCAGAACAGATACACAAGATCCATGGGGTCCTTGATCGCCGTGCGGAAACGGACGATGGACAGCGCGCCCACCATGCCGAGAGAAATGACCAGATTGGACTGCATGGCCAGGATAATGGCAGCCGTGATAATGGTCATCGCCACCAGAGAAATATTGAAGCTCTTGGAATAGAAGGTTTTCCGGGTAAAAACCCGGTAAACCACGAAAATATACAGCGCGATCAGCGTGGTCAGCGTCAGACAAACCAAAATGCGCGTCGTGGAAAAATCCGAACCGGTAAAGGCTTCCAGAAAGGATTTTTTGAAGATCTTTGAAAATGTGGCCATGGTAATTCTCCTAGCTGATAATCAGATACTGAATTTTCTGCAATAATAGTATTTGGAATAGGAAGTATACCGTAAGAAGTCCATCTGAAGAAGATTGTGGAGATAATCCGGCAGGTACTCGTCATATTTCACTTCCAGAATATGGGTTCCCCCCGGCATGACCGGCCGCTTAAACACTTCCGGTTCCAGAAAATCGGCAATGCAGGTCGAAGCGGAGATATCCCTGTCAAAGGTGACCCGGACATTCCCCAGCGGATAGACATAGGGCACCCGCACATATTCCACGATCACTTTGGGCTGCATCAGCGTGGTCTTCATCAACAGCAGCAGCTTTTGCAGCACCGGAGGGTAAGCCGGGTCGTCCGGGAGCACCTCGCCGCGCATCAGAATCCTGCACTGCTCCTGCGTCAGGCGGCAGGAACGCTTCAGGGTTTTCCCACGTTCCTTCCGCTTCAGCTCCAGAGAAATCCGCTCCGTACTGCCATTGTAGATCCGAATCCGGAATTTTTCTCTGGGATCTGTCCCGCTTTCATTCTCGAAATAACAGCGGTTGTCGAAGTCGTCGAAATACAGACTTCTGATATGATATACGCCCTCCGCGTTGGTATGGGCATCCAACTGCATCACCGGCTGGATACGGCACTGGATTGCCGTAAGCTGCGCCTCGTCACAAAGAAACTTAAACTCATGGCGGTAGTTCTGCGCCCCATAATTTTTCGCCCCGGCTACCTTATTCAGCATTCGTCATACCTCTCGCTCTGTCATGTGCACCGAATCATATATCGTCCTGACTAACATTCGCAGGCCGTCAGGTAGGCATTTCTTCTCATCAGCGCCGCCGCGCATCTGCGGCAGTAATAGTCCTGCGTCAGCTGGCCGCCGGCCTGCCGGGGATCTCCGCACCGGGCGCAGGCAGGCACCCGGGTAACCTTGTAGTCATAGATCCAGAAGCCGGAGCCGGCACTGGTAATGCTGCCCCAGGTGTGCTCGTCATTGACATGGGCGGGAATCCGGTTGTAATTGTAGATATTGGAATCGCGCACCCGCACAAGGCCGTTCTCCGTGATCTCCTGAAGGACGATGTAATGTCCTGCTCTTGTCCAGTAGCCGGGATGCTGCACGGAAACCACCACATGGCCTTCCTCCAGCGCCTTCCAGGCAACGGTGGGATCGTAGGTCTGCTCCACCAGATAGAAGCCCATCACCGGCGGCTCCTTGACAAAAATCATGCCGTCGGTGCCATGGCGATGACTGTAGTTTCCATACCGGGCGCACATGATCGGGGGCGTCAGTTCATCATCCGCCATGTAGGAAGCCAGCATGGCCATGGAGGTAATGCCGCAGCCGTTGGTACGGATGGGATAGCCGCCGTACATGGTACCGGGATAGTCCTGCTGCAGGTACAGGGGCACCTCCGGCATACGCTCGTGGGCAATGTCGGGGTACAGCAGCTCCCCAGCGCTGACGGTGCCTTCCGCCTCAGGCAGAGCAATCTCCGAATAGGTGACCTCCATGGGATAGTCCTTCCGCGCCTGAGCGATCAGATCCGCCTGCCGCGCCTGCAGGGCAGCATCCTCCGCCTCAACCTGACGCACCGACTCCCTGCCGGAAAAATAGAGAATGTGGATGCCGTCGTCGGAGGTAATTACCGTGGTATCCCCCGGCTGCCGTTCCGGATCAAAGCACCACGTGTCCAGCTCCGCAGGCAGTTCTCCCTTGGCGACGCGGCGGTAGATGCCGCCGTCCACGGCGGTGGCGGAATCCTCCGAATAGAAATGCGCCAGATCGGCAAAGGTGCTCTCCGAATATTTTTCCTGCTTGGTCAGCGGCGACAGGCGCTTCTTTGCCTTCGCCTGGAACGCAGACATGGTATCCTCCGGGGTTTCCTCCCCCGGCACCAGCAGAATGTGCCGGAAATCCACCAGATACGCTCCGGTATCGTCCTCCGATTCCTCCGGCGCTTCGACAGAATAGGTCAGTGTGGTAAAATACATATAGGCGCGGTTGAAATTCTCCGCCATGGTCTGCACATCCGCCAAGGACGCCCCAAAGGCCTGCTGTGCCAGCGTCTCGGCGTCTCCATAGCCCTTCTGCTGCGCCAGGGCGCCAAGCGTTTCCGGAAGGCTGTCCAGATAGGCCTGATGCATGGTATTGGGTATGTAGTAAGCGTTATAGCCGTACAGGAACCGGGTTGCCGGCATACCGTCCATATACTCGGCATAATTGTCCAGATTGGGCTGGTAGGCTTCCTCCGTGGGCAGAGGAACCTCCCGGCTCCGGACATTCAGCGCCGCGGCGCTGTGCCAGGCGTTCAGCGCCCGCTTCAGAAAATACTGCTGCCAGGAATTCACGCTGTCATCCACGCCGCAGGGCTGCTGATCCAGCGGCTCCGCGGAATCCGGAGCATCACCGGACGCGCGGTACTGCGCCACCTGCGCCCAGTACCACACCGCCAGCTGGGCGTTGGTCAGCGATTCGTCCCCCGCTGTGGCAATCACGGCGGAGGCGCTGCCCTCCCGGGTATAGCTGCCCAGACAGGTCACGTCCTTGGGATTGCCGTCCGGCGGGACAGTCGCGGCAGCCGTGGTCTCCGCGCCGGCGGACTCAGCCGGTGCGGAAGCGTCGTTTTTCCCACAGCCGCCAAACAGCAGCGCCGCCACCAGCAGCGCCGCCCAAATTCTTCTCACAGGGAATCCCCCTTTTCACAACAGAATGTAGACAGTATACCACAATCCCCCCGGGTTTTCAATCACCGTCCCGGATTTTTCGTATTGCTTTTCCTGGGAGGATACGATATAATGAGGATTAAATGATCTTAATACTGGCAGGAGGAATTCCCATGGAACAGGAAACCAACATTCCCGAAGAGGAAAACAGCATTCTGACCCTCACCGATGAAAACGGGCAGGATGTCAATTTTGAGTATCTGGACTGTCTGACCTATGACGGCAAGGAATATCTGGTGCTGATGCCCGAGGGGGAGGATCAGATCGTCATTATGGAAATCGAGCCGGTGGACGAGGAAAACGAAAACTATCTGGCTGTGGAGGACGAAGCCGTGCTGGACGCGGTTTACGGCATTTTCAAGGAAAAGTATAAGGATGTGCTGACCTTTGAGGATTGACAAACCCATGGGCGGAAAATCAGAAGGAGGAGTCGCGGGTATGATGCCCATTGAAGCACAGGTTGAGGGTATCGTGGACAGCATTCTGGAGGATTACCGCAACGGGCGGGACATTGACAGAATGGATCACTTCTGCCATCCGGAGAAGGACGTGGTCATCGACATGATCGGCAAGCTGCTCCGGATCATCTATCCCGGCGCCACCCGGGAAAAGAACTACCGGATCTACAATGTCCGGCACAATCTGTCCATGCTCATAGAGGACGTGATGTACAATCTGAACAAGCAGCTGACGCTGGTGTTCAAATCCACACTGGGAGAGCAGGCGGCAGCGGAAAAGGCGCAGGAGCTGAGCATTGCCTTTTTCCGCGCCATTCCCAAGGTTCGGGCAGTGGCGCAGACGGATGTGGAAGCGTTCTTTGACGGCGATCCCGCTGCCTTCAGCACCGATGAGATCATCTTCTGCTATCCCGGGCTGTTCGCCGTCACGGTGTACCGTATGGCGCACGTGCTGTACACGCTGGGGGTTCCCCTGCTGCCCCGGATTATGACGGAGCACGCCCACAGTGTCACGGGCATTGACATCAATCCCGGGGCGACCATCGGCAACTATTTCTTCATCGACCACGGCACCGGCATTGTGGTAGGAGAAACCACTGTCATCGGCGACCATGTGAAGGTCTATCAGGGCGTGACACTGGGCGCGCTCACTACCCGGGGCGGACAGAGCCTGCGGGGAAAGAAGCGGCATCCCACCATTGAGGACAATGTGACCATTTACGCCGGCGCATCCATTCTTGGCGGCGGCACGGTGATCGGCCGGGACAGCGTCATTGGCTCCAACGTGTTCATCACCCAGTCCATCCCTCCCTGCACCACGGTCAGCGTCAAGAGTCAGGAGCTTCAGTACAAGCCCAGAAACTGCGACGGCGACTGCAAAAACTGCTCCAAGCCGGAGCCTTTCTGGGAAGGGCAGAAATAAGGTAACACCGCATAATGGGGCAAGGAGATTCGGCGATAGATTTCGCGAAAGTATGGAAAATGCGGGAATACTGGATGTATCTCCTATTTTTCATACTGCACGGTTTGGGAAAAGATCCGCCGAAGCCCGCAGTTCCCATTGTGCGGTGTTGCCATAATACGAAAACCGACCCGGAGGAACGAAATCGTTCCTCCGGGTTGTTCCATGCCGAAGCCCCCGGGGAGAATCCCCGGGGGCTTTCTTATGTCGTTATCAGGGCTGTGGTTCCTCGCCGTTGCAGTTGATCTTGAAGCTTGCGCTTACCTTGCTTCCATCCACGGTGGCAGCCGTGATGGTGGCGCTGCCCTTCTTTCTGGTCGTGATGGTGGCGATCCCGGTATCCGGGTCTACCGTTACCTCCGCAACCGCCTTGTTGCTGGAAGTCCACTTCACGGTCTGATCGGGCTCAAGATAGCCGCAGGCACTGTATACCCGGGCGGTTACCTCAGCGGTGCCAAGATACGCGCCATCCAGCACCATGTGATCCAGCACGAAATCTTTCCTGTCGGAACTTACAATATTGACCACCGCAGCCTGAGGATAGGCAGTCAGGAAGATCGGATCGGACCAGTCAGACCACTCACCAAGATCCGCCGCCTGTGCCCAGACGGCATATTCCTGCTGATAATAGCTCTCCTTCGACACCTTGACCACACCGGAGCTGCTGACGGTGGCAAACGCGCAGTTGTCCAGGGTATCCCTATCCACCTTGCCATCGTAACACTCCGCAATGTGCCATGTAACCTTCTTGTTTGTGGCATTGGCATTGGCGATCTCCGCCTTCAGGCTCACGGACTTGCCGGCGTAGAGCTTCTCGCCCTCCTTCTTCCGGGAGACCGTAATGCCCTCCACGCCGTTGATCGCCTTGATGGTGACCGTAGCGGTGACAGGAATCACGCGTCCGTCCTCAGTGGTGAGGGTGGCGGTGGCAGTGAGCACCGTGGTGCCCAGCGCGCCGGTAAAGACCAGATCTCCCGCCGCATAGGGGTATCCATCCACAGCGCCGGCGCTCTCCGCGATATAGGCAACCTTGGGATTCTTGCTGGTCCAGGTGATATCCTCCGGCTGTACGGTATAGGATTTTCCCTGCACGGCATCATAGACGTTGATGGTGAAATCCGCTTTGCTTAGCACCCGGCTGAAGTTCACGGGGTTGTTTACGGTGCCGGTGACCGGATCGTCATAATAGCACATAGTGCTTCTGATGTCCGCCTTGGGGCGGATGGTGATTTCGCAGGTAGCCTGCGTCCGATCGTTAAGCTGCGCATCATAGCCATTTCCGTAAGCACGCACCGTAACCGTGACATTTTCCGAAACGGTCTTCGCGGTCAATCTACCGGTCTTGGTGTCGATCTTGGCGTATTCCGTCTCGGTGCAGTCGTACTCATGGATTTCTCCCTCATACTCGTCGTCTATCAGGTACCAGGAAACCTTCTGATCGGTGGACTGGCAGTGCTTTTCGGCATCGGTCAATGTCCAATCCTGGCTCTCCTCATCCCAGGTCCAATCATAATCCATGCACCAGTTGGTTGCCTTCAGGGTCGCGGACTGGCCGCCGATCAGCGTAGCGGGGTTCTGGGTAATTTCCGTACGATCCACGGAATACTCCACGGTCAGTTGGAAGCTGTAGGTCTGGCCGCCGCACTTGGCGGTGATGGTGGTGGTGCCGGCTCTCAGAGCCTCCAGATAACCATCCTCCCGGATGTATCTGGCAACGCTGGGTTTGCTGCTGGTGACGGTGCACTTTTCGTCGGCTCCAATGTGTTCCAGCTTGTCTCGCAGATCGTCGGTTTCCTGACTGTAATCGTACCAGAAAGGCATAACATACAGGCTCTCGCCGGGACGCAGATACAGATTATTCAGCAGATCATAGCGGTCGCTCAGCACCAGCGTCTTCTCGGTCTTGGGCAGAAGCGTAACCTCAAAGGTGTCGTGTGCACCCCAGATATTGGCAATCACAGTGACGGTAGTGGGTTCTGTTACCTGCTTAACCGTCAGCACGCCCTTGGAGCTGATGGACGCGCCGGGATAGTCGTACCAACTCAAGGATCCGTTCTCAGAGAATTTCACATCCGTTGCGACAAGCCATTCAATCTCCTGATTCTCCGCGGGAATGGTGCACGCTTCGTCCGCAAAGGCTGTAGCAGACAGTTTCAGGGTGTCGCCGGGCTTCAAAACGGGAGCCGCCACAGGCGACGTGATCTGCAGGTAGTTGGGATCCGCATAGAAGTACAGATCAAGGACAGCCTTGCTCCGGGAACCGTCGGTGGTTGTGAAGGTGATGGTAACCTTGCCGGCGCCCTTCGGCGTGATCAGCGCGCTGCCGTCCGGCAGCGGCTCCAGTTCGGCCGCCTTGCCGCTGATGCTCCACTTGCCGTAGGGGATGGCGTCATCGGGCTGGAAACCCGCATATACATAGAATGCTCCCCGGGAAGCGTCCATCCCGTCAAAACCGCGCGTCGTGGTGCCGCCCGCGCCAAATGCCGTCCCGGGCTTCTCCGAACCCGAGCGATTGGAGAACTCCTCCACAAATCCGCCGAAGTCAATATACACCTGATGCGCCGTGGGGGTAATGGTAATCTCCAGCTCGCCGCGTACCGTGGGATCGGATTTGAGGCAGGCGTACACCGTGATGGTTTGCCAGTTCGCCACGGGGTAGGTGGTCAGGGTGCCGTTGGTGGGGTTGATGCTGGCGTAGGGGGTAGCGGCGTCATCCAGCGACCACACCACCGTCTTGTCGGTGAAGGTCTTGTCACTGGCCACATTGGTGCGCAGAACCACCTTGCCGCCGCCGCGGATCAGGTTCTGCCCCTCATATTCCTCATAGGTAGGCAGATTTTCAATTACAATTGACGTGGGCGCCTTGACAATGCGGACAGTCAGCTTGGCGGACTTTCCGCTGCCGTCATTGGTGGAAACGGTCACGGTAACGGTGCCGGTCTTCCCGGTGGGGGTGAAGCGGTAGCCGGGGTTGCCATCCGCATCCGTGGTTTCCTCCGTGGATACATAGGTACCCTTGGTGTCGCTGATCTTCCACTTCAGGTTCTGGGGAGCGCTTGCGGGGAACACCGAGGCGGAAACGGTAAAGGCAAGCTCTTCCCCTGTTCCCTCCATCAGGTTGACGACGTACTCTCCGTCTTCCGGCTCCTCGCCGTCCACGAGCATCACAATTGTATCGGCAACGGGGTTCAGCTTGATATAAGCTTCGGCAGGCTCTGCCTTGCCATTTGCCTCCTCGGCAATCACCCTGACCCAGACAGGCATTGTAAAGCCCTTCATGACGGTCAGCTTTCCGGTTTTGGCATCCACCGCGGCATAGCTCGCCGTGTCCCCCGTGCCGTTGACCTCATGATTCTCATTATAGGTATCCCCATCCAGCCGCCACTTGACGGTGGAGCCGGACACGCTTGCCTTCAGGGTAATCGCAGAACCGGCATTGGCCTCGGTGGGGTTGGCAGCGTCCATGGTAACGCGGTAGGTATTGTTCCAGGTGACCTCAGCGCCCAGATTGTCCATCTTCGCAACCTCGATCCAGCCGTCGAGATTGCCGGGATAGGTCACGGTGACAGCGCCCAGACCGGTGAAGGCTCCCTCTTCTTCCAGAGACGGGGCGGAACCGGTGAACACCAGCTCCTTCGCGCCGCAGCCGGTAAAGGTGGGAGCAATGGCGCTGCCGCTTATGTAGTTCAGACCCGCGGGGAAGGTGATCCCGGTGATCTGAGAGCAGCCGTTGAAGGCGCCATAGTTGATATGCGTGACCGTCTCAGGAACGGTGTATCCCCCGGAAACCGAGGGCGCCACGGCGCACAGGTTGGTCTTTCCCAGATTCTCCCGGACAATGGCTTTGCCGCCCGACGCTACGGAATAACCATTGGCATTCCCACTGGGAAAGTCGAAGGTTTCCAGACTGGTGCACTCGGCAAAGGAGCCGGTGAAGCGCATCAGCGTCTCCGGCAGGTTCACCGTTGTGACGTGGGTCAGACCGGCAAAGGCGTTGGCGCCGATGGCGGTGCCGCCCTCCATGTTGACGGTGGTAATCTGGTCGGCGAACTCCTTCCAGGGCGCGGGATTTTTGTCAGTATAATCCAGCATATCGCCGCCATCGGAACCGGGATAAATCGTCAGCACATTGCCTTCTACTTTCCAGTACAAATCCTCGCCGCAGGACTCACCCTCGCTGAACGCGGAAATTTCGTCAAGCTCGGGGATCGTCTCCTCGGTGGTTTCGGGAACCGTTTCTTCCGTCGTTACGGGAACGGTTTCCTCCGTGATTTCGGGAACCGTCTCTTCCGGAATTTCCGGGTCGGCAGGCTCAGTCTCCGCCGCAGTCTCGGGAACCGTGGGTGCCGCGGTGGTTTCCGGTACGGTGGGTTCCGGCGGTACCGTCTCCGGAACGGTGGAAGCCTGCGTTGCCGCAGTGCTCTCCGGAGATGCTTCCGGCTCACCCTCTGCCAGCGCCTGCACAGGCAGCATGGACAGAAGCATGGTCAGCGCCAGAAGCAGGGACAGTAAGCGCTTTTTCATGTAAGATCCTCCTTCAATTGGTTCTTTCTACCTAAGGAAGAGTCTAACATAATTTTCAAAAGGATGCAATACGAAAATGGATTTTTCTTTAGATTGCTGAAATATCTCCGGTTTTCCTGTTCTCACAGAATCAGGCAGATCAACCCCGTTGCGCCCTCGTTGACGATGCGGGTCAGGGTGTTCCGGAATTTCACCCGCACCTCCTCGGGAAGCTGCACCAGCTTTGCCGTCAGACCCTCCTGAATCATGTCGTAGACGGATTTGCCGAAAATATTGCTCTGCCACAGCTTCTCCGGGTCTTCTCCCGTCAGCCGGTCTATGAGATCCCGGGACTGCTTTTCGTCTCCCACCATGGGACTGATTTCCGTGTCGATGTCCACCCGCACCATGTGAATGGAGGGTGCGCCGGCCTTCAGCTTCACCCCAAAGGCGCCGCCCTTGCGGATAACCTCCGGCTTTTCCAGCTTCATCTCCCCGGCGGCGGGCATCACCACGCCGTAGCCCGTGGCTTTCACGGATGCCAGCGCGTCGGAAATTTTGTCGTATTCCTGTTTGACCTGTGCCAGCTCCATGAGAAGGGAAAGCAGCTGGGCGTCGCTTTCGATGGGCACGCCTGCCTTGCTGCTTAAGATCTCATAATATAAGGTATCCGGCAGGGCAATGGCACAGCTCACCGTACCGTCCGCCAGGTCGATGCCCCGCAGAGTGTAGTCCTGCACCTGGGGCAGCTCCTGCAGCGGTGCCAGCGCCGCCTCCGCCTGGCCCAGGTTCCGGATCTCCCCGGCGCGCTGCAGCAGCGCCTGATACAGCGCTTCCTTCACCGGATGTCCCTTCTCCAGCGCGTCCAGCCACCGGGGCAGGTACACCCGCAGCCGGGTCATGGGGAAGGTGTACAGCAGCGAGCGCAGCATCCGGCTGATGCCCTCCGTGTCCAGCGTCTGGCAGTTCATGACCATGGGCTCCAGGGAGAACTGCTCCCGGATGTACTGCGCCGTGCTTTCCGCCGCCTCCCCGCCGGGGTTCCGGGAGTTGACAAGGACTAAGAAAGGCTTTCCGGTTTTGCGCATATCGGTAATCGCCCGGCGCTCCGCGTCCAGATAGTCCTCCCGGGGAATATCGGTAACGGTGCCGTCGGTAGTCACCACCAGCCCGATGGAACAGTGCTCCTCCATGACCTTTTTCGTGCCCAGCTCCGCCGCCTGAGTCATGGGAATCTCTGTGTCGAACCAGGGGGTTGTCACCATCCGGGGCACTCCGTCCTCCTCCGCGCCCACCGCTCCCGGCACCATATACCCCACGGAATCAATCATCCGCACCCGCAGCCGGGTTGCACCGTCGGGGCAGATCTCCACCGCTTCCTCCGGGACGAATTTCGGCTCCGAGGTCATGATGGTTTTTCCGGAACCGCTCTGGGGCAGCTCATCCCGGGCGCGCTCCCTGCGGTAGGGATCTTCGATGCCGGGAATCACCAGTTCCTCCATAATTCGCTTGACTAAGGTGGATTTCCCCGTGCGAACCGGCCCCACCACCCCAATGTAGATATTGCCCCCGGTTCTGGCGGCGATATCCGCGTAAATGTTCTCCATAGCCAGCCTCCTCATCCGGCAGGAGGAAGGCTCCTGCCATGGGTTTACCTCATGGTATGTCCGGCAGGCGCGGTTTAGAACCGAGAGCCGCCGGTCACAGGTTTTTCCGGTAAAAAAGCAAAGGGTTTGTGAAAATAATATTTGACAAATGCCGCTTCACCCTATATAATATCTAGGCATGACTATGAGAAGGGGGAAAAGTATGCTGTTAGGGCTTTCCAAGATTATTGACTGCCCCGGGGCGTCTCTTCCTTTTTCCGTCAGCGTGGATCTGAGTGATCTTTGCTATGGCGTCAGCTACCCCGTGACGGAGCCGGTTGTGGCCTCCGGCACGGTGCGCAACACCGCAGGTGTTCTGATGATGGATGGAGAGCTTTCCACCACCATTCACGGCATTTGCGACCGCTGCGCCAGCCCCTTTGACCGGGAAATTCGTTTCCCCATCAACGTGGTGCTGGTAACCGAGATGGCCAACGAAGAGAACGAAGACGAGTGGGTATTCCCTCTGGAGGGAGACAGCGCCGATCTGGATGACATTGTACGGACGGTTTTCGTCCTGAATCTGGATTCCAAGCTGCTGTGCAGGGAGGATTGCCGCGGGTTGTGCCAGCGTTGTGGCAAAAACCTGAACGACGGTCCCTGCAATTGCCGGAAGGAGCTCGATCCCCGATTTGCTGCTTTGAAGCAGCTGCTTGATACGTAAACACAATTTGGCTGTGAAAAGCAGTTTGACCAAGGAGGTGTCACCATGGCTGTCCCTAAGTGTAAAGTGTCCAAGGCTCGTCGCGATAAGCGTCGTGGCTCCAACTGGAAGCTGTCCGCTCCCAGCGTTGCGGTTTGCCCCAAGTGCGGCGAGCCCGTAATGCCCCACAGAGCTTGCAAGGCTTGCGGCTACTACAATGGCCGCCAGGTTCTGGCTGTCGAGGCTGAGTAAGGTACGCGGAAATGCAGAGGAAGACTTTTCGTCTTCCTCTTTTTCCTTGTCCGGCCTTTTTTCACGAAAATGCACCACGCCCATTGCTTTTACCGCATTTTTGTGCCATAATAAATTGATCCCTTTTGGAAAGGAAGTGTTGTCATGGCAAAACCCCTGGTAGCCATCGTCGGGCGGCCCAATGTGGGAAAATCCATGCTGTTCAATAAGCTCACCGGTCAGCGCACCTCCATCGTGGAAGATACCCCCGGCGTCACCCGGGATCGGATCTATGGCGACTGCGAATGGTGCGGCCGACATTTTTCCCTGGTGGACACCGGCGGCATCGAGCCGGACACCGACAGCGATATGCTGAAATTCATGCGCCGTCAGGCGGAAATCAGCATTGAGCTGGCCGACGCTATTATTATGGTAGCCGATGTCCGCAGCGGCGTCACCGCCGCCGATCAGGATGTGGCTGCCCTGCTGCGCAAGTCCGGTAAGCCCGTGGCGCTGGCGGTGAACAAGTGCGACTCCATCGGTCTGGTGAATCCCGACGTCTTTGAATTCTATTCTCTCGGCATCGGCGATCTGTTTGAAACCTCCGCCATCCACGGTCACGGTACCGGTGATCTGCTGGACTGGGTGCTGGCGAATATTCCCGAATACGACGAGGAAGCGGAAGACGATGATGTGATCAAAGTCGCCATCGTGGGCAAGCCCAATGTGGGCAAATCCAGCCTCTTGAACCGAATTCTGGGAGAAGAACGGGTCATCGTCTCCGACGTGGCGGGCACCACCCGGGACGCCATCGACTCCTATTTTGAGAACGAAACCGGGAAATACTGCTTCATCGACACCGCCGGTATGCGCCGGAAAAGCAAGGTGGATGACGCCATCGAGAAGTATTCCAATATGCGCTCCATCAGCGCCATTGACCGGGCGGACGTGTGCCTGATTCTCATTGATGCGGGTGATGGCGTAACGGAACAGGACACCAAGATTGCAGGTCTGGTGCACGAGGCGGGCAAGGCCGCCATTATTGTGGTGAACAAGTGGGACGCGGTGGAAAACAAGGAAACCAACACCATGCGGGATATGGAAGCCAAAATCCGCAACGGCTTAAGCTATATGCTCTACGCCCCGGTGCTGTTCATCTCCGCCCTCACCGGCGCACGGGTGGACAAGCTGTTCCAGCTGATTCAGGACGTCCACGCCCAGAACACCATGCGCATCACCACTGGCGCGCTGAACAGCGTGCTGGCGGATGCCACCGCCCGGGTGCAGCCGCCTACGGATAAGGGGCGCCGCCTGAAGATCTACTATATGACTCAGGTCAGCTCCAAGCCGCCCCACTTCGTCATCTTCTGCAACGACGCAAGGCTCTTCCACTTCTCCTATCAGCGGTATCTGGAAAATCAGATCCGGGAAGTCTTCGGCCTGCAGGGCACGCCCATCCGCATTACCATCCGGCAAAAGGGCGATAAGGAGGAGCAGTAATGGTCATTTCTATCGTAATCACCGCCGTGGTTGCCTATCTGCTGGGCAACCTGAACGGCGCGGTGGTGGTCAGCCGGCTGGTCGCCCATGAGGATGTGCGCACCAAGGGCAGCGGCAACGCCGGCCTGACCAATTTCACCCGCAATTACGGTGCGCATACCTCCGTGTTCGTGATTCTCATTGACGTGGGCAAGGCCGTGGCCGCCTGTCTCATTGGCGGACTGCTGATGAAAGCCTACGGCCGGTACATGGACGGCGTCGCTCTGGGCGGTCTGTTCGTGATCTTAGGCCATGACTTTCCTGCCCTGCTGGGCTTTAAGGGCGGCAAGGGCATCCTCAGCGGCGTCACCGTGGCGCTGATGATGGACTGGCGCATCGGTCTGTTTGTATTCGGCATTTTTCTGGTTGCCTACGCGCTGACCAAGTACGTTTCTCTGGGCAGCATCCTGTCCTCCGGTTCCTTCGGCTTTTTCTACGCCTGGGCGCATTGGGGAGAGGGATGGTTTCCCATTCTCGTGGGCTTCTGTCTTAGCGCGCTGCTGGTGTGGATGCACCGGGGTAACATCGTCCGCCTGATACGGGGCGAGGAACGGAAAACCAATCTGTTAGGGAAAGGAAAAAAGCAATGAAGACTGCCGTAATCGGAAGCGGCGCATGGGGCACTGCCCTTGCCATCCGCCTGTTTAAGAATGGTCATGATGTCACCATGTGGACTTACGACAAAAGTCTGATTCCCGAAATGGAGGCCACTCGCCGCAATCCCCGGCTGCCGGTCGCCGTGCTGCCCGATGGGCTAACGTTCAGCGGCGACTATGCCTGCGCCGTGGGCGCCAAGCTGGTGGTCATGGCAAGCCCTTCCTTCCCCCTGCGCAGTGTCAGTAAGGGCGTAGCTCCCTACATCGACGACGACGCCATTGTGGTGTCCGTCACCAAAGGCTTGGAGGCCGGCACCCATCTGCGCATGAGCGAGGTTGTCGCCCAAGAGACCGGTAAGGATGTGGTGGTACTCACCGGCCCCAGCCACGCCGAGGAAGTCTCCATCGACGTGCCCACCGGTCTGCTGTCCGCCTCCACCAACCAGAAAAAGGCGGAATTCGTGCAGGACGCCTTCATGTCCGATACCCTCCGAGTGTACACCAGCGCGGATCCTGTTGGCGCAGAGCTGGGTGCGGCGCTGAAGAACGTCATCGCCCTGTGCGCCGGTATCACCGATGGGTTAGGCTTCGGCGACAACACCAAGGCCATGCTGATGACCCGGGGGCTGACAGAAACCGCCCGGCTGGGCGTAGCGCTGGGCGCGAAGAAGGAAACCTTCACCGGTCTTGCCGGTGTGGGCGATCTGATTGTCACCTGTACCTCCATGCACTCCCGGAACCGCCGGGCGGGTATCCTCATCGGTCAGGGCAAGGATGTGCAGACCGCCATGAAAGAGGTTGGCGCCGTAGTGGAGGGTTACTACGCCGCCAAATCCGCCTATGAGCTGGGTAAGGCCAAGGGCATCGATATGCCCATCACCGAGGCAGCCTACAAGGTTCTCTACGAAGGCGCAGACGTAAAGCAGGCTGTGCAATCCCTGCTGACCCGGCAGCGCAAGTCGGAATCCGAGAACCCCGGCTGGTTGTAAGTATGAAGACGAAAAATAGTAGAAAGCTCCCGTCCATTCGGGAGCTTTTCCATAAAATCGCCGTTTTTTTCCACGGGCTGTGGCGCAGCATGGGGCTGCAGGAGCTGAAGCGGCTCCGCTGGCAGAATTTCCTGCTGCTGATCGGTGCCGGCTGCATAAACGCCGTCGGCGTCACCATGTTCCTTGCGCCTGTGAACCTATATGACAGCGGCATTTCCGGCACTTCCATGCTGCTGTGGCAGGCAACGCCGCCACAGTACACCCTCTCGCTGTTTCTGGTAGTTCTCAACGTGCCTCTGTTTCTCTTTGGCCTGAAAAAACAAGGCTGGTGCTTCACGGTATACTCCATCTGGGCGGTGTTGGTCTATTCCGCCGCGTCCTATGTGATTACGAACATCCTGCCGGTGGATGTGTCCGTGGCATCCCCCTTTGCCGGGCAGGATCTGCTGCTGTGCGCCATTTTCGGCGGACTGGTGTCCGGCGCGGGCAGCGGCTTTACCATCCGTTTGGGCGGCGCCATCGACGGCATGGAGGTGCTGGGCGTCACCTTTGCCAAAGGATTAGGTCTCACCGTCGGCTCCTTCGTGATGATCTACAACGTAATCCTGTACCTCTTCATCGGCGTGTTTTTCAACAGCTGGATTCTGCCCCTTTACTCCATCATCACCTACTTCGTGGGCAATAAAACCGTCGATTTCATCGTGGAAGGTCTGGACAAGGCCAAGTCCGTGATGATCGTGACTATGCGGGAAGAGGAAATCTGTCAGGCGCTGTCCGAGGAATTCGGCCGGGGTATCACCCAGATCAGCGCCCGGGGCTACTTCTCCGGCGTGGACAAGTGCGTGATCTACTTCGTGGTAAACCGCTTCCAGATTCCCAAGGTTAAGCAGCTGGTTACCGCCATCGACCCCGGCGCGTTCATCACCGTCACCGAAATCTCCGACGTGATGGGCACCAGCGTCAAGCAGAAATAGGAAAGAAATATTCATCGGCGCAACCACAGATGATACTAAGGCATCACCGGCTTTCAAGGCGTTTGGCGTTGTTCTGCACGCATTACGTAGGGCGGTGGTATGGCCGCCCACTCTGCGGGCAATAAAAAACGCTGCTGAAATTGTCAGCAGCGTATTTTATATGCCCGGGGAATCAGATAGCACGCTCGACCTTATTGGAGCGGAGGCATCTGGTACAAGCGTACACATGGCAGGGAGTTCCGTTAACGACAGCCTTAACGCGCTTGACGTTGGGCTTCCATGCACGATTGGAACGTCTGTGGGAGTGGGAGACCTTGATACCGAAGGTTACGCCCTTGCCACAAAAATCACACTTAGCCATTTATTGCACCTCCCATCCGGATGTTTCCTCAACAAACTACGCCCTCAACAGGCGCTTGACTATGATACCAGACTTTCCGGGAAAATGCAAGCACTTTTTTCAAAATTTTTCGTTTTTTTGAAAATGGGTTGATATTCCACCAGCAGGCGGCTATAATGAAAACAGAATTTACAGATTTTGGGGTGGAATCATGATCGATACCTATTCCGTACCGTTAAAAACCCTGGTGGAGGAATTCCATCTGGACATCGCCCACGCCGCTTCGGACTACGCTTCCATCCGCATCACCGTGGAGGACGTGTCCCGTCCGGGCCTGCAGCTGGCGGGCTTTTTCGACCACTATGAGCCTATGCGTCTGCAAGTCATGGGCAATGTGGAGATGAGCTACGTGGGCAAGCTGACCCCCGCCAACCGCAGCGCCATCTTTGACCGGCTGTTCTCCTACAAATTCCCCGCTCTGCTGATCGCACGGGGCATCCAGCCCCATCCGGAGATGCTGGAAATGGCAAAAAAGCACAATATCACCATTCTCCTTTCCAAGGATGCCACCAGCGCCATCGTCTCCTCCATCATCGCCTATCTGAAAACCGCCCTGGCCCCCCGGGTCACCCGCCACGGCGTTCTTGTGGAAGTCTACGGTGAGGGCATCCTGCTCACCGGCGACAGCGGCATCGGCAAATCCGAGTGCGCTGTGGAGCTTTTAAAGCGCGGTCACCGGCTGATTGCCGACGACGCGGTGGAGATCCGGAAGGTCTCCGCCGGCACCCTCATGGGCACCGCTCCCGCCCTCATCCGCAACTATGTGGAGCTGCGCGGCATCGGCATCATCAACGTGGCAAAGCTCTTCGGCATGGGCTCCGTCAAGCTGGAAAACGAGATTAACCTCGTAATGAACATTGTCCCGTGGAAT
>JAXEAK010000043.1:0-43066 GCA_034094395.1 Faecousia sp.
CCTACTGCGACTGGTATATCGAGCTGACCAAGGCGCGGCTGTATTCTGAGGATACCGGGCGGAAGCAGACGGCGCTGCAGGTGCTGGTTTATGTTCTGGATCAGGTTTTGCGGCTGCTGCATCCCTTCATGCCTTTTATTACCGAAGAAATCTGGCAGAACCTGCCCCATGAGGGAGAGGCGCTGATCGTCGCCCAGTGGCCGCAGTACCGGCAGGAGCTGGCATTCAGCACGGAAGAGAGCCACATGGAGTCCGTGATGGAAGCCATCCGTGCTATCCGTGCCCGCCGGACGGAAATGAACGTTCCGCCCAGCAAGAAAGCGGCGCTGTATATCCTGACGAGCAAGCCTCAGGTTTACGCCGAGGGCGAAGGCTTCATTCAGCGCCTTGCTTATGCCGATACGGTGACGCTGCTCACCGCCGAACCGGAGAATCTGGACGGCATGGTAACCATTACCACCGCCGATGCCAAGCTGTATATCCCCATGGGACAGCTGGTTGACGTGGCGAAGGAGCTGGAGCGCATTGCCAAAGAACTGGCAGATGCCAGAAAGTTCCTGGCGTCCGTGGAAGGCAAGCTTGCGAACGAAAAGTTTGTTTCCCGTGCTCCGGAGGCAGTTGTGGAGGCGGAGCGCCAGAAGGCGCAGAAGACCCGTGACCTGATCGCGCAGCTTACCCAGAGCGAAGCTGCCATGAAGAAGCTGTCCGAATAATTCCCTATGCAGGGCGCAGACCGCTGGTTTGCGCCCTGCTGATATTTTTCAAGAATCCCGTTTCCGACTGAAAAATCGGAAACGGGATTTTATACTTAAGGAGATAAAAAATAAGGAGGTTTTTCTCATGCACTTTACCAGCTTTTTGGAAGAAGGGCGGCTGACCATCGCTCTTACAGGCGAAATAGATCACCATTGTGCCAAGGCTTACATTCAGGCAATCACCGCAAAGATTGAGGCATATACACCGGATGTTTGCGTATTGGATTTCCGGGAGGTTTCCTTTGTGGATTCATCCGGAATTGCAGTGGTAATTAACGCACTCAGAAGCATGACCCAAATCGAAGGGCAGCTTTTGCTGACCGGAATTGCCCCCCAGCCCATGCGGGTATTCCGGGCATCCGGAATTGACAAACTGGTTGAAATCAAGGAGGCGGTATCATGAAATTTGACAATTATATGATTCTGGATTTCCCCAGTAAATCCAGTAACGAGGCCTTTGCCCGGTCTGCGGTAGCCTGCTTTGCCGCCCAGATGGATCCCACGCTGGAGGAGCTTGGGGACATCCGGACTGCGGTTTCGGAGGCAGTGACAAACTGTATTGTCCACGCCTATCCGGATAAATTGGGAAACATCACTCTGCGCTGCCGGATTCTCAAAGACAATGTGCTGGACATCGTAGTGAAAGACCGGGGCGTGGGAATCCCGGATGTGGAGCAGGCGCGAAGGCCTTCCTTCACCACCGGTGGAAATGAGCGCAGCGGCATGGGATTTACCATAATGGAAAGCTTTATGACCAATCTGGACATTTCCTCCGAACCCGGAAAAGGAACCACGGTACATATGCGCCGCAAGCTGCAGCGCCGTCAATGAGTGCGCCGGAGGAACTGATCCGCCTGTCCCAGTCCGGCGACCGGGACGCGTCGGAAAAGCTGATTACGGAAAATTCCGGGCTGATCTGGGCGGTTGCCCGGCGGTTTCTTGGCAGAGGCGTAGAGATGGACGACCTGTATCAGCTGGGCTGCATCGGATTCCTGAAAGCGGTGGAAGGCTTCGACCTTTCCTTCGGCACCCAGTTTTCCACCTATGCCGTGCCGAAAATTGCCGGGGAGATTCGCCGCTTTCTGCGGGATGACGGTTCCGTGAAGGTGTCTCGCAGTCTGAAAGAACGGGCAGCCGCTATCCGAGTCTGTCGAAACCGACTGGCTTCGGATTTTGGCCGGGAGCCAACGATTCAGGAAATTTCCCGGCAAACCGGGTTTTCTCCGGAAGATATTGCGCTGGCCGAAGCCGCCACGGCAGCTACGGAATCCATCCAGCGGGAGACGGGAGAGGAAGGCTTTTCTCTGGAAGACGTTCTGACAGACACGGAATCGGAGGAGCAGATGCTGGAGAAGATCGCTCTGCGGCAGGCAATTTCTCAATTGCCTCAGCGGGAACGCGCTGTGGTGGATCTGCGGTATTTTCACGGCCTGACCCAGCAGCGCGTGGCGAAAATTCTGGATGTCAGTCAGGTGCAGGTATCCCGCATTGAGAAGAAGGCTATGGAACTGCTTCGGGAGCTGCTGCGCTAAAACAGGGGCTTTACCTTTTGCGAAAAATGCGCTAAAATAGTCGTATCCTTATTGGAACAGGTGCGATTATGAACGAACAATTGGATGCAAGATTTCTTACTGCGCGTCAGCGCTATATTGAAGGGCAGTTTTCCCAGCTGAATGAGATGCAGCGTCAGGCGGTTATGGCTACGGAAGGCCCGCTTCTGCTGCTTGCAGGCGCAGGAAGCGGAAAAACCACGGTGTTGATCAATCGAATTGCCAATCTGATCCGGTTTGGCAGGGGAAGCGACAGCAAGGAGATTCCGGTAGATATCACAGACGAGGATGTTGCTTTCCTGGACGCGCTGGTGGAACCGGTTTCTGAGCCAGACCGGCGGTGGGCAGAAAACCTGTGCGCCGTGGATCCGGCAGTCCCCTGGAGCATTCTGGCCATTACTTTTACCAACAAGGCTGCTAACGAAATCCGGGATCGGCTGTCTACCTTACTGGGGGAGGAAGCTCAGGATATCTGGGCAATGACCTTCCATTCTGCCTGCTGCCGGATTCTCCGCAGAGATATTGAATGCATGGGGTATACCCGCAGCTTCACGATTTACGATACCTCTGATTCTGAACGGATTATGAAGGACATTATCCGGGACATGGGACTGGACGATAAAACCTTTCCCGCCAAGTACGTCCTTGGCGCTATCAGCCGGGAGAAGGATAAGATGGTATCTCCCGAGGAGATGCTGGAGCGGGCGGAAACCAGCGGAGATCTTCGTGCGTTGCACATTGCCCGGTGCTATGAGAAATACCAGACCCGCCTGAAGGCCAACAATGCACTGGATTTTGACGACATCATTTATGTGACCGTCAAGCTGCTTCAGGAGCATGAGGATGTGAAGCGGTATTATCAGCGGAAATTCCGCTATGTACTGGTGGACGAGTATCAGGATACCAACCATATGCAGTACCTGCTTACGGCGCTGCTGGCTGGCGGGTATGAAAATGTGTGCGTCGTCGGCGATGACGACCAGAGCATTTACCGCTTCCGGGGCGCAACCATCGAGAATATCCTGAATTTTGAAAAGCAGTACCGGGGCTGCCGTACCATCCGCTTGGAGCAGAACTACCGCTCCACCCAGTCCATTCTGGATGCGGCAAACGCGGTGATTTCCCATAATCTTGGCCGGAAGGGCAAGCACCTCTGGACTTCCAACGGGCGCGGCGATCCGATTACCGTTTTTGAGGCCAGCGACGAGGGAAGCGAGGGAAACTATGTTGCCGGGAAAATTCTCTCCGGTTCCAGAGGAAAAAATTTCCGGGATTTTGCGATTCTGTACCGGACGAATGCCCAGTCCAACGCAATGGAATTTGCCCTGAAACGAAACGGCATTCCCTACCGCGTGATCGGCGGTACCCGATTCTTTGACCGGGCGGAGGTCAAGGATATGCTGTCGTATCTGTGCGTAATCAACAACCGGACGGATGACCTGCGTCTGCGGCGGATTATCAACAATCCCCCCCGAGGTATTGGCGCGAAAACCATCGAAACAGCCCAGCGTCTGGCGGACGCGGAGGGCAAGCCGCTGTACGGCGTTGTCTCCGATCCCTATTCCTACGCACCTCTGGAAAAGCCCGCCATGAAGCTGCTGCAGTTTTCTGCCCTGATTGAGGGGTTGGCGCAGCTTCTGGACGACGGTATGAGTCTTCTGGATTTCTATGATGAGTTGCTGATCCGCACCGGCTATGTGGATATGCTGAAGGCCAAGGACACGGAGGAGAACAAGACCCGTCTGGAAAACGTGCGTGAACTAAAATCCAGCATTGCGTCCTATATGGAAAACGCGGAAACCCCTACCTTGGCTGGTTTCCTGGAGGAGATCGCGCTGTACACCGACCTGGAGCAGTATAATGAGAGCGACGATGCCGTGGTCATGATGACCATGCACTCTGCCAAGGGACTGGAATTCCCCAATGTGTTTCTGGTGGGTTTTGAGGATGGTCTGTTCCCGGGAATGCGCGCCATTGGGGATGCGGAGGAAATGGAGGAAGAGCGGCGGCTTTGCTATGTGGCAATTACCCGTGCAAAACAGTCGCTGACCATTACTTATGCCCGACAGCGTATGCTGTATGGCCGCACCTCCGCTTCGCTGCCATCCCGTTTTCTGAAGGAAATTCCCGAGGAATGCATGGTAAAAAAAGGCGGTTTTCACCCCGCGGCGTCGGAATACCGGGGGTATGGCGCAGATTCCGGTTCCGCCCGTCAGACGGCATACCGGAAGCCGTCGCCGCGTCCGATGATCGGCACAGTCGTTAACTCCACCACGGTGCCAATGTTGGAGCTGAATCCGGGAGACATGATTCAGCACGCAGCATTTGGCAGGGGAATGGTGCTGTCGGTTATGAAAATGGGCGGTGACGCTCTGCTGGAAATTGCATTCGACGACATTGGTACCAAGAAGCTGATGGCAAAAACCGCTTCTGCTCACATGAAAAAGCTGTAATTTTTCAACTTTGGCCGGCATACGCTGTTCCGGGAGGGATGGGGTATGCGCAGACGGATTCGCAGATTGTTTCGCTGGCTGGTTGTGATTCTACTGGTGCTTTGCCTCGCCTTTCTGATGCTGCGCAGCCGTTACCGGGACGTGATCCGGGATTTGGCACAGACGCAGGTGAAAAATACCACTTCCGACCTGACCAACGATGCCATTGCCAAGCAGATCGCGGCTGGCGTCATTCAGTATGATCGGATCGTGTATTTTGAAAAAGATCTGGATGGCCGGATCACGGCGCTGAAAACCAATATGAGCGAAGTCAACCGATTAAAAACGGATATACTGAACATTATCAACGATGAAATACTGGCTCTGGATACCTCGGACATTGGCATCCCTCTTGGCAGCCTGTTCCTGCCGGAACTGCTGTCCGGGAAAGGACCGTGTATCCCCGTACACATTTTGTCGATCCGTAACTCCGATGCCACCTTTTCCAGCAAATTCTCTCAAGCTGGAATCAACCAGACGCTGCACCAGCTGACCATGCTGGTCAGCGTGGACGTGGCGGTGCTGGTGCTGGGGCAGACCAGCAGCTTCACCGTCACCAGTGAGGTGGTGGTTGCAGAGACGGTTATCGTCGGAGACGTACCGACTACTTATTTACAAACTGGAGGAAGCTATGGATCCGAAAGAAAGAATGGATGAACTGACAGAGCTGCTGTCACAGGCGAACTACCGCTATTATGTGCTGGACGATCCCACCATGCCGGATTTTGAATATGACCACCTGCTGCGGGAACTGGAGGATCTGGAAAAGGCACATCCGGAACTGGCGGCGGCGGATTCTCCTACCAAGCGTGTTGGCGGCGAGGCACTGAGCCAGTTTGAAAAGGTGACCCACCCGGTTCCGCTGATGAGTCTGCAGGATGTTTTCAGCATGGAGGAACTGGATGCCTTCCTGAATCGGGTTCTGGAAAGTGAAGGAAGTACCCAATTTTCCGTAGAGCCGAAAATCGACGGGCTTTCCGTTGCCCTGGAATATGTGGACGGCCAGTTTATCCGGGGCGCTACCCGGGGCGACGGCAATGTAGGCGAGGACGTAACGGAAAACCTGAAAACCATCCGAGCCATTCCCATGCGTCTGGAAAACGCTCCGCCAAGACTGATTGTCCGGGGCGAGGTTTTCATGCCAAAAAAGAGTTTTGAGAAGCTGAACGCCCGACAGGAACAGGAGGGAAAGCCCCTGTTTGCCAATCCCAGAAACGCTGCAGCCGGTTCCCTGCGGCAGTTGGATTCCAAAATTGCCGCGAAACGGGGACTGGATATCTACGTTTTCAATATTCAGCTGGCCGAGGGTATTTCCTTTGCGCGGCACACGGAAACGCTGGAATATCTGAAGGCACTGAAATTTAAGGTAATTCCCTATAAGCAGTTGACATCTTTTCCGGATATCCACGCTGAGATTCTGTCCATCAACGAAAATCGGGAAAAGCTGATCTGTGATATAGACGGTGCAGTTATTAAGGTGGACGACCTCACCCAGAGGGAGCGGCTGGGTACAACAGCGAAGTTTCCCCGGTGGGCTGTCGCATATAAATACCCGCCGGAGATCAAGCCGACCGTTGTGGAGGATATTGTGGTTCAGGTGGGCAGAACCGGTGTTCTGACGCCCAAGGCTGTGGTGCGTCCGGTACGCCTTGCGGGAACCACCGTCACCAACGCGACGCTTCATAATCAGGATTTCATTTCCCAGCGGGATATCCGCATTGGTGATACGGTTCTCATTCGCAAGGCAGGGGAGATTATCCCGGAAATTTTGGAGGTAGATCTGTCCAAGCGCCCGGAAGGCACTGTACCCTATCACCTTCCGGAACGGTGCCCCGCCTGCGGCGCCCGAGTGGAGCAGGATGAAGACGGTGCGTTCCTGCGCTGTACGGGCGCAGAATGTCCCGCACAGCTCAGCCGGAATATTGCCCATTTTGTCAGCCGGGATGCCATGGACATAGATGGACTGGGCAGTGCTATTGTAGACGCACTGATTGAAAAGGGACTGATTCATTCCCCGGCGGACATTTACTACCTGACGCTGGAGGATGTGGGGAGTCTCTGGAAATCCGGTTCCACAGCCGCAAAGAAGCTGCTTGCCGCCATTGAAGACAGCAAGCAGCGGGATGTGAGCCGGCTGATCTATGCTTTGGGCATCCGACAGGTGGGCGCAAAAACCGGAAAGGTGCTCTCGTCCAGCTTTGGCAACTTGGATGCCCTGATGGAAGCCTCCGTCGAGACGCTGACGGAGGTTCCCGATGTGGGTGAGGTGACTGCCAGAAGCATTTATGACTGGTTCCGGCAGGAGCAGTCGGTGCATATGATTTCACGGCTTCGCCAGGCTGGGGTGAACTTTGAGAGTAAACGGGTCATTACCGATGCCCGTTTTGCCGGGAAAACCTTCGTGCTCACCGGTGCCCTGAGCAAATTCACCCGGGAGGAAGCCACGGAAAAGATCGAACTTCTGGGGGGGAAGGCCTCCGGCTCCGTCTCCAAAAAGACCAGCTTTGTGGTGGTAGGCGAAAACGCCGGTTCCAAGGAGCGCAAGGCAAGAGAACTGGGAATCCCCATTCTGACGGAAGACGAATTCTTGGAAATGCTTCAATAAGAAGAACGGAGGTCAGCCCGATGGGGCTGGCCTCCGCTGCTTACAGGGAAAAATCCTCATTATCATATTTGGAAAAATCCAGAGCGCGAGCCTTTGCGGGAATGCGCTTGCAGGGATCGTAGCGAAAACGCCAGCATTTATCCTCTGGCAGACGGATGCCCCTTTTGGTGCAGAGAATCTGACCATCCTCCAACTCCGCCCCGTTCTCGCAGTAGGCGCAGCGCCGTTCAATTTTTTTGCGAAACAGCATACCGGTTCCTCCCCGATTTTGTTACCTGCATTATACACCAGACAGCATCCGATTACTACCCCTTTTTTTCGCTTTTTTACGGAAACACAGCGGAAGAAGTACGGTAAGCGGGAGCGCAGTTCGATAAGCAATACAGCTGCTTACGCTCAGACTGACCAACACCTGCACCAGCTTTCCAAGGCCATAATCCCGCAGGGATAACCCCTTTGTCACGGAAGCGGTCTGCATGGTCACGCACACGCCTCCTGCTGCCAGCAGCCCGGAGCACAGGACAAAGCGCATGGGAATGCTTTCGACGTCTGCCAGTGCCCAGCAGCCGTTGGACAGTTCCAGCAGACCAATGACTGCCACCCGGGCAGCAGATGGCAGCAGCCACAAAAACCATCGATCCAGAAATGCAACCACTACCCGGAACAACACAATCCATCCGCAGACCACGCCCATTACCGAAACAGATTCCCGCAGAATATCCCCGTGGGAATGCCCCGTGCGGATTTCGGAATCTGACGCGTGTTCTGCGGGAAGGCAGCGGGCAGCCATCGCTGCACCGAGAATATGGATTCCCCACAGTGCCCATACCATCCAACGGTTTGGAAACAGCTGCGATACCATTCCAAACAGGAAGGCGGGGCCTGCGTTGCTGCAAAAGGCAAGCATTCGCTCCGCTTCCCGTTTCGTCAGCGCGCCATCCCGGAACAGGCGGGATACGCTTTGCGCTCCCACCGGGTACCCCCCCAGAAGTGCAGGAATCAAAACAGACTCCAGATGTTTTGGCAGCCCGAACAGGCGGGAGGGAACGGAAAGACCGGGAATGCTGTCAGATCCGGTGCTTTTCATCAGCACTGCCGACAGAACAAAAAACGGGAACAGGGAAGGAATGACTACCTTCAGGCACAGCACGACACCCGCCTGTGCACCGGCGGCGGCTGTTTTCCCATCCATAATCAGCACGATCATTCCCAGCAGGGCGGCTACTCCGTAGAAACGCTGGCTTCGATTCACGCTCTTCACCTCGCAAGAATCTATGCAAGATGTCCGCCCTGCATTCATATCCTTATGGAAAAGGGGGTACCGGGATATGGGAAAGGCCTATCGCTTTCTGGAACGGCTGGCAGACCGGGCGGAATTGGAGACAGAACCGATGCCGGCACAACCCATTTTGGAAATAGCCGGTGACAGACGGGTACTGGTGGAAAATCACGGAGGCGTCTGCGCCTACAGTTCGGAGCGGATTCTGGTCAATGTAAACTACGGAGCTATCTGCATTTGCGGCTGCGATTTGGAGCTAATCCACATGACGAAGGCGCAGCTGGTTATCCGGGGCACCATCCATTCCGTTACCCTGCAGCGGAGGAACAGTCCATGAACCTTTGGAAATCCTTTGGCGGAGTTCTGGAGATTGAACTGGTCAGTGCAGATCCGGAAGCCGCCTTGTCCGCCGTCAACGCAGTCGGCATCCCACTGTTTGCGGTTACGCGCGTCAGCGATCTGGTGTTCCGATTTGAACTCCTTCGGTCGGACTATGACAGGCTTACCGTCCTGTGTCGAAAAAGAGGGGATACCCTGACCATTCTCAGGAAAAAAGGACTCTATTTTACATTTCGCCAATTACTGCGCCGGAAATTATTGCTTTTGGGAATCGGCATTCTGGCGCTGGGAAGCTGCATTCTGCCGACGCGGGTGCTGTTTGTCCGTGTAGAGGGAAACCAGCTTGTCCCAACCAACCGGATTCTGGCGGCAGCGGAGGGAAGCGGCATCCGTTTTGGCGCGTCCAGACGGGCTGTCCGAAGCGAACGGGTCAAAAATGCCTTGTTGGACGCGGTTCCGCAGCTGCAATGGGCTGGGGTGAATACCAGCGGTTGTATCGCCGTTGTATCCGTCAGGGAACGATCAACCGTAACGGAAGAACCGGATAACAGCGCGGTAGCCAGCATTGTCGCTGCCAGAGACGGGTATGTCCTTACCAGCGTTGTGACCCGGGGAACCGGGCTGGTACGGCCGGGACAGGCGGTAACGGCAGGGCAGGTCCTGATTTCCGGGTACACGGACTGCGGCATCTGTATTCAGGCAACCCACGCGGAGGGAGAGATTCTGGCGCAGACTCGGCGGGATTTGGAGGTCGTTACGCCCGCCGCATTCCTGCGCAGAGGCGATCCCGGCGATGTGAAACATAGCTACAGCCTGCTTCTCGGAAAAAAACGTATCTTTTTTTGGAAAGATAGTGGAATTTCGGATACTGGTTGTGGTAGAATGTATAAGGAATATTATCTCACCTTGCCTGGTGGGTTCCGATTGCCGGTGGCCATCTGTGTAGACAGCTATCAGCACTATGACACGGAAGAAGCACAGATTCAGCAGGCGGAAGCTGCTGCCGCTCTGAGCGACTTTGCCCGGCAATATCTGAAGCGTCAGATGATTGCCGGCCAGATTTTGCATGAGTCACACACGGTCAGCCGCAGCGGCGATGTCTTCCAACTTCGGGGAAGCTATGTCTGCACGGAGATGATCGGCAAGGTGAAACCGGAACAGATAGGAGATACAAATGGCAAAACAGACGGAGAGAATCGTTAACGCCGAGCGGGTTGAAGACCTGATTACGGTATTCGGCTCCTTTGACGAAAATGTAAAGCGGATTGAAGACGCGTTGAACGTACAGGTGGTCAACCGGGGAACAGATTTGCGGGTGTCCGGGGAAGAGGAAATGGTGGATAAGGCGGTGCGCACTCTGGAGGGACTGTTGACGCTGGCATCCAAGGGGGAAACCATTGACGAGCAGCGGGTTCGCTACCTGATTACTCTGGTAAACGAGGGGAACGACCAGCAGGTTGCCCAGATGACCAGAGACGTTGTGTGTATCACCGCCAAGGGGAAACCCATCAAGGCGAAAACCGTGGGTCAGCAGCGCTATATGCGCGCCATCCAGTCCAACACCGTTACCATTGGTGTCGGTCCTGCCGGTACCGGCAAGACCTATCTGGCAGTGGCGGCGGCGGTGGCGGCCTTCCGGGAGCGGACGGTGAACCGAATCATCCTGACCCGTCCCGCTGTGGAAGCAGGGGAGCGGCTGGGCTTTCTGCCGGGAGATCTGCAGAATAAGGTGGATCCCTATCTGCGCCCCCTTTATGATGCTCTGTACGATATGTTGGGTGCGGAAACCTTCCAGAAATATCAGGAGCGCGGCTCCATTGAAGTGGCACCGCTGGCCTATATGCGCGGCCGCACACTGGACGACAGCTTTATTATTCTGGACGAAGCCCAGAACACCACCCGGGAGCAGATGAAAATGTTCCTGACCCGGCTGGGCTTCGGCTCCAAGATTGTCATTACCGGAGACGTGACCCAGATCGACCTGCCTGAGGACAAGGTATCCGGTCTGAAAGACGCCATCCGGGTACTGGACGGCGTGAAGGATATCGCTATTTGCCGCCTGACGGCAGCGGATGTGGTGCGGCACGCACTGGTACAGGAAATTATCAACGCATACGAGAAGGCCGGCCAAAAACCGGCTCTGAAAAAGCCCCAGCAGTTCAGCGGGCAATATAAGAGGAAAAAATGAAATGAATCACAAAATCAATCTGGTATTTGAGCAGCTCAGCCTGCAGAAGTTCACCATCAGCAGTATTATCCGCAAGTGCATTCAGGAGACTCTGAAGGCCGAGGGCGTTACCGCGCGGTGCGAAATCAACGTGCTGGTCACGGACGACGCAGGCATTCAGACCATCAACCGGGAAAGCCGTCAGATTGACCGGCCGACGGATGTATTAAGCTTTCCCATGTTCCAGCTGGAGGCCGGCAATCCGCCTCAGGACTGGACGGAATATCAAGACCCCGAGACGGGACTGGTTCCGCTGGGAGATATGTGCATCAGCTTGGAACGGGCGATTGCACAAGCGGAAGAATTTGGACATTCCACCCGTCGGGAGGTTGGCTACCTGACCATCCATTCCATGCTGCACCTGCTGGGCTACGACCATCTGGACGAGGGCGAACAAAAGAAGCAGATGCGCGGCAGGGAAGAGACAATCGCCGCCGGAATCCGGGGCATGAGCCGAGACTGAAAAGATTTACAGGAGAAGCAAATGAATACAAAAACTGCCATTATTACCATTGCCGGACGCCCCAATGTGGGGAAATCCACCCTGACCAACTATCTGGTCGGCGAAAAAATCACCATCGTATCCAACAAGCCTCAGACCACCCGCAATCGGATCTGCGGCATTGTAACCAGGGACAAGCTTCAGCTTGTCTTTGTGGACACCCCCGGCTACCACAAAGCCCGTACCAAACTGGGGGACTACATGGTCAATACCGTCCGGGAATCCATATCCGATGTAGACGCCACCATTCTGGTGGTGGAGCCGATTCCCTCCGTGGGCGTGCAGGAGGAGGCGCTGATTGAGCGCATCCGCGGCACCCGCTGCCCGGCAATTCTCGCCATCAACAAGATCGACACGGTGGAGAAGGACAAGCTGCTGGAGGTGATTGCCGCTTATTCCGCTACCGGCGTATTTGATGCCATTATCCCCATCTCCGCAAAAACCGGAGATGGGGTGGATGAGCTGCTGGCGGAATGTGAAAAATACGCTGTGGAAGGCCCGTTCCTGTTCCCGGACGACATGACTACCGACCAGCCGGAGCGTCAGGTCATGGCGGAAATTATCCGGGAAAAGCTGTTGTGGTGCCTGGACAAAGAAATCCCACATGGTACTGCGGTAGAAATTACCCGTTTTTCCGAGCGGGACAACGGCATCATCGATATTGACGCCACGATTTACTGCGAAAAGGCCAGCCACAAGGGCATTATCATCGGCAAGCAGGGTGCCATGCTGAAGAAGATTTCGTCCCTTGCCCGGGAGGACTGTGAGAAATTTATGGGTACCAAGGTCTACCTCACCACCTGGGTCAAGGTCAAGGAAAACTGGCGCGACAGCGATTTTCTGGTACGCAACTTTGGCTACAGCGAATAATTTCCAGTTGTAAAACTGCCTGCATCGCAAATCCTATCTCCGGGAGGGATCAGGATGAACGCAAAGGATTATTGGCAGCTGTTTCTGGACACCGGCGCGCCGGAGGCTTACCTCATGTACAGTAAGCAGGCAAAATCGGAGGCACAATATGTATTTGACGATCCAGGGCATCGTCCTGAGAGTCACGGACTACAATGACCGGGACGCCCTGCTGACGCTGCTGACCCGCCGTCACGGCAGGCTGACGGTGAAGGCCCGGGGGCTGCGACGAAAAAACAGCCCCCTGACCGCCTCCTGCCAGCTGCTGGCCTATGGCGAATTTACCCTGTTTGAATACCGGGGGCAGTATACCATCAACGAAGCCCACTCCATAGAGCTGTTCTCCGCTTTGCGCCGGGAACTGACGAAATTGTCTTTGGGTACTTATTTTGCACAGGTTTCCGAGGTGCTGTCTCAGGAGGATCTGCCCAATCCGGAATTACAGTCGCTGCTGCTGAACAGTCTCTATGCCCTGACCAATTTGCATTTGCCGGAAGCCCAGATCAAGGCGGTGTTCGAACTTCGTGCGGCCTGTTTGTCCGGTTTTACGCCGGATCTTTTCGGCTGCCATATCTGCGGCAATCAGAACCCAACCCGATTTGACCTGCGGGCAGGGCAGCTGGAATGCGAAAACTGCCGCAGTCCGGAGTCCACCGGAATTCGTCTGCCGGTGACGCCAGCCGTTTTGGAAGCCATGCGCTATATCTGCCTGTGCGATCCGAAACGCCTGTTTGCTTTCCGGATTGGGGCAGAAGCCCTTGATCAACTGGCTGATTTGACCGAAGCATACTTGGCTACCCAGCTGGAGCGGGGCTTTTCCACCCTGGATTTCTACAAATCGCTATCTATAGGAGATCATCATGTCTGAATTATATGAAAAATCCCTGCAAAAGCTGGAACTTCCTCAGGTTTTGCAGCTTTTATCTGCCTGTGCAGGCAGCATCGGCGGAAAGGAAGCCTGTCTGCGGCTCAAGCCCAGTTCCGATCTGGAAGAGGTGGAACTGCTGCTTCAGCAGACTACGGCAGCTTCCGATCTGTGTGACCGGAAAGGTAACCCTGTATTTGGGGATGTGACGGACGTGTCTGCGTCTCTGGAGCGGGCGGAACGGGGTGGGAGTTTACAACCCAAAGAGCTGCTGCGTATTGCGGGGATTCTCCGCTGCGCCCGCTCCATTCAGGGGTATGTGTCCGAGGATGACAAACAGACGGTGCTGGATCCTCTGTTTCACGCGCTGACGCCCAATAAATATCTGGAGGACAAAATCTTCGGCGCGATTTTGTCTGAGGAAGAGATTGCGGACAATGCATCTGCGGATCTGGCGGACATCCGCCGGCATATGCGCATTCAGTCCGGAAAAATCCGGGACAGTCTGCAAAAAGTCATCTCGTCTCCTGCCTATTCCAAATTTCTCCGGGAACCCATCATCACCATTCGTCAGGGGCGGTATGTGGTCCCTGTGAAAAGCGAATGCAAAAACGACGTGCCTGGTCTGGTACATGACGTTTCTGCTACCGGCTCTACTTACTTTATTGAGCCCATGTCCGCGGTCAATGCCAACAACGCCCTGCGGGAGCTGGAGCTGAAGGAAAAGAAAGAAATCGAGCGGATTCTTGCGGAACTGTCCGCAGAGGCCGCCAGCTATCGGGAAGCCATCGAACTGGACTACCAGATGTTGGTGCAGCTGGACGTGATTTTTGCCAAGGCAAAGCTAAGCTACCAGATGCGGGCGGGCACGCCAATCATGAACGATCAGGGCAGGGTAGAGCTGCGCAAGGCGCGTCATCCGCTGATCGATCCCAAGACCGTGGTTCCCATTACCGTTCGGCTTGGCACGGACTTTGATACCATGATTATCACCGGCCCCAACACCGGCGGCAAAACTGTGACGCTGAAGACCGTAGGCCTTCTGACCCTGATGGCGGAGTGCGGATTGCACATCCCGGCGGGAGATGGCAGCGTTTTGTCTACATTTGACGCGATTCTGGCGGATATCGGCGATGAGCAGTCCATTGCCCAGAGCCTGTCCACCTTCTCCAGCCATATGCGTACCATCGTGGATGTGGTCGCCCAGTGCGACGACCGGACGCTGGTGCTGTTCGATGAGCTGGGCGCAGGAACCGACCCGGCGGAGGGTGCGGCTCTGGCCACCGCCATCATCGAATTCTGCCGGAAAATGGGAAGTCACGTTGTCGCCACTACCCACTACGCGGAATTGAAACTCTACGCCATGCGGACGAAGGGCGTAATGAACGCCTCCTGCGAGTTTGATGTAGAAACCCTGCGCCCTACCTATAAACTGCTGATCGGTATCCCCGGTAAATCCAACGCCTTCGCCATTTCCCGCAAGCTGGGGCTTTCGGAGGAAATCCTCAAGGAGGCCGACGATCTGGTGGACAAGAGTGACAAGGATTTTGAAGATGTGCTGTCTCAGCTGGAGCAGCAGCGTCAGCAGATGGAATCCGCCCGGCAGGAGGCGGAACGGCTCCGACAGGAGACTGCAAAAATTAAGCAGCAAAGCGTGGAATATCAGGAGCAGCTTCGCCGGGAAAAGGACAAGGCTATGGAATCCGCCCGGAGGGAAGCTCAGCATATTATCGAAGAAGCCCGTGCTGCTGCCAATCTGGCCAGCGAAGAGCTGAAGGCAATGAAAAAGCAGCTTCAGGACAGCGCAGACACCACCGGCCTGAACCAGCGGCAGGCAGAGCTGCGCCGGAACCTGAATGAAGTAGAGGAGAAGCTCCATACGTCCCAGCCCCAGAAGGAGCGTCCCAAGCCCAGCCGGGGAATTCTGGTGGGAGACACCGTGGAACTGCTCAAGCTGGGTACAAAGGCCAGCGTCATCGCCATCAACAAAGACGGGACGCTTCAGCTTCAGGCGGGAATTCTGAAAATGGCAGCAAGGCAGGATGAGGTCTACCTTCTCGAAAACGAGAATCCTTACAAGCAGAAGGGCGCCCATCCCCAGCACTCCGGTCGGGAGATGAAGCTCAGTGCCATGCCCACGGAAGTGGATCTGCGGGGAATGGATGCCATTGAGGCAGTCTGCGTTCTGGAGCGGTATCTGGATGAAGCTATGCGGGCAAATCTCACTCAGGTGCGCATCATCCACGGCAAGGGCACCGGCACTCTCCGCGCGGCTGTTCAGCAGGCATTGAAGAAAAATAAGTTCGTCAAACAGTTCCGCCTGGGGCAGTACGGTGAGGGAGAAGACGGCGTGACCATCGCAGAATTTCGTTGATCTTCCTGTCTATTTGCCAATTGGAAACGTTTTCAACAAGAAAAGACAGAATAGTTGCCTGCTTCTTGTGAAAACAGGACGAAAACAAGTTGACTTTTTCGGTAAAAATGCTATGATATAGGCAGACCCGTCGTGCCCTGCCGGGCACGGTGAAAAGGAGTGAAATTATGTTTAGTAAAGAAGTCGTCGTTCGTTGCGAATCCGGTCTTCACAACAAGCAGGCAACCTACTTTGTGCAGAAGGCCAATGAATTCGAGAGCAGCATCTGGCTGGAGTCCGGAAGCCGCAAAATGAACGCCAAGAGCCTTCTGGGCATTATGTCTCTGGGTATTGTCACCGGCACAACGGTAACTTTGAGTGCCGTTGGCTCAGATGCTGAGGCCGCCGTGAACGCACTGGAAGCACTGCTCCAGCGGGACGTTTATTAACATCATTTTTACTTAGGGAACCTCTGAACAAATCGTCTGCGGCAAAAGATCCGCTGCCAGCGCTTGCCGATTTATTCAGAGCTTCCTTAGCCGCCTCAGTGCCCGGGAATGCATTGGGGCGGCACTTTTTCGCAAAAATGGCAGGAGGGATTTTGTGACCTTTGAGGAGCTGAAAGAGAAGGCGCTGAGCCTTCCCTATACACCGGGAGTGTATATCATGCGGGATCAGACCGATAAGGTGATCTACGTAGGCAAGGCCAAAAAGCTGAAAAATCGCGTCAGTCAGTATTTTCAGGACACCGCCTCCCATACCCCCAAAACCCGCGTGATGGTCAGTAAGATACACCATTTTGACGTAATTGTCGCTGCCTCCGAATTTGAAGCACTGGTCTTGGAGTGCTCTCTGATTAAGCGCTATCTGCCAAAATATAATATTCTTCTGAAGGATGACAAGGGATATCCTTACTTGCGGCTGGATATGCGGGAAATTTATCCTACCATTACGCTGGTCAGCAAAGTGAGCGATGATGGAGCCGAGTATTTTGGCCCCTACGGCGGACGCTCCGTTACCCATGACGTAGTAGAGGCTCTGCGCCTGACTCTTAAGCTTCCCGGCTGTCACAAGCAGTTTCCCAGAGATGTGGGGAAGGACAGACCCTGCTTGAATTACCACATGAATCAATGCGCCGGCTGGTGTCAGGAAAGCAAAAGCTGTACGGAATATCGGGAAACCATGCTTCAGGCGCGGGAACTGCTGCGGGGAAATTACAAGGCCGTGGCAGACCAAATCCAACAGCAGATGCTACAGGCGGCAGATAAGCTTCAGTTTGAGCTGGCCGCCAGTCTGCGAGACCGGCTGAACGCCGTAGAAAATCTGGGGCAAAAGCAGTTGGTCACCGCGGGCGCTTTGGCAGATACGGACGTAATCGGGTACGGCGAAACCGAGGCAAAAGCCTGCTTCGCCGTCCTCCATTTCTCCGGTGGAAATCTTCTTGACAAGGAATACGAAGTATTCCCGCGGCCGGATGAAAAGGCGGAGGCAGTTTCCACTCTGATGAAGCAGTTCTATCTCAGCCGGGGGATGGCGCCGAAACGGATTTTGCTTCCCTTTGCCATAGAGGATGCCGAGCTGTTTGCGCAGCTTCTGGAGCAGAAGTATGGCCGCAGGCCAAAACTGCACACGCCTCAGCGGGGAGATAATGCCCGTCTTGTGGAACTGGCGTGCAAAAACGCATTGGAGGAAGCTATACGGGTAACCGGGAAAGAGGAGCGGGTGAGCGCGACCCTTGCCCTACTTGGGAAAATGCTGTCCATGAATCCGCCCCAGCGAATGGAATCCTTTGATATCTCTAACATTTCCGGAACGGATATCGTTGCCAGCATGGTGGTATTCCGGAACGGAAAACCCAGCAGAAGCGACTACAAGCGGTTCAAGTTGAAGGGCCTGGACAATCAGGACGACTACGCCTCCATGCGTCAGGTTCTGAAACGCCGCTTCACCCATTACCAGGCGGGAGATACGGGCTTTGCGGAAGCGCCGGATCTGCTGCTGATTGACGGTGGTGTCAACCATGCCAGAGTGGCTGTATCTGCGCTGGAAGAACTGAATTTGCGTTTTCCTGTATTCGGCATGGTCAAAGATGACCGGCACCGCACCCGGGCACTGGTTACGCCTGACGGACAGGAGATTCAAATTGACAACAATCAGGCGATCTTTTCTCTGATTGGTACTATTCAGGAGGAAACCCACCGCTTTGCCATTACCTATCACCGACAATTGCGCAGTAAACGGCTGAAATATTCGGAATTGGATGAAATTCCGGGCATTGGCCCAAAGCGTAAGCAGGAACTGCTGAGACAGTTCAAGTCCCTGAGCGCTATCGGACAGGCAACGCTTCCGGAATTGGAGCGTTTGCTTCCCAAGGATGCTGCCGCTTCCGTCTTTGCACATTTTCAAAACAAACAAGGCTAGGAGACTGTGTCTATGCGTGTGATAACCGGAAAAGCTCGGGGTGTACAGTTGAAAACCCCGGAAGGAATGCTGACAAGACCCACGGCAGATCGTGTAAAGGAAGCACTGTTCAGCATCATCAACTTTGAAATTCCCGGCGCCAATGTTCTGGATTTGTTCGGAGGAACCGGCCAGCTGGGCATTGAAGCCCTCAGCAGAGGCGCGCAGCGCGCCGTGTTTGTGGATGCCAGAGAGGACGCCTGCAAACTGATTCAGGAAAACCTGAAGCGGACAAAACTGGCACAGGACGGGCAGGTTATCCGTTGCGACTATATGGACTACCTGAATCGGTGTCGGGAACAATTTTCCATCATTTTTCTGGATCCACCCTATGCGGAAGTCTATCTGGAAAATGCAATAAAACGCATCATGGAAATTGACATTTTGCAATCCGATGGTATAATAGTCACAGAGCGCCCGCTTGGCAAAGATCTGCCTTTGGAATTTGAAGGCTACCAGCGCTCCAAAGATTACAAATACGGGAAAACGCTGCTGGCGATCTATCGGAAGCTCTGAGCGGCGTGTGGTTTTTCTATGAAGACAGCAATTTATCCGGGCAGCTTTGATCCTGTTACCAGCGGACACCTGAACATTATCCGCCGGGCTGCCAGCATTTTTGACAAGTTGATTGTCTGTGTAATGGTGAATGCAGGGAAAAATCCAATGTTCACACAGGAAGAACGTGTTGAACTGATTCGGCGCGTCACAGGGGATCTACCGAATGTTGAGGTAGACAGCTCCAACGAGCTGCTGGCGGAGTACGCCCGCCGCCGTGGCAGCTGTGTGGTCATCAAGGGTCTTCGAGCCGTTTCGGATTTCGAGACAGAATTTCAGATGGCTTTGATCAACCGCAAAATGAATCCGGAGCTGGATACCATGTTTCTGACGGCAGACAGCCAGTATATGTATCTCAGTTCCAGTCTGGTGAAGGAACTTGGAACCTATGGCGGCGATCTGTCGGAATTGCTGCCAAGTGAAATTATTGCGGACTTTCAGGAAAGAATAGAGAGCAGGAAAAACCGAAATTAAGGAGGAAACTGTTATGGCGGATCGTAGTACGGAAGACATTATCGGTGCATTGTACGATATGGTGCAGGATGCGCGTTCCATGCCCCTGGCAGCGGACAAGTGTATTCTGGAGCGGGATCGCGTGCTGGATATGCTGGACGAAATTTTGGCGCAGCTGCCCGGCGAGATCAAGCAGTCTCGTGCGATTGTAGAATCCCGGACGGAGATTGTCGGTCAGGCGCGCCGGGAGGCAGAGAACGTTCTCCGGGATGCTCAGGAAAAAGCAAAGCAGATGGTCACCAAAGAGGCAATTTATATGGAGGCCAAAAAACGGAGTGAAGAACTGGTTGCTCAGACCCAAGAACGTATCAACCAGCTCAGGAAGGCGGCCAATGAGTATATGGATGAGTCGCTGCGTCAGACGGAGGAGGTTGTTTCCAAGGCCTTGGACGAGGTTCGTGACACCCGGATGAAATTCCGTGCCGTCACGGACGCGCAGGAGCAACGGAAAAAGAACGTGGATGTAGAAGTATAAACCGTGATAGTTGCATAAAACCAGGACAGGTTTCCGCCTGTCCTGGTTCTTTTTTTTGATACAGGGAATAGGATGAAGGGAAAGGGGGAGAGGAGCATGACCGTCAATCGTAAAGTGACAGGCAAAGCGCTTTCCATGCCGGCAGGGCTTGCGCTGGGAACCGGCTTCAGTATCGCTTTTACACTGGTACTGTCGGTGATTCTGGCAAAACTGGTCAATTCGGAGACAATACCCTGGGAGCGGATCGGATATGGGATTCTGGCGCTGCTTCTGATCTCGTCCATGATGGGAGCAACCGTCGCCTGCGCGGCGATTAAGCGGCGAAGGCTCGCCGTGTGCATGATGGCAGGGGGGTTGTATCTGTTGTCTCTGCTGGCAATTACGGCATTGTTCTTTGGTGGGCAGTACCATGGGGTTCTGACAACAGCGCTCATCATATTGGGTGGATGCGGAACGGTATTTCTGCTGGGAATGGGAAGGGGAGGTGACGGTAAAAAACGGCATCGACATAAAAAATACCGGTAGAAGAACTGCGCTCGCAAGCGCGGTAAACAAAATTTACCCGGCATATTGGATTTGCAGGAATCCCTGCAAATCCAATATTTAGTGTGTGACAGCTTTGCACACCGCAATATATAGGAGAAATAGTTGGAAATGGTAAAGAATGCCACCCTATCATCAAGGCGGGTTAACATAATAATGTTTACATAACTATCCGTCATTATTTACAAAAAAAGCATTTTTGGCTAAAAATGCTTGAATTTATATAAGAAATGGAGTATAGTATGGATGTGTAGAAAGTTTGACATTCTGCTGTATCGTTTTATCTGGTTTCCCTTTTTTCATAAGCAGGAAATTCCATCTCAGAATTGGTCGGGGAGGGTGTTTCTTGATTCGTGATGTTGCGTCTGGTGTGGATGTGCGCCATCGCAAGGGGGCAGCCTGTATTCTTGCAATCTTCTGGTTTTGTGGCCTTCTTTGCGGGATTTTTTGTTTCTGGATTGCCAGAGATCATTTGTTTTCGCTGATGCGCAGCTGCATTTTTGCTCCTGTGTCGATCGTTGGTCTGCTATGCGCAGCTTATTTGCCTTTCCTGCTGTCCGCGTTTGCCTTGCTGGTCTCCTTGCTCTGGGTCGTCTATCCAATCTGCTTCTGCAAGGCTTTTTTGTTCTCTTTTCTTTCGCTGGGGTTTCTTCTCAGTTTTCCCTCCGGCGGATGGCTGGTTCGATATTTCCTTCTGTTCGGCGACTGTGCCGTACTTCCGGTTCTTTATTGGTACTGGCTGCATTCTCTTATGGTGCCGCCAATGTCTCGATGGCTTCCAACACTTGCCGCCGGATGTATCGTTGTACTCGCCTCATGTTTGGACTATCGCATCATTTCACCATATTTTGCGTGTTTGATAGAATCTATGAAAGGTTAATTGGTAAGCTGTTTCATGCTGGACTTAATTCATGTTTATGAAAACTACCTGACAAAGGTAAAGCAGGCGTCTGCGAATACGGTTGCCTCATATATGCGTGACATTCGCCAGTTTTCCGACTGGCTGGAACGCAATGAGCATTCTGATATTCTGGACGCGACGCAATTGAATATCAGCGCGTATCTGACTTACCTCCAGGAGCAGGGAAAATCCGGCGCTACGGCTTCTCGTGCACTTGCAAGCCTCAAGAACTTCTACGCGTATGCTGTTTCGTCCGGCTTTCTGGAGGTGTCGCCTGTTACCGATCGCATTCATGTCGACCGGGGAGAAAGGAAACTACCCCAGATTTTGACGGGCAGGGAAGTGGAGCTTCTCTTGTCGCAGCCTTCTTCCGAGGATGCCAAGGGGTTGCGGGATAAGGCAATGCTGGAGGTCATGTATGCCACGGGCATTCGAGTTACGGAACTTATTGACTTGAATGTGGAGGACGTGAATCTGGAACTTAGTATCGTATGGTGTCGAAACTCCAAAAAAACCAGAGCAATTCCCCTCTATCCGGCGGCGCTCAAAGCTTTGGGCGTTTACATAAGGGATGTACGTCCTTTGATGGTATCCAATCCGACTGAAAATGCGCTGTTTGTGAACATCAGCGGTATGCGTATGAGCCGTCAGGGCTTCTGGAAGATCTTGAAATACTATCAGGGGAAGGCGGGAATCGAGAAGGATATCACGCCGCACACCCTTCGTCACAGTTTTGCGGTTCACCTGTTGGAAAATGGAGCAGATCTCAGCGCTCTGCAGGAGTTGATGGGACATAGCGACATTTCATCTACGCAGTTGTATGCTTCCATGGTGAACAAAAAGGTGAAAACCGTCTATGACAAGTGCCATCCCAAAGCATAACGGAGTCTGCCGACGCAAGGCCGGCAGACTCCGCTTTTTATATGTGCAAAAACTGCGGTGAGCACTTGCTGTGTTCACCGCAGTCAGTATTTAGAAGGGAAATCAGATGCCGGTCATGGCCGCGAGCACGTCTACTTCCATCTTTTGGATGCCCTTTTTCATTGCCAGGCCTTCATCAATATCTACATCTGTAAATCCACCGTCATGGGTGCAGACAATTCTGTTTGTCTTGCCCTGCAACAGGAGCTCTACCGCCAGATATCCCATTTTGGTAGCGTTCACCCGATCCCGTCCGGTAGGTGAACCGCCTCTCTGGATATGTCCCAGCACGGTAACACGGGGATCCAGATCGGTTGCTTCTTTGATCTGGGCGGCAATGTCAGAGGCGGAACCGGCTCCTTCTGCAACAACGATCATGTAGTGCGTAAACCCGTTCAGACGTGCCTTGCGGATTTTTTCCACAACGTCTCTCTCAAAATCAATCGGCTCCTCAGGAACCAGAACAGCGGTTGCGCCGACGGCAAGCCCGACGTACATGGCAAGGTACCCGGCATTACGCCCCATTACTTCCACGACGGAACAACGCTCATGGGACTGCATGGTGTCGCGCAGCTTATCGATACACTCAATTGCGGTATTTGCCGCGGTATCAAAGCCAATGCAATAGTTGGTGCAGCTGATATCGTTATCAATCGTTCCAGGAATGCCGATTACATTGATGCCAAATTTGCTCAGCGCACGGGCGCCGCGGAAGGTGCCGTCGCCGCCAATGGCAATGATGCTATCCAAGCCCAGAAATTTGCAGGTAGATACGGCTTTTCGCTGACCCTCCTCGGTCATAAATTCCTTGCTGCGAGCTGTATAGAGAATGGTACCGCCTCTGTTGATCGTGTGGGAGACGCTTTTCTCGTCCAGTTTCACGATATCGCCAGAAATCAGGCCATTCCATCCGCGCCGTATTCCATAGCATTCCAAACCATGGTAGAGAGCAGTACGAACTACAGCACGGACGCAGGGATTCATGCCAGGTGCATCTCCTCCGCTGGTTAGGACACCAATTCTTTTAACGCCCATAAGAACTCCTCCATTCAAAATAGTCGTACCCCTATTGTAGCGAAAATTGCCGGAAAAGTAAAGAAGAAATTCGGTGGAATACACCGGAATATTTCGCAGTTGAATCGAGTACGGAGTAGAGAAACGGGGCATTCCAAAGGCTTCTGCTTTGGAATGGAGATTGCCAGTTCCCAGCGGGATTTGCAGCCAATAGAACTGCCTCTTATGCGAAGACGCAATTGTAGCGAAGAATCCAATCATTGAGATGTGCTTATGATTGATTGAAATTGAAAGATAAGAAAAGAAGTGGGGGACAGGCCGGAAGCGTGGTGCCCCAAATTCTGCTGGCTGATCGGGGAAACAGCCTCATCCGATACGGCGGCATCGAACGCAACAAAATAAAAATTTTGTTGCGTTCAGAGACCGGATGTGCTATAATATCATAAGAACACCTCAGGAGGTATGATTCAATGAAGCGCTATGCTGACTGCCCGCAAATTTTACGGGATTTTCTGATCTATCACGAAACTATCAAAGGCCAATCTCCGCTTACGATTTCGGAATACTATCTGGATCTGAGAATGTTCTTGCGGTTCATGAAGCTGATGAGAAACGAAATGCCAATGACAACGAAATTGGAAGATATTGATATTCAGGACGTGGATCTGGAATTTATCCGCGGGATCGATACTTCGGATATTTTTGATTTCCTTTCCTATTTGGCCAATGATCGTGCGATCCACACGGAATCCCAAGCGCCGGACTATGGAATCTCGCCGGCTGCTCGGGCACGTAAGCTGTCGTCCATTAAGTCCTTTTACAAGTATCTGACCGTTAGAACAAAGCAACTTGAGGATAATCCGGTTGTGGAGCTGGAATATCCAAAGCTTCGGAAAAGCCTGCCCAAATATCTTACTATGGAGCAATCGGCAGCGCTACTGCAGGCTGTCTCCGGCCAGAACGAAAAACGGGACTATGCCATTCTGATGCTATTTCTAAACTGCGGGATTCGCCGCAGTGAGTTAGTCGGCCTGAATCTGACGGATGTCTATGAGGACAGAATTCGTGTGGTCGGAAAAGGCAATAAGGAACGATTTGTCTATTTTGGAACAGCTTGCCGAAAAGCAATTGACGCTTATCTCCAAGAGCGGAACAAAAAGGTTCTCTCTGATAACCGTGCACTTTTTGGTTCCAGAGATAATAACCGGATCAGCGTAACGGCTGTGCACCGACTTGTAAAAAAGGCACTCCTACAGGCAGGATTGGATTCTACGCAGTTCTCTGCGCATAAGCTTCGCCATACTGCTGCGACCATGATGCTTTCCGGCGGTGTGGATGTCAAAACCGTTCAGGAAGTGCTGGGACATGAGAACCTGAATACAACGCAGATCTATACGCACATTGAAAATACGGAATTGAAAATAGCTTCTGAAGCGAATCCCCTTTCCAAACTGGATTTTGAAAAAAGTTAGTAATTATTATGAATGCAACTAATAGTTGACATGATTTGGAGATAATTTATGTCAATCGGAGAGAGAATTTCAGAATTAAGAAAATCAAAGAATATCTCACAGGGGCAACTTGCTGACGCCGTCGGTATTTCCCGGCAAGCGATCAGCAAATGGGAAAACGACCTGACCAGCCCCGATACGATTCATCTTATCAAGCTTGCAGACGCATTGGATACAGAGGTTGAATATCTGGCAACCGGTCGCAAGCCAGTATATGAAGAAGCGCCAATTGTTCTGAACATGGTGAAAAAAGTGGATCGTATCGTAGAAAAAGTTGTGGAAAAGCCAGTCATTCGGAAAGTAGTCCGGGTGAAATATCTAAGAAATCCGTGGGAATTTGCAGCACTGGGGTTACTATGTTTTCTGATTGGCTTTTTGCTGGGAAAGCTGATTTGATCCCTGTCGTTCCCCCTCCCCTCTTGTGCCGCGTTCTGTGGTGAACTGGTGAAATTCAAAAAATAAAAGGACATCCAACGGATGTCCTTTTATTTTTTGGTGGGCGAGGCGGGACTTGAACCCGCACGTCCGCAGTGAACACTAGAACCTGAATCTAGCGAGTCTACCAATTCCACCACTCGCCCATTTGGCGTCACCACCTGACGACTCGCCTATTCTAGCATAGGTTTCCCGATTTGTCAACCGCTAATTCCTTTTGTGGTATGCTTTTTTCGCAATGTGACAAGGCTGACCATTTCCCTATTGCGCTGCCGTCAGATAATTGCTGACGCAATACAATGTCTGACCTTGATACTCCACTCTGGACCAGCCTACGTCTCTGTTGATTCCTGTTCGGTCAACCACCTCTCCGTTTTTCAATGTGGCCACAACTGCGCATCTGGGATCCTCAACACTGGGAAGTGTCCGCAGATTCACCTCCACCTTTGCGGTTACCCGATCTTGAATGGGTTCAAACTGGGTCTGGATTTCGACCGTCTCGCCCGCAGGAGTATCCTCATCGACCGGTGTATTCTCTGTATCGCTCTGCCCGGTCACTTTCAGATAACTGCTGACCGCATAACAGATTTCCCCCTGATAGCGAAGCTTTGACCAGCCATTGTCGCTGATTCCAAGCCTTGTAGCGGTGTCCCCATTCTTCAGCTGGGCTATAACCACAGCTTCTTCCATTTCCACACTGGGCAGCTTCCGTAAATTTACCAGTTTTTTGGCTGTCACTGTTTCATTGACCGGTGTGAATTGTGTCTGTATTCCATCCGTATCCTCACGCTCGGAAGGCGTTTGGTAGTTCAGATCCGTGGTTAAATAGCTGGATACCGCATAATACACGTTGTTCTCATACAGCAGCTTTGACCAGCCGCTGCTGCTGATGGCTATGCGCTGCGCGACTTCTCCGTTTTTCAGCGTGCGCAGTACCAGACTATCCTCCCCTTGACTGGGAATATTTCGCAGGTTGGTTTCATCTTTTGCTGTGACATCCTCGGATACCTCCTCAAAGGTCATCATTGCCTCGATGTCGGCCTCTACCTCTGCCGGCGGATTTTTGCCTTTAGCCGGCTCAATCCCGTCATATCCAAAGTAGGCAATGTTCAGATCCACAGACTGCGAAATTCCAGGAATTGTGCCATTGGTGGAATACTGCCACATATGATGCTTACCTCCATAGTTGGACTGGGGCGTCTGTGGATAGGGTTCCGCCGGATACTGCGCTACCCAGATTTTGTACTTTGCGTCAATGCGGGAGGTTTCCCAATCATTCTCCGCCTCCAATTCCCGCTTGGAGGCATAGAACATTCCCTCGTATCCCAGCTTTTCTATGGTCTCCAGAAAGGCCAGCGCTATGTCCGTGCGTTCCTGCTTGCTCATACCATACTGCCTGCTTTCGGGCTCCCGGAAGCCCTCACAGTCAAAGACGACGGGATATGTAATCGGATATCCGGAAAGCAGCTCCGCTGCCCACGCGGCTTCTTCTCTGGCTTCCTCCGCACTGATTGCGGTGGAAAAGAAGTAAACTCCCAGCGGGATTTCGGCTTTTGCCGCTTCCTGCAGATTAAACCTACCGTTGGGGTCTTCCTTGATGATACCATCTGTCTGACCCCGATAGCCAATCCGAACCATGGCGAAGTCCACGTCCGATTGTGCCACTTTTTTCCAATTGATCGTGCCCTGATACCGGGCAACATCGATTCCCATGGTGGTCGTATCCACCTGTTTGGTTACTCGTCTCTGCCTGCCGCAGCCGGGAAGATATCCCAGAACCAGCACCGCTGCCAATAGCAGCATCCAGGCACGGAGTATCATGTTTCTCTTTCTCATCATCGCTGATACCTTTTCCTTATGAGATACCCATAGCATATCACAGATTGCGAGGGATGTCCATATGGGAAAAAGCATCCTTCCACGGATTCTTTATCCAATTAGGGCTTCCCTTTTTCCGGGAAATGTTGTAGAATATTCCCGGAAATTCTGCAGCACCTCCCCTGCACACCGGTGCAAGGCACTGAATCAGACCACAGCGTTTCATAATCATTATGCAGAAAGAGAAGAAGCAACATGAAAAATATGCAATTCAAGCGAAAACTGCCTGTCCCAAAGGAAATTAAGGAGCAATATCCCCTGACTCCAACTCTGTCGAAAATCAAGGAAGAACGGGATTCGGAGATTGCGGATGTTTTCACCGGGAAAAGTGACAGAATGGTGCTGATTGTTGGCCCCTGCTCCGCTGACCGTGAGGACGCCGTTCTGGAATACTGTCAGCGTCTGGCACAGCTGCAGGAAACTGTGAAAGAGAAGCTGATTTTGATTCCCCGGGTGTATACCAATAAGCCCCGTACAACCGGCGACGGTTATAAGGGTCTGCTGCACCAGCCTGACCCGGAACGCAAATCCGATATGCTGCAAGGCGTCATTGCCATCCGCCGGCTTCATACCAACGTACTGGCAAACACAGGCCTTTCCACAGCCGACGAAATGCTGTATCCAGACAATTACCGTTATCTTTCCGATTTGCTTGCTTACGTCGCGGTGGGCGCCCGAAGTGTTGAGAATCAGGAACACCGGCTCACCTCCAGTGGCATTGCCGTCCCTGTGGGCATGAAAAACCCTACCAGCGGCGATATTTCTGTGATGCTGAATTCCATTCTCGCTGCCCAGCATCCCCATACCTTTATCTATCGGGGCTGGGAGGTGGACACCACCGGCAACCCACTGGCGCATGCCATTCTTCGGGGCTATGTGAATAAGCACGGAGAGTCTCACCCCAACTACCACTACGAGGATCTGGAGCACCTGTATCAGTCCTATTGTGCCAAGGGGCTTCAGAACATGGCGCTGATTGTGGATGCCAATCATTCCAATTCCGCAAAGCAGTATGATCAGCAGCCCCGGATCTGCAAGGATGTACTTTATACCTGCCGTCACAGCGAACAGATCCGCTCCATGGTAAAGGGGTTTATGATCGAATCCTATCTGGAGAGTGGCTGCCAGAAAATCGGCGAGGGCATCTATGGAAAGTCCATCACCGATCCCTGCATCGGCTGGGAGGACACGGAACGACTGATTCTGGATATTGCCAATCTGATATGATTCGGTAGGTGCAGCTTGCCCCAGCGTTTATGCTCTTTACTTTTTCTGCTATTTTGATACAATGGCGGCGTAGAATGAAGAAAAGGAAGGTTCGTCAATGGAAGATCCAAATACCCTTTGGCTGGAAAGCGTCTATAGTGACGGAACTGCCGCTTTTGTCAGCAGCCCTTGTCCAAAGCTATTTGAAACTGTCACCATCCGGCTGCGCTTTTACCGGAACGCTCCGGTGAAGCACGTTTTTCTGCGCACAATTCCCAACGGCGTTGAGCAGCTGATCCCCATGACCCGGTGTAAGGAAGAAAAAGGGTTGCTCTATTATGAGGCTCCCCTTTTGATGACGGAAAACCGAATGCAATACCACTTTTATCTGGTTTGTGAGGACGCTGTCTATTTCTATACTCAAAAAGAAATCACCACCTATGTGCCGGATCACACCTATGACTTCGTACTGCTATGCGATTATGTTCAGCCGGCGTGGGTCAGGGATGCGGTATTCTACCAGATATTCCCGGAGCGGTTCTGCAACGGCGACCCCACAAATGATGTTCGCACCGGCGAATACTCTCAGGATGGCCACCCGTCCATTCACATGGAGCATTGGGAGGATACGCCCCTGCCCTATGAGAAGGGCTACTGTATGGATTTTTTCGGCGGCGACCTGCAGGGCATCCGGCAGAAGATTCCCTATCTGAAGGAACTGGGCGTGACAGCACTTTACTTAAACCCCATTTTTGTCGCCCCATCTGTACACAAGTACGACTGTCTGGACTACTTCCATGTTGACCCCCATCTGGGCGGCGATCAGGCGCTGGCAGAGCTGAGTCAGGCGCTGCACGAAAACGGCATGAAGCTGATTCTGGATATCTCCATCAATCACACGGGCATTGCCCACAAGTGGTTCAACCGGGATGGGGCATTCTTCGACAGATCCACCGGCGCCTACAATAATCCGGATTCCCCGGAACGGGAATATTATTTCTTCGCTCCCGACAACACCTACCATAAATGGCTGGGAGTGGACACCCTTCCGACCCTCAACTATACCTCCCAAGCACTGCGGGAGGTGATCTACCGCGGGGAAGATTCCGTACTAAAAAAGTGGCTGAAGCCGCCCTACAGCATTGACGGCTGGCGCTTTGATGTGGCAGATACCTTCGGCAGAAAGGACGAGCTTCAGCTTGCCCACACGCTCTGGCCGGAAATACGGAAAAGCATCCGTTCCGTCAATCCACAGGCCTACATCCTGGCAGAGGACTGGGGCGACTGCGCCCAGTATTTGCAGGGCAGCGAATGGGATGCCCCCATGAACTACTACGGCTGCGGCAGAGTGATCCGGCAGTTTTTGGGAGAACCGGATCTGTTCATGGCGAGAAATCCCATCCTGCGGGAGGTACCCTACCGGATGACGGCGCGGGATGTAAAAAACCGGGTTCTGGAGCATCTTGCCAAGCTGCCCTACGTGATGTGGGAGAATCAGTTCAACCTCTTTGACAGCCATGACGCCAGTCGCCTGCACAACAATCCCAGAATTACGCCGGAAGCGTACCGGGGGGCGGTGATTTTCCAGTTTCTGCTCACCGGCGCAGCTTCGATCTACTACGGAGACGAAGCGGAAATTGGCGGTACTTTGGGAACGAACGAGGGCTGCCGCTATCCCATGCCCTGGAGCAAAGATATCCCATCGTGCGGCGCTTACCACCTGCTTCACACCATGACCCACCTGAAAGCAGACCATAAAGCGCTGCGGCAGGGCGGCATGAAGTTTTTGTACGCGGAGGGATATGTGGTTGCTATCGCCCGGTTCTGGGAGGGTGAGGTATTTGTCGGCGTGATTTCGGCGGAAACACAGGATGTGGTAATTCGTCTGCCTCTTGGCGCCGTTGGGGTGTCCGCCCCCGAAGGCAGCGCGGACATCTTCGGCACTCCGCTGGAATACCACCCGGGTGCTGATGCCAGCATCAAGCTGACGGTAAAGGCTGGGCAGTCTTACCTACTGGCGTGCCACTGACATAAGAAACCTGTCACCGCAGGCCAGTGCTTTTTCTGCTGGCCTCGATGGCAGGTTTCTTTCTTTTTGCAATCATTATCGGTCTGCAAGGAAGCAGACAACTGAGGGCTAAAAGCGGCGACTGCGGATCCTCAAAGACGGTATTGTTTTAGTGTCTGCTTGTGTTCCGCTGGAATCCGGTCGCTTTCTACGGCCTTTTGAATGGTTTTGTTATGCACCCATTTATCCAGCCGACAGCCGGTAATGTAGGGCAGGGCGGAATCATATTGCTTGGCAAGGGCTGTGGCGAAATACCAGGCAACCATCATCCGGACATAGTATGCTTCGCCGGAAACCGATGCCACCCATTCCAGATACTCAGGATGAAACTCCGCATCCAGATAATGCACCATCAGCATCCCGATGCCGAACCGCACCGTATAGGGTTCCCCGGAAGCAATCCATCGCCGGATATACGCAAGCAGTTCCGGGCGATGGCGGCAGAAGCACTTTGGTCTTAGCTGATCGCAGGTCTCCCAGTTGTCCACAAAGGGCAGGAAGGTTTCCACCTCTTCGATTACTGCCGGAAAATCCCGTTCCTTTTCCAGTAGGAAGGCATGAATCTGGTTTTCCTCAAACCATTTGTGGGGAAGGCTTCGCAGAAAAAACTCCTTATCTTCCAACTGCTTTGCAAGACTGCGAAGTACGGGCGTTCGGACGCCGAGGATGGTCTTGGCATCTATGCCCGGGAGCAGCCGTAGCTGCATCTGCCGATAGGATTCGTCCCGGTTCGCAAGCAGCGCATCAAACAGTTCACCGGTATACATATCACTTCCGCCGCGCCGTCAGGCTTCTGGCAAGCGCCGTGAGATATTGGGTGTCGTCAAAGCACTGCAAAGCATCAATGGCGCGGTTGGTATACTTTTCCACCATAATTTCGCATTTTTCCAGTCCATACAGCCTGACAAAGGTATTCTTTCCCGCATCCACGCCGGTAGCCTTCCCCAGTTCCGCCTGAGTGCCGATGACATCCAGCATATCATCACGAATCTGGAATGCCAGCCCCAGCCCGGCGGCAAACTGGCAGGCAGCGTTATATTGCTCTTCGCTGCCGCCGCCGGCAATGACGCCCAATGCGCAGGCGGCGTGAATCAGGCAGCCGGTTTTTCGAGTCTGGATATCCAGAACCTCCTGCTCGGAAAGCTCTCGCTCCTGACTCATAATGTCCAGTACCTGTCCGCCCACCATACCCGCAGAACCGGCGCATTCCGACAGAACGCCGATGGCACGCGTCATATCCTGAGGTCGGGGCAGCCGGGCGGTGGAGGCAACCATGAAGGCATCCGTCAGCAGGGCGTCTCCCGCCAGCACCGCTACGCCCTCGCCATAGACCTTGTGGTTGGTCAGGCGGCCACGGCGGTAATCATCGTTGTCCATACAGGGCAGATCATCATGGATGAGGCTGTATGTATGGATCATTTCAATGGAAGCGGCAAAGGGCGCTGCCTGCTCCCACTCCCCTGCACAAAGGCGGCAGAATTCAAAAGCCAGAATAGGGCGAAGCCGCTTGCCGCCCGCCAGCAGACTGTAGCGCATGGCGTCATACAGCAGCTTCTGCGGCTCTGCGGCGAATTTTGCAAGATACGATTGCAGATAGCTTTCCACAAAATCCCGGTACTCCCGGCTGCGCTCCTCAAGGTTCATCTTGAAATTCCTCCTCAACAGGGCTGCCATCCGGCGCCGTCATGATTTTTTTAACCTGAAGCTGGGCTTCGTCCAGAAGCTTCTGGCAGCTTCGCACCAGTTCCGTACCCTCCTGAAACAGCTTCAAGGACTCTTCCAAGGCAACATCTCCCCGCTCCATGGCGCGGACAATCTGCTCCAGCCGTGCCATGGAGTCTTCAAAGGTCTGGCTTTTCGGATTCATATTCCTTCCTCCTTTTTCATAAGCGTGGCGGACAGCGTGCCGTCACTGAGGGAAACGCGGATTCGTTCTCCCGGCTCCACCTGGCCAATGGAGCGGATCACCTCGCCCTGCTCTGTCCGGGTCATGGAGTAGCCTCGGGTCAGAACCTTCAGCGGACTCATGGCGTCCAGCTTGGAGAGGGCGGCAATGTAGCGCTGCCGGTGCCGGGTAATGTTCTGGTTCTGGGCAGACAGCAGCCGATTTTTCAGCAGTTCCACATTCTTTCCCTTCTGCTCCAGATAGCCGGTGGGACTTCGCAGCGCTGCGGAATCGGACAGTACCTGCAAATGCTGCCGCGCTGCTTTCAGCTGCCGGTTCAGGGCGGATGCCATGGCGTTGGACATGGCGTCCAGATTCTGGCGCAAGGAATCCTGATCCGGCACAGCCAACTCCGCTGCGTTGGAGGGCGTCGCCGCCCGTAGATCCGCCACATAGTCGGAAATGGTTACGTCCGGCTCATGGCCGACTGCGGAAATCACTGGAATCTCCGACTCATAAATGGCATATGCCACCGGTTCTTCGTTAAATGCCCACAGATCCTCAATGGAGCCACCGCCCCGGCCGACAATCAGCAGATCCGCCAGATGGTGTTCATTGGCATATCGGATTGCCGCCGCGATTTCTCCCGGCGCTTCCGCGCCCTGCACCCGAACCGGCAGCAGTAAAACCCGGCTCAGCGGGTAGCGCTTCCGCAAAATCCGAAGCATATCATGGACGGCTGCGCCGGCGGAGCTGGTGACAATTCCAATGACGCCGGGATACGGGGGCAGGGGCTTCTTGTGGGTCGGGTCAAACAGCCCCTGGGCTGCCAGCTTCTTCTTCAGCTGCTCGAACGCCGCGTACAGATCTCCCACGCCGTCCATAGTAAGCGCCGTGCAATACAGCTGGTACGCTCCGTCTCTGGGATAGACGGAAACCCTGCCCATGGCAATGACCTTCATGCCGTTTTCCGGACGGAACCGCAGGCGCATGGCGTTTCCCTTAAACAGAACACATTTCAGGGCGCCGCCCTCATCCTTCAGTGTAAAATAGTGGTGTCCGGATGGATAGAGCTTATAGTTGCTGATCTCACCCCGTACGGCAAGCTGCGCAAGGAAGGGATCCGCGTCCATTTTTCCCCGGACATACTCGTTCAACTGGCTGACGGAAAGTACATTCTGTGCCATCTTCAATCCTCCATAGCCCGGTGCGCCAGCACGGCCACGCCCATGGCATTATCCGTGGAAAACTGGGGCTGTGCAAAAATCGGATTCAGGGGAGCCAGCGTCTGACGCAGCATGGAATTGGAAGCCACACCGCCGGAAAACACCACCCGCAGTCCGGGATAGCGCTCCAGCGCCTGCCGGGTCGCCTGAAAAACGGCACAGGCAACGCACCGCAGCGCATAAGCAGCCGTTTCTGCGGGAATGCCATTTTTTTCATGGTACTGCTGCACCTTATTCTGCACGCCCGACAGTGAAAAGGTCATATCCCCGCACTTCACCCGAAACACATCCCTGCCGACGGCTTCCCGGCTGAGGGCATCCAGATGCTTTCCCGAGGGAAATGGCAAGCCCAGCAGCTGCCCCGTCCGGTCAATCAGCTGTCCGGCGGAAATGTCTGTCGTCCCGCCAATTTTTGTACAGCGTACGTTTCCGCTCTCCGGTTCCACCAGCAGCAGCTCCGTGGTGCCGCCTGACAAATGCCAGGCAAGATGGGGCTGGGACATCAGCTCCAGCTGTCCGGCACTCCAAAGCGCCGCTGCCACGTGTCCCTGCTGGTGGGAAACCTCTATCAGCGGAACCTTCAGCGCCTCCGCAAGGAGTCTGGCATGGGAATAGCCAACCAGAAAGCAGGGCATATAGCTGCCCTCCACGGCTCTGGGGCGAGTGCTGACGCCCACCGCCGTGACAGCTTCCGCCGGTATATCGGAAAACAGCCTGCCGGAAAGCTCCGGCAGGCTCTTGATATGTGCAAACACGGCATCCGACTGGCGCAGCCCCAGCTCCCCCTGCTTTACAGGCAGCAGCCTTGCGCAGTTCTCGCCGCCCACCCCGTCAAAAAAGGCAATGGAGGTGGTGTAATTGCTGGTATCGATTCCGATTGTAACGCTCATTGCTTTGCCTCTTCCGCAGGCGCGTCCAGGTCTCTGACAAAGCTGCCCAGAATTCCGTTGACAAAGGCACCGGTTTCGTCGTCGTTATACTTTTTGGCGATGCGAACCGCCTCCGAAATCGCTGCGCCCGCCGGCACGTCCTCCATGTACAGAATCTCAAACATTGCCAGCCTGAGAATACACCGCGCCAGTCTGGAAATTCGGCTGATATCCCATCCAATGGAATATTTCCGAATCTGATCGTCCAGCTCCTCTTCCCGATTGGCTACGCCGGTAACAACGGTGTCAATGTAGCGCAGCTGTGCACGGCTGGGGCGCTCCGCGTAGACGTCGTTTTCCGCTCCCAAACCGGCGTAGTATTCCTTATCGTCCAGCCGGGTGGAAATCAGCTGCTCCGGCTCCTCACCGGTAAAGCCGCGGCTGTAGATCAAATGCAGCGCCAGTTCTCTGGCATTTCCTCTCGTCATAGCCCCGATCCTTACTTGCGGATGATGCCGCAGACGTTCACTTCCACATCGGTGACGGTTACGCCGGTCACGGATTCCACCGCGCTGGTGATCGCCTCCTGAACTGCCTTGGCGACCTCAATCACCGCTTCACCGTAACGAACAATAACATTGCAGCCGATGGTCAGAGAGTTATCGTCTCCAATATGGATCCGCACTCCCTTGCCCCAGCTCTTCTTGCCGACGACTTCAGAGCCGCCCTTGACAACTCCGTCAATCTCCGTCAGTGTATTTTCTACGATCGTGCATACCACATCCTCAGAAATCATGACATTGCCGCCATCCTGAACGTGGGTAATGTACTGCTTAGCCTCTGCCATTGGATTTACCTCCTAATTGATATTCATTTCCGATTGCATGACACACTCTTGCTTATTGTACCACAAATCCGGAAGAATACAACTGTTTTTTGCCTGTATGGCTGTTTTTTCCGTGCTGAACCGGACATTGCGGTTGCTGTACCAGAAAACCGGCGTCTGCGAACACACCGGTTTTGTCAGGTATAGGTTTTGATAATACTCAGTGCAATCTCTTTTTTTGATGTACAGCGATCCATCGCCTGCTTCTCAATATGCCGGTGGGCTTCGGACTCGCTCATTTTCAGCTGCTCAATCAAAATCCACTTTGCCCGGTTGACCAGCCGGATTTCCTCCATCTTTTCCTCAATGGAAAGATTCTTTGTCTCCATTTTCCGCAGCCGCTCCCGGACGGCGATCATCCATTTCAGTCCCTGACGAATGGTGCTTGCCGGCGTGGGCACCTGGAGGGTGAAAACACCGTAGCCGCTGACCCGCTCGTTGACATCCTCATAGTTCTCCGAGCGCAGCAACAGCAGCACCACCGTGTCGGCTCTGCTGCCGGCGTCAATGGCGAAGCGGACACCGGTTTCATCCGGCAGCGGCGAGTTGATGATTACAAAGTCAAAGTCCCGTGCCAGTAGTTCTCTTCTGGCGCTGGCAACGTTACCGGAGAAGCAGACCGGATAGTATTCGGAGGCAGGCAGCATGGGTGTCAGGGCATCATTGAATCTCTGTTGACCGGATACTACCAACACACTGTAAGTTTCTGCACCGAAAACCATGTTGCTTCCCCCCTTCCCAATCGCGCCGCCGGATCAGTGACGGCAATAATACTCAATCAGAGATTCCGGCAGATGCTCCCGGATAAAGTCGCTGCCTGCCACCTGTTTGACTGCCGCTGTGAGGGAAAGCGGAAGCGTCTCCATATCCCCCACATCCTTCGGCTCAGCGGTGAACAGGTTCACATTGGCCTTCTCCGGAAGGCTGATACCCTTCTGAATGCCGTCCAGGCCTGCCCAGATCAGCAGTGCAAAAGCAATATAGGGATTGGCGGTGCAGTCCGGGGAGCGAAGCTCCATCCGGCGATACTCCCCTTCCGCAGCCGGAATCCGGATCAGCATGGAGCGGTTGTTATTGGACCAGGAAATATACTTGGGCGCCTTGCACACGCCCAGACGGCTGTAGGACTGGACGGTGGGGTTCAGGAACCGCGTCATATCCGCAACATGGTGCAAAATTCCACCCATCATGTGGAACATCAGATCCTCGCCAGTGCCCTTAACCGACATATTGATATGGAAGCCGCTGCCCGGCTGATCCGCGATGGGCTTGGGAGAAAAATCCGCGTACAGTCCGTTGCTCGCGGCGATGGTCTTCACCACCGTGCAGAAGGTAACCGCGTTGTCCGCAGCTGCCAAGGCGTCAGAATACCGGAAATCGATCTCATTCTGCCCGGGTCCCTGCTCATGGTGGGAGGATTCCGGCTGAATCCCCATGCGCTCCAGAGTCAGGCAGATTTCTCGCCGGACATTCTCGCATTTGTCCTCCGGGGATACATCCATATAAGACGCCTGATCGTAGGGAATCCGAGTGGGCGCTCCGTTCTCGTCCAGCTTGAACAGGTAGAATTCCATCTCCGAGCCAAAGGAAAAGGTATAGCCGGCAGCCGCCGCGTCCGCAATCGCCTGCTTAAGGATGCTTCTGGTATCATGAGCAAACACGGTTCCATCCTGATCCGTAATGGTGCAGAACATCCTCACGACGCATCCGTGCTCCGGACGCCAGGGAAGCACTGTGATGGTAGCGGGATCCGGATGCAGAAACAGGTCGGAATGCACCTCGTCTCCAAAGCCGTCAATGGCGGAGGCATCGATGGCGATTCCATACTTAAACGCCCGCTCCAATTCCTCAGGCATAATTGAGATATTCTTATTGCGTCCGAGGACATCACAGAAGGCCAGACGGATAAATTTTACGTCTGCTTCCTGAATATACTGAATAACTTCCTGAGGAGTGTATTTCATATTCCACAACCTGCTTTCTCAAATTTCCGGGAACGCGCGGACTTTCGAACCTGCTTTGGAGCAGATGCACTGGGAGTGCCAAAAGAGACTTCCTATGGTCTTGCATATTATATTGCATATTCCGTTTTTTGTCAATTCAGGGAGGAGCTATGTCAATCTGTCCAAAGCAAAAAAACTTTTTTTGTGCAGGGTGTTGACAAATCGAATTTCCTGTTGTAAAATGCATTCGTCGAGGCAAGGAAGTCTTTGAGCGGTAGCTCACAGTCACGCTTGTCTCTTTTTTTTATTATCTGTAAGCTTATGAAAGGGTGTTAATTATGGGTACTGTTTCCGATTATTTTGGCTGTCTGGTTTTTGACGACCGGGTGATGAAGGCAAACCTCAGCTCTGATGTGTATCAGTCTCTGCGCAAGACCATCGACCACGGTGCCAAGCTGGATGCCAGCGTCGCAAATGCTGTGGCAGCAGCAATGAAGGACTGGGCAGTCGCCCACGGCGCAACGCACTATACCCACTGGTTCCAGCCTCTGACCGGCATTACCGCCGAAAAGCACGACAGCTTTATCTCCCCCGCCCCGGACGGCGGCGTGATTATGGACTTCTCCGGCAAGGAGCTGATTAAGGGCGAGCCGGATGCCTCCAGCTTCCCCTCCGGCGGCCTGCGGGCAACTTTTGAGGCCAGAGGCTACACCGCATGGGATCCCACCTCCTACGCCTTTATCAAGGACAAAACCCTGTGCATCCCCACCGCCTTCTGCTCCTACTGCGGTGAGGCGCTGGATAAAAAGACCCCGTTGCTTCGCTCCATGGAAGCACTGAACCGTCAGGCCATGCGTATCCTGAAGCTTTTCGGCAATGAGGATGTCACCTGCGTACGTACCTCCGTCGGCCCCGAGCAGGAGTATTTTCTGGTTGACAAGGAAATGTACGACACGCGCAAGGATCTGATCTACACCGGCCGTACTCTGTTCGGCGCAAAGCCGCCCAAGGGTCAGGAAATGGATGACCATTATTTCGGCGTCATCAAGCCCCGTGTGGCGGCCTTTATGGCGGATCTGAATGAGGAGCTGTGGAAGCTGGGTATTCTGGCGAAGACCGAGCACAACGAGGTCGCCCCTGCACAGCATGAGCTGGCGCCCATCTTCTCCACCACCAATATCGCTACCGACCACAACCAGCTGACCATGGAGATCATGCAGAAGGTCGCCCTGAAGCACGGTCTTGTCTGCCTGCTGCACGAGAAGCCCTTCGCAGGCGTCAACGGCTCCGGTAAGCACAACAACTGGTCCATTGCCACCGATACCGGTGTCAACCTTCTCTCCCCCGGCGAGACGCCCTACGAGAACGCCCAGTTCCTGCTGTTCCTGTGCGCGGTCATCAAGGCCGTGGATGATTATCAGGATCTGCTGCGTCTGTCCGTAGCCACTGCCGGCAACGACCACCGTCTGGGCGCCAATGAAGCGCCTCCCGCAGTCGTGTCCATCTTCCTGGGCGATGAACTGATGGGAATTCTGGACGCTATTGAAAACGATACCCCCTACGCCGGCACCCAGAAGACCACCATGAAGCTCGGCGTCGACGTGCTGCCTCGGTTCGCCCGGGATACCACCGACCGCAACCGCACCTCTCCCTTCGCCTTCACCGGCAACAAGTTCGAGTTCCGTATGCTTGGCTCTTCCAATTCCATCGCCTGCGCCAACATGATGCTGAACTCCGCGGTCGCCGAGTCTCTGAGAATCTATGCCGACCGTCTGGAGGGCGCCGAGGACTTCGAGACTGCCCTGCATGAGATGATCAAGAAGACTATCAAGGATCACAAGCGCATTCTGTTCAACGGCAACGGCTATGACGAGGCCTGGATCAAGGAGGCCACCGAGGTGCGCGGCCTGTGCAATTACCGCACAACCCCCGACTGCATGCCGCACCTGTTGGACGAGAAGAACGTAAAGATGCTCACCTCCCACAAGGTCTTCTCCGTCGCGGAACTGGAATCCCGCTGCGAGATCATGCTGGAGAATTACTGCAAGACCGTTACCATCGAGGCCAACACCATGATCGACATGGCGCGCAAGGAGATTCTGCCTGCTATTGAAGCCTACGTCGGCGATCTGGCAAAGACAACCGCGACCAAGAAATCTGTGGTTCCCGGTGTGGCCTGCGCCTACGAAACCGACACGATTTCCAAGCTGTCCACGCTCACCGATCAGATCGCCCTGAAGACGGACGAACTGGAGTCCGCTCTGCTGGAACTGAAGGGAATTACCGATACTCAGGAGGAGTCCTTCGCCATCCGGGACACCATTCTCGGCAAGATGGCTGCACTGCGCGCAGTTGCCGACGAAGCGGAGACTCTGACGGCCAAGAAGTATTGGCCCTTCCCCACTTACGGCGACCTGCTGTTCGGCGTAAGATAAATTTGCTACCCTTTCATAGCTGCCAAATGCCGTCTCGGACGGCCCGTGGGAGGGGGCTGACCACCCCCTCCCAGAAAGCGGCTTGATATTAGATTCTACTTTCCCGGTTTGAACGGTCCGTCCAAATCGGGAAAGCCAGTTTCAGGGAAAATCCGGTATTTCTTTTCGGAGGAATTTCCCGGTTTTCCAGAGAAAAACAGCGGTAACCAAAGAAATTAAGGAGGTAAGATTATGAGTGAAGTATGGAACGTATGGTATCTGATCGGCGCGGCGCTGGTATTTTGGATGCAGGCAGGCTTCGCAATGGTAGAAGCAGGCTTTACAAGAGCCAAAAATACTGGTAATATAATCATGAAGAACCTGATGGACTTCTGCATCGGCACGGTGGTGTTCATTCTCATCGGCTTCAGCCTGCTGATGGGCGAAGATCTGTTGGGGTTCATCGGAAAACCCGGTTTCGATCTGTTTACCGCCTATGAGAGCTTTGACTTTTCCAGCTTTGTATTTAACCTGGTCTTCTGCGCTACCACTGCCACCATTGTGTCCGGTGCCATGGCTGAGCGCACAAAGTTCCTGTCCTACTGCATTTATTCCGCAGTCATTTCCGCATTGATCTACCCCATCGAGGCGCACTGGATCTGGGGCGGCGGCTGGCTCGCCGGTCTCGGCTTCCATGATTTCGCCGGTTCCTGCGCCATCCACATGGTGGGCGGCATTTCCGCTCTGATCGGCGCAAAGCTGTTGGGACCGCGTATCGGCAAATTCGTCCGTGACGAATTCGGCAAGGTCACCAAGGTCAACGCTTTCCCCGGCCACAGCATTGCGCTGGGTGCTTTGGGCGTGTTCATCCTGTGGCTCGGCTGGTACGGCTTCAACGGTGCTGCCGCTACCTCCGTCGGTCAGCTGGGTTCCATCTTCCTGACCACCACCGTGGCTCCTGCCGTTGCTACCGTAGTGTGCATGATCTTTACCTGGGTCAAGTACGGCAAGCCAGATGTTTCCATGTGTCTGAACGCGTCTCTGGCCGGCCTTGTGGCAATTACCGCCGGCTGCGACGTTACCGACTGCCTGGGCGCCACTGTCATCGGCGCTGTTGCCGGTGTTCTGGTGGTCTTCGGCGTGTGGCTGCTGGATCATGTGCTGCGCATTGACGACCCTGTGGGTGCCGTTGCCGTGCACTGCATGAACGGCATCTGGGGCACGCTGGCTGTCGGCTTGTTCGCCACGGACACCGCTCCCGGCTACGCCGTTGCCAATGCTGCCGGGGAGACCCTAACCGGCCTGTTCTACGGCGGCGGCTTCCAGCTGCTGGGTCTGCAGCTGCTGGGCTTTGCTTCCGTCGCAGCCTGGACGGTAGTGACCATTACCGCGACCTTCCTGATCATCAAGGCTACCGTTGGCCTGCGGGTTTCCAGTGAAGAGGAAATCACCGGTTTGGATGCCACCGAGCACGGTCTTCCCTCTGCCTACGCCGGCTTCGCCATGCTGCCGGATACCACCACCGACGATTCTCCTGTTGTGGTTGCCGGCGATGTGCCCGTCGCGGAGGCCGTGCCCGTAAAGAAGGTGCCCAGCTTTGATGAGACCACTCCCAAGCTTACCAAGGTGGAGATCATCTGCAAGGAGTCCCGTCTGGAGAGCCTGAAGAACGCCATGGTGGCCATCGGCATCTCCGGCATGACCGTTTCCCATGTGATGGGCTGCGGCCAGCAGAAGGGTAAGCCGGAATACTACCGTGGTGTCGCCGTGGAGACCAGCCTGCTGCCCAAGGTTCAGGTGGATATTGTGGTCAGCAAGGTTCCCGTCCGCAGCGTCATCGAAACCGCCAAGAAGGTGCTCTACACCGGCCACATCGGTGACGGCAAGATTTTCGTCTACGATGTGGAGAACGTTGTCAAGGTACGTACCGGAGAGGAAGGCTACGACGCCCTTCAGGATGTCGAATAACAGAGATTACCCACGGGAGAGCTGCGGATAGCGGCTCTCCCACGGGTCGGTTTTAAGGAGGAAACAGATATGTGTTCCATTATTGGATACTGCGGAAAACCGCTGGACATGGCAGCGTTCCAGAAGGGGTTTTCCCGAACCATTTCCCGGGGTCCCGATGATTCCCGCATGATACAGGCAGGCGACGGACTGCTGGGCTTCCACCGCCTGTCCATCATGGGTCTGCACCCGGAGGGAATGCAGCCCTTTGTTCTGAATACCAGCGCCGTTGTCTGCAACGGTGAAATCTATGGCTTTGAAAAATTCCGCAGTGCTCTGCGTGGTAAATACACCTTCCACAGTGACAGCGACTGTGAAGTTCTGCTGCCGCTGTATTTTGAGTATGGCGTGGATATGTTCGCCATGCTGGATGCGGAGTTTGCCTGCATCCTGTACGACGGCGAAAAAAAGCAATTCATAGCCGCCCGCGACCCCATTGGTATCCGTCCGCTGTATTACGGCTACGACGCGGCAGGCACCATCGTGTTTGCCAGCGAACCGAAAAACCTTCTGGGTCTTGTGGGCGAAATTCTTCCCTTCCCTCCCGGGCATTATTATGCTGACGGGAAATTTGTCCGTTATTGTGACATTGCCGCCGTGGACGCCTATTCCACGGACGATCTGGAAACCGTATGCCGCAACATTCATGATAAGCTGGTCGCAGGCGTGCAAAAGCGGCTTGTGGCCGACGCCAAGGTTGGCTTCCTCCTCAGCGGCGGTCTGGATTCCTCGCTGGTATGCGCAATCGCCGCCAGAGAAAGCAGCAAGCCCATCAAAACCTTCGCCATCGGTATGTCCGGCGACGCCATTGACCTGAAATACGCCCGTGAGGTTGCGGACTACATCGGAAGTGACCACACGGAAGTGATTATTTCCAAAGAAAATGTGCTCCAGGCGCTGGAAAGTGTGGTAGAATTACTGGGAACCTTTGACATCACCACCATTCGCGCCAGCATCGGTATGTATCTGGTGTGCAAATACATTCACGAGAATACCGACATCCGGGTACTGCTCACCGGCGAGATCTCCGATGAACTGTTTGGCTACAAGTATACCGACTTTGCTCCCTCCGCCGAGGCATTCCAGAAGGAAGCCCAGAAGCGCATCCGGGAGCTGCATATGTACGACGTGCTCCGGGCTGACCGCTGCATCAGCGTCAACTCTCTGGAAGCGCGGGTACCCTTCGGCGATCTGGATTTTGTCAAGTATGTCATGGCGATTAATCCGGAGCTGAAGCTCAACCGATACAACAAGGGCAAGTATCTGCTGCGCCACGCCTTTGAAGGCGGGGACTATCTCCCCCATGATATTCTGTGGCGGGAAAAGGCCGCGTTCTCCGACGCCGTGGGTCATTCCATGGTGGATTACCTGAAGGAATACGCGGAAAACTACTATACGCAGGAGGCGTATGAAGCCGGGCGTCAGAAATATACCCACGCCCAGCCCTTTACAAAAGAATCGCTGCTTTACCGTGAAATCT
>JAXEAK010000044.1:0-23559 GCA_034094395.1 Faecousia sp.
TGACCGTTGGAATTTTGGGCCTGGGGCTCATCGGCGGCTCCCTGGCCAGGGCCTATAAGCTGGCGGGCCACACCGTTTATGTGAAAAACCGGGATGAAAGTATGCTAGCCTTCGCCATGCTCTCCGGCGCGGTGGACGGCAAGCTGAATGAAGAAACCATCCCCGCCTGCGATCTTTTGCTGCTGGCCATCTATCCCGACGGCAGTGCCGGCTGGCTGGAGGAAAACGCACCCCTCATTTCCAAAAATGCCCTGGTCATCGACTGCTGCGGCATCAAGGAGCAGGTATGCGCCCGGTGCTTCCCGGTGGCAAAGCAGTACGGCTTTACCTTTGTAGGCGGCCATCCCATGGCGGGCTCCCAGTTCTCCGGCTTCAAATACAGCCGGGCAAACCTGTTCCAGGGCGCGCCCATGGTGCTGGTGCCTCCGGTGTACGACGACATGGCCCTGCTGCAGCGGGTGAAGGACGCTTTGGAGCCCTGCGGCTTCGGATTCTTCTCCGTGACCACTGCCAAGGATCACGACCGGATGATCGCCTTTACCTCCCAGATGCCCCACATTCTCAGCAATGCCTTTATCAAATCCCCCACCGCAACGGAGCACAAGGGCTTCTCCGCCGGAAGCTACCGGGATCTGACCCGGGTGGCCTGGCTGAATGCGGGGATGTGGACGGAACTGTTCCTGGAAAACCGGGAGAATCTGCTCTTTGAGCTGGATCAGTATATCGGCAGCCTGACCCAGTACCGCCAGGCGCTGGAGGACCGGGACGAGGCCAGGCTCTATGCCCTTCTGGAAGAGGGCAAAAAGCGGAAAGAAGAGGTGGACGGATGCAAAAAGTAACCATTTCCGCCTCCCGCTCCTATGACATTCTCATCGGAAGCGGACTGCTGGGAAAGCTGGGGCAGGAAGCGAACAAATTCCCCAAGGTGAAAAAGGTGTGCATCGTCAGCGAGAGCAATGTGTATCCCCTCCACGGTGCAGCCGCTGAGAAAAGCCTCCGGGATACCGGGTTTGAGGTGGTTTCCTACGTCTTCCCCGCCGGGGAAGAGAGCAAATGCGGCAGCACCTACCTCTCCTTACTGAATTTTCTGGCAGAGCATCAGCTGACCCGCTCCGACCTGCTGGTGGCCCTGGGCGGCGGCGTGGTGGGAGACCTCACCGGCTTTGCCGCTGCCACCTTCTTAAGGGGCGTGAAGTTCATTCAGGTGCCCACCACATTGCTGGCCGCAGTGGATTCCTCCGTGGGCGGCAAGACCGCCATTGACCTGCCTGCGGGAAAAAATCTGGCAGGCGCCTTCTGCCAGCCCAGTCTGGTGCTGTGCGACACCGATACCCTGAACACCCTGCCCATCGATATCTTCCGGGACGGCTGCGCAGAAGTGATCAAGTATGGCATTCTCTATGACCCGGTGCTCTTTGCCCATCTGGAGGAAAAGGGGCTGGACTTTGACCGGGAAGCGGTCATTACCCGCTGCGTGGAATTAAAGCGGGACGTGGTCATGGAGGACGAATTCGACACCGGAGCACGAATGAAGCTGAATCTGGGTCACACCATTGGGCATGGCGTGGAAGCCAAAAGCCACTTCACCCTGTCTCACGGAAAATCCGTGGCCATCGGCATGGCCATCGTCAGCCGTGCCTGCGGCTGCGCCGACACGCCCCGAATCTTGGGTATCCTGAAAAAATTCGGCCTGCCGACTTCCACCAACGATACTGCGGACGAAATTCTCGCCTACGCGCTGTCCGACAAAAAGCGTTCCGGCAATCTGGTGAAGCTGATTCTTCCCAACGCCATCGGTGACTGTTCCATCGTACCCACGCCCATTGACGAACTGAAATCCTTCATTCAGGCAGGTCTGTAACTATGGACATTACCATTCAGCCACGAAGCCTTCAGGGCGATATCACCATCATCCCTTCCAAATCTCAGGCGCACCGCCTGCTGATCTGCGCCGCATTTTCCGGCAATCCCACCACGCTCGTCTGTTCGGAAACAAACCAGGACATCGAAGCCACCGTGGACTGCCTGAACGCATTGGGCGCGCAGATTATCCGGACGGAAACCGGTTATTCCGTGGTTCCCGTGCAGACACTTCCCCAAAAGGCGATACTTAATTGCTGTGAAAGCGGCTCTACCCTACGCTTTCTGTTGCCAGTAGCGGGTGCGCTGGGTGTGGACGCTACGTTTCTTCTGGCGGGGCGGCTGCCTCAGCGTCCCCTGTCTCCGCTTTGGGAGGAAATGGAGCGGATGGGCTGTACGCTTAGCAGACCCACCGCTGATACCATCCGCTGCACCGGGAAACTGAAAGCCGGACATTACCGCATTGACGGCGGCGTGTCCAGCCAATACATCACCGGCTTGCTGCTGGCGCTTTCCCTGCTGGATTCCCCCAGTGAGCTGGAAATCACGGGAACCGTGGAATCCAAGCCCTATATCCAAATGACACTGGATGCCATCTCCCTGTTCGGCGGGGATTCCGGGCATCCCGGCGGAAAACGCTTCCACTCCCCCGGTCAGCTGACAGTGGAGGGAGACTGGAGCAATGGTGCGTTCTTTCTCAGCGCCAATGCGCTGGGAAGCCATTTGGACATTCATGGCCTGAATCCGGATTCTGCGCAGGGTGACCGGGCGGCGGCAGTGCTTCTGCCAAAGCTGCTGCACGGCACGCCCACCATCAACGCGGCGGATATCCCCGATCTTGTGCCCATACTATCCGCGGTCGCCGCCTGCTGCCACGGCGCAGAATTCACCCACATCCGGCGGCTGCGGCTGAAGGAATCCGACCGGGTGGCTTCCGTTATCGCCATGATTACGGCTCTGGGCGGCAAAGCCGAGGCGGACGCGGAAACCCTGCGCATTTTCGGCACCGGCCTGACCGGCGGCACGGTGGACAGCGTCAACGATCACCGGATTGCCATGTCCGCCGCCATTGCCGCCACCGCCTGCAAAGAATCCGTGACCATACTGGGCGCGGAAAGCGTCAGAAAATCATATCCAAAATTCTTTGAAGAATACCGCCGGTTAGGAGGCAACTATGAGCAGTACCTACGGTGAAAATTTGAAATTATCTATTTTTGGTCAGTCCCACGGCGCCGCCGTCGGCATGACGCTGGACGGCATTCCCGCCGGGCTTCCGGTGGATTTTGAGGTGCTTCAGGCCTTTCTCAACCGCCGGGCACCGGGTCAGAACAGCTGGTCCACGCCCCGGAAAGAGGAAGATCGTCCGGAGTTTCTGGCGGGTATTCTGGACGGCTTTACCTGCGGCGCGCCCATCGCCGCCGTGATTCACAACCATAACACCCGCTCCGGAGATTACGCCAATCTGAAGGATTGTCCCCGTCCGGGGCACGCGGACTACACCGCCCAGATCAAATACGGCGGCTTTCAGGACGCGGCAGGCGGCGGGCATTTCTCCGGGCGGCTGACGGCACCCATGTGCATTGCCGGCGGGCTGTGTAAGCAGTGGCTGGAAGAAACGGGAATCCGCATTGGTGCACGAATTCTTGCCATCGCAGGAGTGGCAGACGATACCAGCTTTGATCCCCGGAACCCGTCTCTGGACAAAATCGGAGCTGACTTTCCCGTGCTCTCCCCGGATGCCGGGCGGCGGATGCGGGAAAAAATCGCCCAGGCGCGGTCGGAAGGCGACAGCGTGGGCGGCGTGATCCAGTGCTGCATCACCGGCTTGCCTGCCGGGCTTGGGGGACCCATGTTCGGCGGTGTGGAAAGCAAAATCGCCCAGATCGTCTACGGCATTCCCGCCGTAAAGGGACTGGAATTTGGCTCCGGCTTTGCGGCCGCCGGGATGCGGGGAAGCGAGAACAACGACAGCTATACCGTGGAAAACGGAGCGGTGCAAACCCTGACCAACCATGCGGGCGGTATTCTCGGTGGCATTTCCAATGGGATGCCGGTGACTTTTCAGGTCGCCATCAAGCCCACGCCCTCCATTTCCCGCCCCCAGAAGAGCGTTTCCCTGAGTAAGAGGGAAAATCAGGAGTTGATCGTGAAAGGGCGTCACGACCCCTGCATCGTCCCAAGAGCCGTGCCCGTGGTGGAAGCTGCGGCGGCAATTGCCATCTATGACCTGATTCTGGGCAACACCCAGACGGACAGGAGGAAATAGCCCATGGAGTTATCGGAAATTCGCAAGGAAATCGACGAAATAGATGAGGAGTTGGTGCGGCTTTTCTGTGCCCGCATGAATCTGTCCGCACAGGTTGCGGACTACAAGAAGGCCAACAACCTGCCGATTTTTGTCCCTGCCCGGGAGCGTGCCATTTTGCAGAAGGTGGCGGAACTGGCCGGCTCGGAAATGGCAAATTACACCCGGGTGCTGTACTCCATGCTTTTTGAGTTGAGCCGCAGCTACCAGAGCAAACGCAACGGGGAAATCAGCCCACTGTATGAGACGATTTCCCGTGCCATTGACACGACTCCCAAGCTGTTCCCCCAGACACCCACCGTAGCCTGTCAGGGCGTGGAGGGCGCCTATTCCCAGATTGCCTGCGAGAAGATTTTCAAAAGCCCCTTCATTATGTACTTCAAGAATTTTGAGGCGGTATTTAATGCCATTGAACAGGGCATGTGCCAATACGGCATTCTGCCCATCGAAAATTCCACCGCAGGCTCCGTTACCAAGGTCTACGATCTGATGATCCGGCACAATTTTTCCATTGTGCGCACCTTCCGTCTGAAAATTGACCACAATCTGCTGGCAAATCCCGGCGCATCCCTGTCCGATATCAAAACCATCTATTCCCATGAGCAGGCCATCAATCAGTGCGGGGATTTTCTCCAGAGCCTGCCCGGGGTAAACGTGATTCCCGTGGCCAACACGGCGCTGGCTTCGGAAATGGTGGCAAAGTCCGGCCAGAAGGACGTAGCCGCCCTGTCCAGCCGCTCCTGCGCCGAGCTGTACGGTCTGAGCTGTCTCGCCGCTTCTGTTCAGGACAAGGGCAACAACCGCACCCGGTTCATTTGCATCAGCAAGAATCTGGAAATCTATCCCGGCTCCGACAAAACCAGCATCATGATGGTGCTGCCCCACAAGCCCGGCGCTCTGTACAAGGTGCTGGCGCGGCTGTACACGTTGGGCATCAACGTCACCAAGTTGGAATCCCGCCCTATTCCCGACCGGGAGTTTGAGTTCATGTTCTATTTTGATCTGGATACTTCCATTTATTCCGAGGAATATGTGCAGCTTATGTGCGAGCTGGACGAATTGTGTGAGGAATTTAAGTATCTGGGCAGCTATACCGAGGTGGTCTGATGAAGTGCGGATTATTGGGCAGAAAGCTGGGGCACAGCTACTCCCCCCAGATTCACGGGTTTCTGGGAGACTATTCCTACAGCCTGTTTGAAAAGGAGCCGGAGGAACTGGCTTCCTTCCTCCGGGAGGGGGATTTTACCGGCATCAACGTGACCATTCCCTACAAAAAGGATGTGATCCCTTATCTGGACGAACTGTCCCCCACGGCGCAGAAAATCGGCTCCGTGAACACGGTGGTTCGCCGGGCAGACGGCACACTCTTTGGGCATAACACCGACTATTTCGGCTTTGTTTCTCTGGTGAAACACAGCGGGATTGCTGTCTCCGGCAAGAAGGTGCTGGTGCTGGGCAGCGGCGGCACCTCCAATATGGCGGTCACCGCGCTGAAGGATTTGGGCGCAGTTCCCATCGTCATTTCCCGCTCTGGGGAAAACAACTATGGAAATCTACATCTCCACGCCGACGCTTCCGTGATTGTCAACGCAACGCCTGTAGGGATGTTCCCCAACACCGGCGTATCCCCCATTGACCTCACGCAGTTCCCCCATCTGGAAGGGGTGCTGGATGTGGTCTATAATCCCGCCAAAACGAAGCTGCTGCTGGAAGCCGAGGCACTGGGAATTCCCCACGAAAACGGCCTGTGGATGCTGGTAGCCCAAGCCAAGGAAGCTTCCGAGTATTTTACCGGCAACAAGCTTCCGGACGGCTGCATCGGCAAAATTCACCATGTTCTCTCCCACCAGATGAAAAATATTGTTCTGGTGGGAATGCCCGGCTGCGGAAAAACCACCGTCGGTTCTTTGCTGGCTCAGCGGCTGAGAAGGGGCTTTGCAGATGCCGACGAAAAAATCGTGGAACTGGCAGGAACCTCCATCCCGGAAATCTTTGCGCAGGATGGTGAAGATGCCTTCCGCCAGTGGGAAACCACCGCGCTGGAAGCGCTGGGAAAGCAGTCCGGCCTGGTGATTGCCACCGGCGGCGGCTGTGTCACCCGGCAGCAGAACTACCCGCTGCTGCATCAAAATGGGTACATTGTCTGGCTGGAACGGGATTTATCGCTGCTGCCCACGGATGGACGCCCTCTGTCCCAGACGAACCGGCTTTCGGATCTGTACGCTGTGCGCAAGCCCCTGTATGAGGCCTTCGCCGACATCCGGGTAGAGAATACCGGAAGCCCCGAGGAAACTGTCAATGCGATCCTGACAAAACTGGAGGAATTGCCATGAAAATTCTGGTCATCAATGGCCCTAACCTGAATATGCTGGGCATCCGGGAACCGGGAATTTACGGTAAAAACACCTTTGCCGATCTTCTGGCTCTTCTGAATGGTACTGCCAGAGAGCTGGGCATCGAGGTGGAACAGTACCAGTCCAATCACGAGGGTGACCTTGTGGACAAAATTCAATGGGCCTACGGAAAAGTTGACGGAATCGTCATCAATCCCGCCGCCTATACCCACACCTCCGTTGCCATTCTGGATGCGCTGAAGGCGGTTTCCATCCCCGCAGTGGAAGTGCACATCTCCGACGTGGATGCCCGGGAACGCTTCCGGCAGATCTCCTACGCAGGTATGGCCTGCTGCAAGACCATTAAAGGTCATGGTCTGGAAGGCTATCGGGAAGCAATGATCTATCTGAACAACCTGCTGGAACATCGTATTTCGTGAACGATACCCCATCAAGTCCATAACAGTATGAAACCGGCTGCCTGAGGCAGCCGGTTTCATTTGTCAAAGAACCATCTGTTGATATGCTGCCATGAAGCATACCGGAAGGTTTCAGTACATCTCCTGCCTGCCTTCGAGAGCCCGGGAGAGCGTCACCTCGTCGGCATATTCCAGTTGGCTGCCCACGGGCACGCCGTAGGCAAGGCGGGTTACCTTAACCTCCATGGGGCGCAGGAGCCGGGAAATATACATGGCCGTGGCTTCTCCCTCGGTGTCGGGATTGGTCGCCATGATAACCTCTCTGACATCTCCGGATGCCACCCGCTGAAGCAGTTCTTTGATTCGGATATCGTCCTGTGTCACATGGTTCAGCGGGGAAATCACACCGTGGAGCACATGGTAGACACCCCGGAATTCCCGGGAACGCTCCATGGCAATCACGTCCTTAGGGTCGGCAACCACACAAATCACCGATTTATCCCGGGTATCGTCGTCACAGATGGGACACAACTCCCGATCTGTCAGGTTTTGACACACCGGGCAGGTATGAACCTCCTTCTTTGCCTCGAGAATGGCATCGGCAAAGGCCTGCGCATCCTCCATGGGCAGGCTCAGCACATGAAAGGCCAGACGCTGGGCAGTTTTGCTGCCCACGCCGGGCAGCCGGGCAAACTGATCCGCCAGATTTTGCAGCGCCGCAGGGAAAAACTGCATACTGCCTCCTTAAAACAGGCCACCCAGATTCAGGCCGCCGGTCAGCTTGGACATATTGTTGGCAGCGTCGCTGTCGGCAGCGCGCATGGCTTCGTTCACAGCGGCAATGACCATGTCCTGCAGCATCTCCACATCCTCAGGATCGACTGCCTCCGGATTGATCTCCATGCTCACCAGCTCATGCTTGCCGTTCACCGTGGCGGATACCATGCCGCCGCCGGCCTTGGCAGTGAAGGTCTTTGCCTCCTGCTCCGCCTGCATCCGCAGCATTTCCTGCTGCATCTTCTGCGCCTGCTTCAGCATCGCAGACTGATTCATTCCGCCGGGCATCCCCCGGAATCCACCCTTCGCCATAATAAAACACTCCTATCTGTTATTCTTTCACTTTGATAATGTCTGAATGCTCCCGTCCGAAGCGCATAAGCTGCTCCATATGGGCATTGGGCTGCGGCTTTGCGGATAGATCCACCACGCAGGCGCGGATCGGCCGTCCAAGCATGACGCCTGCCTTCCGGCTGACGATTTCCAGAATCTCCGGCTTGTCCAGCATCTGCGCCGTAAAATCATTACTGCAGCGCAACTCCAGACGATCCTCCGCGACAGCCCCCTGTACCGGGGCATTGGGCGTAGAGACGAAAAAGCCGCTGACCGGTGGCTTCAATTCCTTGCGTACGGCACCGCACAGATCTGACCAGAAGCCCACGGGCATATCGGCCTGCCGGGAAACCGATTCCGGCGCTTCGGGTTCCGGCGGTGCATCCGCGTCGTCCGGAAGCGGCGGGCGCTCCTCCGTTGTCTCCTCAGGCGCGAGACGCTGTTCCTGCCTGACTGCAACAAAGGCACCGCTCATTAACTGCTCTTCCAATCGGGTCAGCCGGGCATTGATTGCCTGTGCGTCCATGCTCAATTCCGGCTGGCATAGTTCCACAAGGCAGAGCTCCGCATCCATCCGCCGACTGGCGCTGCGGGTAAAGCCGGCCAGTGTAGATTGAATCCGCTCCATCATACGCACCAGTTCACCGCTGCTCATCGTTTTGGTCAGCGCCAGCGTCTCCTGATCCGACGCGACGCCGGACAGCATGGTGATTCCCGCGTTACCGGCGGTTTTCAGCACCAGCAGATCCCGGGTCAGGCAGGCAAGTTCATCCAGCAGCGCACCCAGATCCTTACCTTCGGTATACAGCCGATTGAACAGTTCCAGAGCGCCGCGGGTGTCATGGGCAGCAATATAGCCCATCAGCTCCCCACATTTGCGTTCGCCGGCGATGCCAAGGCAGGCGTAAACCCGCTCCGCCGTCAATTCACCGCTGGTTGCCGAGGCGCACTGATCCAGCAGGCTCAGACCGTCGCGCATACCGCCGTCGGCAAGCCGCGCCAGCACCCGCGCCGCGCCGTCGTCCAGATCGATATTCTCCTGATAGGCCACATATTGCAGCCTTGCGGCAATGTCCTCCTGACTGATGCGGCGGAAGGAAAACCGTTGGCATCGGGACAAAATCGTTGCGGGAACCTTGTGCAGTTCCGTGGTGGCCAGAATAAACAGCAGATGCTCCGGCGGCTCCTCAAGAATCTTCAGCAGGGCGTTGAAGGCGGAAATGGACAGCATATGCACCTCGTCGATGATATACACCCGCATTTTCACCTGAGACGGCGCATAAATTGCATCATCCCGCAAATCCCGCACATTGTCCACACCGTTGTTGGAAGCGGCATCAATTTCCAGCACATCCATGCAGGAGCCGGAGTCAATGGCACGGCAGGCTTCACAACAGTTGCAGGGATTGCCGTTATCCGGGTGCAGGCAGTTCACCGCCTTGGCTAAAATTTTCGCGCAGCTGGTTTTGCCGGTGCCCCGGGAACCGGTGAAGAGGTAGGCGTGACTCATGCGGCCACTGACCACCTGGGTCTTCAGGGTCTGTGTAACCGCCATCTGCCCCGACACATCGTCAAAGGTCTGGGGACGATACTTCCGATATAACGCCTGATAGGCAGACATGAAACCACTCCTTTCTCAATATAAAACAGACCGGCTCATAACAAGATCGCACACCCACATTTGAACGCGCCGAACACCCGCACCCTGCGCAGCCAGCTCAAAAACGGCAACCTTAGCGGCACACGGGAAGATCCGCTTAATGCTGCTTGGTTCCCCACCTGACATGGTTCACGGGATCCCGTTGCGCAAGACCGGTTTCTCAACACCGCTTACGCAGGACAGACAATATTCAAACACGCCCGGGTGTGGGGATTCATCCCTGCTATAGCGGATTGCAGGTACAGGGCACCGCTATCTCCCCGACTAGTGCGACCTTGTTATAAGCCGGTCGGCTTTAACATGGTGTATTGGATTCAGTTCAGCTTCGACTCGATGAAATCAGCCAGCTCCTGGAAGGTGGTAATCTTCTGATCCTCCAGATCCAACTCCACGCCCAGTTCCGTCTCCAGATCCATAATCATCTCCACCACGTCCAGAGAATCAATGCCAAGGCTTTCAAAAGTGGAATCCGGAGTAATTTCGGAAGGATCCAGCTCCAGCTGCCGGGCTGCGTAGCTCTTCAGTTTCTCAAACATAGATAAGTCCTCCTAACAATGTCTTCAAAGCACTATCCGACAGGTATTTTAGTATAGAAACCCGCGTTTGTCAATGATTGTTTTTACCGGACGCCGCCAGCGCGGCAGCGTGCGCCGTCGCCCAGGCAATCTGCAAATTGAAGCCGCCCGTATAGGCGTCGCAATCGAGGATCTCCCCCGCGAAGTACAACCCCGGTACCATTTTGGACTCCATGGTCTTCGGATTGATTTCCGAAACCTTCACACCGCCGGAAGTAATGATGGCCTCCGCCACAGGGCGCTTTCCGGTGATCTCCACCGGGAACGCCTTGATGCGCTGCACCAACTCCCGGCGCTTCTGCTTTGTCAGGGAATTGGCCTGCATGGCTGGATCAATCTCCAGATTGCGCAGCATCACGGGAATCATGCTCCGGGGCAGCAAATCCGTCAGAGCGTTCTCCATCGACCGGTTCTGATACAGTTCCAGATCCCGCAGGATCCGGTCATCCAGCTTTTTTTCCTCCAGTGCCGGCTTCAAATCAATGAGAAGGCGGCAGCCCTCCCCCTTCAGGTGGCAGCTGGCAGACAGCACCGTGGGGCCGGACACACCGAAATGGGTAAACAGCAGTTCGCCAAAGTCCTGATACATCAGCTTACCTTTCGCGTCGAAAAGCTTCACGGAAACATTTCGCAGGCTCAGCCCCTGCATATCCGGGCAGTCCATCCCCGCCGCTTCCAGCGGCACCAGACTTCCCTCCTGGGGCACAATCGTATGCCCCAGCTCCGCTGCCATAACATAGCCGTCACCGGTCGAACCGGTAGCGGGATAGGAAAGGCCGCCGGTCGCCAGAATGACCCAGTCGGAAGCATACGTTCCCGCCTGCCCTGAAACACCCACAGCTTTTCCGTTTTCGGTGAGAATATGCTGTACCCGGTCGGTTTTCACCGTCACAGCTTCCCGACGCAGTTCCTCACTGAGGCAGTCCAGAATGGTTTGCGCCTTATCCGTCGTGGGAAACACCCGGTTCCCGCGCTCCGTCTTCAGCGCACAGCCGCACTGCTCAAAAAAAGCCATGGTTTCCGCCGGTGGAAACACAGTCATAGCACTGTAAAGGAATCGCCCGTTGTGCGGGATATTTTGCAGAACCTCCTGAGCGGAGCAGTTGTTCGTCACGTTGCAGCGCCCCTTGCCGGTAATCAGCAGCTTTTTGCCAAGGCGATTGTTCCGTTCCAGCAGCAGAATGCGGTTTCCCTGTCTGGCAGCCGTGACGGCGGCAAACATTCCCGCCGCTCCGCCGCCAATGACGATCCCATCATACTTCCTCATCGCTTCTCTGCCTGCTTTTCGTAAACATCATATTCGTCCCAGATCCGCTCCAGATTCTCAAAGGTCTGCGCCAGTTCCTTTTCCTTTTTGGAAGCAATGGCCACGATCAGCGCGTTGACGACGCTGAGCGGCGCAACCAGAGAATCCACCAGCGACACCATATCGCTCTTGGCAATGAGCACATGGTCGCTGTTGCTGCCCAGAGGAGACAGGCGGTTGTCCGTAATGCCGATTACCGTGGCGCCGGCGCTGCGGCAATACTGGGCGCCCTTGGTGGCGGTGGAAGAATACCGGGGGAAGGAAAACGCGATGACCACATCCTCCGAATTCACGCCCACAATCTTTTCAAACATTTCCACCGTTCCAAAGCTGGACACGATATGAACGTTATTGAACATATAGTTCAGATAATACCCCAGAAAGTTCGCCAGCGGCTCCACGGAACGCACGCCGAGAATGTACACCCGCTTGGCCTTGATGATGGCGTTGACGGCAGCGTTAAACTCATCCCGATCCAGAATCTCGCTGGTTTTTCGCAGCTTTTCCATGTCGGAATGAAGCACCATGGATACAACGTCCTGATCTCCCAGACGGTTGTTCGCCACTTCAATACGCTGGACAGAGGTCAGCCGGTTGAGCACCATCTCCTGCATGGCCTTCTGCATACTGGGATAGCCGTCGAATCCCAAATCCACAGCAAAGCGTACTACCGTCGATTCCGAAACGCCTACCGTCTTTCCCAGACGGTTGGCAGTCATAAAGGCGGCCTTGTCATAGGCTTCTGTAATATAGCGGGCAATGCGCCGCTGTCCCTTGGAAAAGGTTGGCTCCTTTTCCCGCAATATCGTTAAAATGTCGTAACTCATAATGCTCTCCCAATGCGGCAGGTATCTGTTTCGCCGCTGCAATCATAGTAGCAAAATACGCCGCCTTTTGCAAGAGAAAAAGCGGCGAAATGCAATATTTATTTCAATTTTGCGACTTCCTCAGGGGTAAGGAAGCGCCATGTACCGCTGGGCAGATTGCCAAGGACGAGACTCCCTTCCCGAATCCGGCGCAGGCGGGTGCAGTGCATCCCCGCTGCCTCGCACATCCGGCGGATCTGACGGTTGCGTCCTTCATGGATGGTCACCCGGAATCGGGCGAACCGCCCCTGCGCCTTGAGCAGAATAACCTTGGGAGGGTGAATCCGGTAGCCGTCCAGCACAATGGGCAACGCCAGCTTTTCTTCCGCACCGGGCACATATCCCGTCACCCATACGTCGTAGGTTTTTTCTACCTCATGCTTGGGATGGGTCAGGGCGTTGGCAAACTCCCCATCATTGGTAAACAACAGCAGCCCCTCGGAATCCATATCCAGTCTTCCAACAGGGTACACCCGCACGCCGCAGTCCGCCACCAGCTGCGCGGCGTTGGGTCTTCCCTTCTCGTCGGAAAGGGTCGTCACATATCCCCTCGGCTTATTCAGGAGGATGTAGACGTGCTGCTGTGCGGAAGGCAGCCGACTTCCGTTGACACAGATGACATCCGTGTCCGGGTCAGCCGTGTCTCCCAGCGCGGCAACCGCGCCGTTTACCGTAACCTGACCGCTGCGTATCAGCTCCTCCGCCTTCCTCCGGGAAGCCACTCCCCGGGCGGACAGGATTTTCTGCAGGCGTTCGCCCATGGAGGCTCCCCCTTTCGTTAACGCGTAAACAGCTTCTCCCAGAAGCTGTTTTCCTTCTCCGGTTCCTGTTCTACCGTGGTGCCGTACACCACCGGAAACTTTCCCACGGCGTTTCCTTCAATCAGCACATAGGCATACCCGGCATCCGCGCCTTCCACAGCAGGCGCGTACACGAAGCCCGCTCCCGGCAGAACCGTCTGCGGATGTTCTTCCGGCGCCAGAGCATAGGAAAAGTCCTCTGCTGCCAGAACCTGAACCCGACATTTTTCACCGCCCAGCACCTCCAGCGTCCCCACACACTCCCCGGCGGAAACGACCTTCCGCACCTGAAAGCGGGAAAAACCCTCGTTCAGCAGCTGGCAATGGTCGTTCCAGTCGTCCGGAGCGTCAATGGTCACGCCGATGATGCGCCGACCCTGTCGGGTGGCGCTGGAGACGAGAATCCGGCCTGCGGCCTTGGTAAAGCCGGTTTTCACGCCGTCCGCGCCCTCCAGCCGCCACAGCAGCTTATTATGGTTGGTCAGATACCGCTGGCCAACGGTTACATTGCGTGTGGAAACCGTCTTATAGAAGATGGGGTTTTCCATGGCGTAAGATGCCAGCTTTGCCAGATCCCGGGCGGTGGAGTAATGTCCGGGGCTGTCCAGACCGTTGGGATTTTCAAAGTGCGTGTCGGTCAGTCCCAGGCTTCTGGCCTTGTCATTCATCAGCTCCGCAAAGCCTTCCACCGTGCCACCGCAGTAGATTGCCAGCGCAACGGCGGCATCGTTGCCGGAGGACAGCATCAGACCATACAGCAGCTCCTGAAGGGTCAGCACTTCCCCCTCCTGCAAATACATGGAGGAGCCTTCGATACCCACCGCTTCTTTGGGAATCCGCATCCGATCCAGTACGTTGCACTGCTCACAGACAATCAGCGCCGTCATAATTTTTGTGGTGCTGGCAATCAGGCTTCGCTCATCCGGATTTCGTTCAAACAAAACCCGGCCGCTGACGGCGTCCAACACATACGCGCGGCGGGCGGAAACTGCGCCGACCCGCAGCGGAAAAACCAGAGCGGCGGCCAGCAACGCAGCCGCCGCCCCGGCGAAAAATCGCTTCATGTATCTCACCCGGGAGTAGTCTGCCCGAATGCACTTACATTATTCTCCTGTTTTTCCCGCTTTTTTGTCCAGAACCGCGTTCAGCTTTTCCAGCGTATCCGGCACCATTTCCACAATGCGATCCGCCGTGGAGCTGGCAGGCACGGGCACCGGCATCATGCGCACGCTGCAGTCCTGCACGATTAAAAAGCAGATGGGAGTCACCTTCACACCGCCGCCGACACCGCCGCCGAAGGGATTTTCTCCGCCCTTGCTGGTAGCAAAGTCCGAACCGCCGCCGCCAAAGCCTACACTGACCTTGCTGACAGGGATGATGGTCACGCCGTCCGGAGTATGGATCGGCTCGCCCACCACGGAATTCACGTCCACCATTTCACGGATCTTCTGAATGGTACTTTCCAGCATATTGGGAAGTTTCTGGCTCATTTTACAGCACCGCCTTTTCGTTTTATGGCTAAAAATTCTTTCAACGCCCGTATGCCGTAGGATACGGTCAGGGACAGCAGTCTGCCGAGGGTAATGGTAATATCGCCACGGGCAATGACCCGGGTCTCCTCAGCAGTAAAATCACACGCCACCTGAATATCCCGTTTTTTGATCACGAACACCCGCTCCAGTGTCGGAAGCAGGTTCCCCACAGCCGCCCAGGTGCGGCCATAATTGACCGCAAGGTCGCAGGGATCGTCACAGGCCAGCATCAGGCGGAGATACAAATTGTCCAGTCGGATTTTTCTGCGGAAATCCCCCAGAAAATCCAGCCCCAGCTTCACCAGCGGCAGGAACCGCGTCAGACTCCCGCCGGTATTCTGCTCCTGATTTGGCTCCTGCTTCGGCGGCTGGGGCGGCTGGTCTTCCTGCGCCGCCGAAACAGCCTCCGGCTGCTTTTTCTTTGGTTTCCGATCCGATTTCTTCGGTTTTTTCTTACCGGGAAAAACCGTAACTTTCACAGACCCTGCGATGACCCGAAGGGTCAGGCCGCCGCTGTCATAGCCAACGCGAATGCCCAATGGCAGCAGACTCAGGGCAATCAGGACACCGCAGGCAATCCACCAGCCCATTATCCTTCCTCCGCTGCCGGCTGCTCCTGAGGCAGCTCGATGGGCTCGCCGAAGGTGATTTTCTCAATGGGCGGCAGTTCCTCCAGGGACGACAGGCCAAAGGTACGCAGAAAATCCGGAGTCGTCCGGTACTGAATGGGGCGTCCCGGTACGTTCAGCCGTCCGGCTTCCTCAATCAGCTTTTTATTCAGCAGCGCAGCAACGGAATAGGCGCTGTCCACGCCCCGAATCTGCTCCACCATAGCCTTGGTAGCGGGCTGGTAATAGGCGATGATTGTCAGGGTTTCCAGCTGGGAGGAGGAAAGCTTCGGAGGTTTTCGGGTTTCTAGAGCCTTGGTTACATAATCCGCCATCTCGCCGGAAGACACCATCTGATAGCCCTTCTCCAGCTTCAGCACCCGGATGCCCCGGCGCTGAAAGGCATAGGCATCCGCCAGAGCGTCCGCGGCTTTTTCCACTTCGGAAGGATCCGTCTCCAGCGCGTCAGCCAGCCGCGAAATCTCCATCCGCTCTCCCGCGGCGAAAAGAATGGCCTCAATCGCCCGCTGCAGCTGTTCAAATTCCATGGGCAATCAACTCCTTCTTTTCTTCCTCGTCCAGCAGACGGACATTGGGATTGTCCCCGTTCACATCGTCCTCCAGCGTGACGGAATTGGTCTTGCAAAGATCCAGCACCGCCAGAAAGGTTGCGACGATTTCCGAACGGCTCTTGTTTCCCCGGAACAGATTTTTCAGCCGCTCCACACCCCGCAGCACCAGCTGGCGCAGCACCTCGCCGGTCTTTCTGCCAATGGGATACGGCTCCTTGCCCACGATGCCCTTAAAATTCGTGGTCGGCGGCGGAAGCTGCCGGGCATTGCGCTCGGCAATGGCATCCAACGCCCGCAAAAGGTCGATCACATCATGCTGATACTGATAGCCTCTGTCCCGCTTTAACGGCTCCGGCTGCTTGGTGAACAGGCAGCACCCGATTTCATTGCGCGGCTCCAGCTCCGCAACAGCAGCACGGATCTGCTCCATGGCTTCCTTTCGCTTGCGCTCAATCAGGGACTGGCGCAGCAGATCCAGCTCACTCTCCGCCTCCGCCTGCTCTGCGGCAGACAGCAGCATTTTCGTCTTAATCAGCATCAGGTGAGACGCCATGGTGATGAATTCACTGGCGATCTCCATATCCAGACGCTTCATTTCCTCCAGATAGCTGAGATACTGCTCCAGGATGGCAGTGATCGACACATCCTGTATTTCAATCTTATTTTTACTCAGCAGTTCAAAAATAACATCCAGCGGGCCTTCAAAGTCCTCCATGACTTCACTTTTGGTATGGACAATGCCCTCCAGATGGTATTGCGGCTCTCCCATAGCGGCTCCTTTTTCCACATTCACAGCATATTTGTATGGATTATACCATCGTTTTTCCCGCAACGCAAGCACAAAGAAAAAAATCGCCCTTTCACACAGAAAATATTGCATTTTTCGATCCCGTGTGGTAAGATAGGTTTACAAGAAAAATCCTGGAGGGATGAGAAGTGGCAAGAAGGAGTCGTAGTCGCTATCGCGAAATGGAAAGCACAATGACGAAGATCATCCTGGCTGACCTTTTGGTGTTCATTTTGTATCTGGTCTGCGCCGGCTTTGGCTGGAGCGTTCTGAAGGTGATTACTGCGATTATTGCCATTTTTGGCTCGCTGCTATGCGTTGGCTGGCTGTACCTGACCGGAGAATTCTCCCGCAGACGGAGTCTGTGGATGGTGACGGCTTTCCTGTGCATCGTGATCTGTGTGGCGGTTTCCCTGCTGGTGGGCTATCCCTGCCCCGCACCCACCGCCTGACTTCTACAGCACCGAAAAAAGACTGAGACGGCAGCGCTGGCTGCCGTCTCTTTTTCTACAATAATTTTATTTCTGCGTCTCCTGCGCCTGCAAGGCCTCTTTCAGCAGCGCCTTCTGCTTTTTCAATTCTCTGGCCAGTGGCAGCAGTCCCGTAAGAATCACCAACAGGGCAAACGCAGTCAGTCCCAGAGCCACCGGCGCAGAGCCCGCGCGAACCACAACCACAGCCAGCAGCACACCGGCGACGACGCGCATGGCCACGGCCTTTCGCAACGTTCGGATCGCCTTCCGGCAGCGCTCCTCCCGGTCAAAAGGATCCATGTCCCCGGATGGTTCTTCAAAAAGTTTCTGTTCTTCCATTACCGCGCCACAAAACCGACCTTCTTATACACCTTGCGCAAGGTCTTCTCCGCCTCATAGCTTGCCCGCTCCGCACCGCTGCGGTAAACGCTTTCCAGATACGCCTTGTCCTTCATCAGACGGGTGGCCTATTCCCGGATGGGGCTCAGATGCTCAATTACCGCGTCGCCTACCGCCGGCTTGAACTTGCCATAGCCGCAGCCGGCAAACTCTTCCTCGATCTGGGCGTAGGTCTTTCCCGTGACAGCCGCATAAATGCTCATCAGGTTGGAGACACCAGGCTTATTCTCCGGGTCAAAGCGGACGCAGTTCTCCGTATCGGAATCGGTAATCGCCCGCTTGAATTTCCGCTGGATGTCCTCGGGCTTTTCCATCAGGAACACACAGCCATCGGGAATGGACTTGGACATCTTGGTATCCGGAGCGTTCAGGCTCATGATCCGGGCGCCGGTTTCGGGAATATACGGCTCCGGGATTTTGAACACGTCGCCGTAGATGCCGTTAAACCGTTTGGCAATGTCCCGGGTCAGCTCACAATGCTGCTTCTGATCGTGCCCAACAGGCACCAGATCCGGCTGGTACAGCAGGATATCCGCCGCCATCAGCGCAGGATAGGTAAACAGACCGCCGTTGACATTTTCCGCGTGTTTGGCAGCCTTATCCTTGAACTGGGTCATTCGGGACAGCTCTCCAAACATGGTGTAGCAGTTTAAGACCCAGCCCAATTCCGCGTGCTGATGGACATGGCTCTGGATGAACAGGGTGTTTTTCTCCGGATCCAGACCGCAGGCAATGTACTGCGCCAGCTGCTCCAACGTGCGGCGGCGCAAATCGGCAGGGTTCTGACGCACCGTAATGGTGTGCAGATCCGCCATGAAATAGAAACATTCATAGGTATCCGACCGGGCGCCCCAATTCTTGATGGCACCCAGATAGTTGCCAAGATGCAGATCGCCGGAGGGCTGAATGCCGGACAGCATCCGCTTTTTCGCCGTTTCGGTAACAACTTCGCTCATTGGACTCACACTTTCCTTTTTCGATGATTTCCAATTCTACCACAAAGCAAACCATTTCGCAAGAGTCTGATTTGGAAAACGGAAGGATTGCGGAATTGATTTCTCGCCGGGGATATGGTATAATGGGCGCGACTTTAAGGAAAAAGAGGTATGCAACTATGGACTATCAGGCACTGGCGGAGCTTCTGTTCCCGGACGTGACGGAAACTCCGGAGTCTCTGGAGGAAAAATATCCCCCCCGGCAGCTGCCGGAGGGCGCGGTGGTCACCCGGATGGCGCCGTCTCCTACCGGCTTTGTCCATCTGGGCAATCTGGTGCAGGGGCTGACCGCCGAGCGCATGGCGCATCAGAGCGGCGGCATTCTGTTCCTGCGGGTGGAGGACACCGACGCCAAGCGGGAGGTGCCCGGCGCGGTGGAGGTGCTCATCAACACGCTGAAGCACTACGGCATTCACTTTGACGAAGGCGCCACCATGGACGGCGACAACGGCGCTTACGGCCCCTACCGTCAGCGTCAGCGGGCGGACATCTATCACGTCTACGCCAAGAAGCTGGTGTCCGAGGGCAAGGCCTATCCCTGCTTCTGTACCGAGGAGCAGCTGGCCGCCATGCGGGAGCAGCAGGAAGCGAACAAGGAAACCACCGGCTACTACGGCAAGTATGCCATTTGGCGCGACCGCCCCATGGAGGATATTCGCTCACAGCTCGCTGCCGGCAATCCATGGGTTCTGCGGTTCCGCTCCACCGGTTCCATCGAAAATCAGTTCAAGTTCGACGATCTGGTAAAGGGCAAGCTGACCATCACGGAAAACGATGTTGACCACGTTCTGCTGAAGTCCGACGGCATTCCCACCTACCATTTTGCCCACGCCGTGGACGATCACCTCATGCGCACCACCCACGTTGTCCGGGGCGACGAGTGGCTGCCTACCCTGCCCTTCCACATTCAGCTGTTCAAGGCGCTGGGTTTCAAACTGCCGAAATATGTCCACATCGGGCCTTTGATGAAGATGGACGGCAATTCCAAGCGCAAGCTCAGCAAGCGGAAAGACCCCGAACTGGCACTGACCTACTACAAGGCCGAAGGCTTCCCGGTGGAGTCCGTGTACGAGTATATCATGACCCTGCTGAACTCCAACTTTGAGGACTGGCGGCGGGCAAACCCCGACGCTCCTGCCGACACCTTCAAGTTCAGCCCCAAGAAGCTGAACCCTGCCGGTTCCCTGTTTGACTACGCAAAGCTGACGGATGTGTCCAAGAATGTCATCTCCCGGATGGACGCGGAGAAGGTCTATACGCTTCTGACGGAGTGGGCGCAGGAATTCGACCCGGACTTCTTTGCACAGCTCACCGCCGATCCCGCGTACACCAAGCAAATTCTCGCCATCGGCCGGGGCGGCAAAAAGCCCCGGAAGGATCTGGCAGTTTGGAAGGATGCCAAGCCCTACATGGGCTTCTTCTACGACGAATATCTGCAAAAGGCCGCGTTTGACCCCAAATTCGACAAGGCAGTCATTGCGGATGTGCTGAACCGATTCCTTGACGGCTATGATCCCGCAGACGATTCTTCCGTCTGGTTCGAGAAAGTCAAGCAGATTACCACGGATATTGGCTTTACCACCGACATGAAGGCCTACAAGGCCAATCCCGGAGCCTATCCCGGCACGGTGACAGACGTTTCCACCTTCATCCGTCTGGCAGTTACCGGACAGACCAACTCCCCCGACCTGTATACCGTCATGCAGATTCTGGGGCAGGAGCGGACAACCCGGCGGATCCGCGACGCCATTGCTTCCCTGTAAAGAAACAGACGCTGTCATTGCGAAACGGTTCGCAGTGACAGCGTTTTTCTATACATTTACGTTGCTCTGTTGCCGCCGGGAAGGCCAAAGCTCACGGCAATGGCATCGTCCACCATGGCCATCTGCTGATCGTCCAGACGCCCCATGTGCTCGCGCAGACGGCGCTTGTCAATGGTTCGGATCTGCTCCAGCAAAATAATGGAGTCCTTGCTCAGTCCCACGCTGCCGCCCGCGATGTTGATGTGGGTGGGAAGCTTTGCTTTGCCCGTCTGGCTGGTAATGGCGGCGGCAATCACCGTGGGAGAATGCCGGTTGCCCGTGTCATTCTGGACAATCAGCACCGGACGGGTGCCGCCCTGCTCGCTGCCTACCACCGGGGAAAGATCTGCGTAGAATATATCGCCCCGTTTTACGGATGATTCGGTCATAGTATTCACGCTCCGTGCAAAATCTCCTGCGCTACCGGAATGCTCCATATGTAACGCGGTACTCCTATTGTCCCACGTCACAATGGTTTTTATACTTTACGCGCCTGCAAAATATCCTATGCACGTTTTTTTCATAATGCTACGAAATAACCATATTTTCCACACGGATAGACAGAATTCGCTTTCCGTCGTAGCAAATTTCCGCCTTTTCCGGGACATCCTCAGAATCCAGCCAGATATCGAGATTCAGCGCGTCATCCTCATAACTGTCGTTGATACTCAGGCGCAGCAGCCCGTCCTCCAGTCCCGCGCCGGTTATGTAGCCGCCGCGAAGCGTCTTCATCAGCACCCAGGGCGCGCTCACCGGAGAAAGCTGGTCGTCTGCCAACAGGTTAAATTGCAGCGCCGTATCGTCAAAGGTCAGCGCGCCTCCCTCCCGGGAAATCTGTCCCGTAATGCCGGAGATGGAGTCCGGCGCAGTCACCCGAAAAGTCACATCTCCCTTGTCATCCGCCGTGCAGGCCATCCCAAAGGTATACAGCTTGTCTCCATAGTCCGCGGTTATCTCCGCGTCGAAGCTGCAGGAAGACGCCTGAAGCAGCTTTGTCCGCAGCGACAGCGCCCGGTTCATTTCCTTCGGCGTGTCGAAGCAGCCGGTGAGCAGCAGAACCGTCAGCAGAAGCAGCGACAGAACCTTTTTCAAACCAATCCCGCCCTATTTCAGTAGTCGCGGAAGGGCGTTCAGCATATCTGTGGGCAGCATTCCATATTGCCCGATCTCTTTCGCGCAAATGTCCCCTGCCGCCCCGTGAAGCCACGCCGCGCAGGCCGCCGCTTCCAGAGGCGCAATGCCCTGTCCCAGCAGCGCTGTCAGGATACCCGCCAGAACATCTCCGCTGCCGCCCACCGCCATACCTGGATTGCCGGTTTTATTGACATAACTGATTTTTCCGTCGGTAATACAGGTTCGGTGCCCCTTCAGCAGTACAATGCACCCATTTGCCCGGGCAAATTCTTTGGCGGATGCCATGCGGTCTTCTCCGATCACCCCGCCAACCCGGCGAAACTCCCCGTCATGGGGCGTCAGGATGGTGCTGCCCTGCCTTCCGCGCAATATATCCATATGCCCGGCCAGCGCGTTTATGCCATCGGCATCCAGAACCACGGGGCAAACTGCGTTATCCAGCACCGCCTGCACAGCCTCCCGGGTTCCCGGCGAAATTCCCAGTCCGCAGCCAACCAGCACCGCGTCCATTTGCGGCAGGCGCTTCAAAATTTCCGGAATTGCCAGTCCGCTCAGTTTGCCGTCCTGCTCCGGCAGAGGAAAAACCACCGGTTCGTTAAGCTTCACCGCTTCGATGGCATAGATGCTCTCAGGCACCCCCAGATACACCAGTCCCGCGCCGGCACGCAGTGCGCCCATGGCCGCCAGATACGCCGCCCCGGTAAACCCCCGGCTTCCGCACAGCAGCAGGATTTTTCCGAAGCTACCCTTATGTCCCCAGGGATTCCGATCCGGCAGCAGTGCACGCACCGTTTCCCAGTTCAGTTCCTTTTCCATCATCGAATCACCCGCTTTTCCAGTATGGCATAACCATACCACGGGATGGTTTTTTCGTCAAGATGGGGAGAAACACACAAAAAACACTTGCAAAATCTGACGCGGTGTGCTAGGATGGTTAGGATATGAAAAAGCGAAGATCGGGCTGCCGGATACCGGAACTGCCACATACAGCGAGAGCGGGAGGGTGTGAGCCGCTTGGGTACGGTATTCAGGCTTTCTCCCGGGAGCCGCCGCTTGAAATTGCAGTAGAGTTGGCCGCGTGACTGCGTTATGGGTCTTGGATGTGTCTGCATCCGAAAAGTGCGCCTTACGGCGAATTGCGGGTGGTACCGCGGAAGCATTGCCTTTCGTCCCGAATGTGGGAGGAAAGGTTTATTTTTTTATACATTGCCTTTCAGGAGGAGAAAACATGAAAGAACAATTGGAGCAAATCCGTATCCATGCGCTGGAAGCGCTGGATGCTGCCGCAACACCAGCGGCTCTGGAAGAACTGCGGGTAAAGCTGCTGGGCAAAAAAGGCGAACTGACCGCCGTGCTGAAGCAGATGGGCAAACTCTCCGCCGAGGAGCGCCCCGTCATGGGGCAGCTGGCCAACTCTGTCCGGACACAAATCGAGGAAAAGCTGGAAAGCCGCAAGGCGGAAATCCACGCCGCCGCACTGGAAGCCCGGCTGGCTGCCGAGTCCATCGATGTGACCATTCCCGGCGAGACGGTCACCATCGGTCACCAGCACCCCATGAATCAGGTGCTGCAGCAGATTAAGGACATCTTCGTGGGCCTTGGCTATCAGGTTGTTGACGGCCCCGAGGTGGAACTGGCAAGCTACAACTTCACCCGCCTGAATATTGAGGAGGGCCATCCTTCCCGGGATCGCAGCGACACCTTCTATTTCACCGATGACGATTCCGTCCTGCTGCGCACCCAGACCAGCCCCATGCAGATTCGGTTCATGGAAAACCACAAGCCTCCCTTCTGTATGCTGGCCCCCGGTCGGGTGTTCCGGAAGGACGAGGCGGATGCCACCCACTCCCCCATGTTCCATCAGATCGAGGGGCTGGTGGTGGACGAGCACATCACCATGGGCGACCTGAAGGGCGCGCTGATCACCATGATGCGCAAAATTTACGGAGAGGAATCCGTCATGCGGTTCCGTCCCCACCACTTCCCCTTCACCGAGCCAAGCTGCGAAATGGATATGCAGTGC
>JAXEAK010000045.1:0-2606 GCA_034094395.1 Faecousia sp.
CGGGGAATCCAGCGTCACCAAGGACGCAAGGCAGCGGGTGGCGGATTCCTCCGTGCCGACATAAGGAGAGAAAACCATGATCAAGATTCGATTTTACGCAAAGCCTGACCGGGGAACCCTGCACATGACCATCCGTGGTCACGCCGGGGCCGGGAAGAAGGGGGAAGACCTGGTATGCGCCGGGGCGACCATGCTGGCCTATACGCTGGCACAGGCCGTGGAGTTCCTGTTTCTGGACGGAAAGCTCAGGCGCAAGCCGAAGCTGAAAATCGGCGAGGGGGACTGTGAGATTGTATGCTGCCCAAACGAGGACAGCTACGCGCAGACGCTGATGGCCTACTGGGTGCAGCAGTGCGGCGCACAGACGCTGGCAAAGAATTTCCCTGAGAATGTACATCTGGATCTGATCCGGGTTACAGATAACGATTCGCCGGCGTAACCGGCAGAGAGGAGAACAGCATGAAATTCTTTAGCATGATTCGGGGCATGAACCTGCAGCTTTTCGCGGAGGGCGCGGGTGACGGCTCCGGGACGGGCGACAATGCTCCCGCCGCCGGGGAGACTGCCAAGGGCGCTAAAAACCCCCTTGCCAACGTGGTATACGGAAAGCAGGAGGGTGCTCCCGCCGCCGGGGAGCAGCCGGAGACAAAGGAGGGTGCCGGTGAATCCGCGGAAACCTTTGATTCCCTGATCAAGGGCAAGTACAAGGCGGATTTTGACAGACAGGTGCAGGACATCGTTCAGAAGCGGCTGAAAGGCAGCAAGGAGATGGAGACGGCCCTGAACGGCAAAATCAGCCAGATGCAGACTGTTCTGGATGAACTGGCCCAGAAGTACGGCGTTGACGGGACGAACCTCGAGGCGCTCACCAATGCCATGCACGCTGACGACAAGTTCTTCGAGCAGGAAGCACAGGATAAGGGAATGTCCGTCCAGCAGCTCCGGCAGATCAAGAATATGGAGCGGGAGAACGAGAGCCTTCGGAGGCAGATGCGGGAACGAGCCGATCGGGAACAGGCGGAGGCAATCTACAGCAAGTGGATGCAGGACGCGGAAATCGTGAGGCAGCAGTTTCCGGACTTTGACCTCCAGAAGGAACTGGAAAACCCCCAGTTCACAAGCCTCCTACGTGCCAACGTGGATGTGGCAACCGCTTTTCAGGTCATCCACAAGGACGAGCTGATTCCTGCTGCCATGCAGTACACAGCCAGAGAAGTGCAGAACAAAATGGCAAACAGTGTGGCAGCGAACAATGCCCGCCCCAAGGAGAACGGCATCGGAAACGGCGCTTCCGCTATCGTCAAGACGGATGTTTCCCAGCTTACCAAAGCAGACCGGGCGGAGATTGCCCGCCGGGTCGCAAGAGGCGAACGGATCGTCTTTTAACAAACCAGAACCAAAACACTGAAAGGAGAAAAAACATGAAACTGTACGCAATTATCCTTGCGCTTATGGTCGCCTGTTTTGTGGCGTTTGCCGGGTGCAGGGTTCATAAGGTGGACAGAAGGGACTTTATGCAACTGTTCGCAAACGAGTTGCAGACCACCGGGCAGGAAAGTCTCAGTCCAGAAATGAAGACCTACTATGACATGACGCTTATCGACGAGGCGGAAGCAAACCTTGTCCATGAGCAGTTCGGTCAGAAGCGGCCTATTCCGGCAAACGGCGGTAAGAAAATTGAATTCAGAAAGTTTGCGTCCCTGCCCAAGGCTCTTACGCCCCTGACAGAGGGTGTAACCCCTCCCGGCAAGAGCCTGAGCGTCAGCACCATTGAAGCCACCGTCAGCCAGTACGGCGACTTCGTTACCCAGTCTGATGTGCTGGAACTGACCGCCATCGACAACACCATCGTGGAGGCGACCAAGATTCTCGGCAGACAGGCAGGCATGACGCTGGACACCGTGGTGCGCAATGTGCTTCATAGCGGCACCAACGTTACTTACTGCCCCAAGGTCGGAGCGGACGGCGCGGAGACCGCAGTTACCTCGCGGGCCAGCCTAGACAATACCTGCCAGCTGACCGTCAAGGTGCTGCAGCAGGTTGTGGCAAAGCTGCGAGCACAGAACGCCCCCACCATCAACGGCAAGTACGTCGGCATCATCCATCCCTATGTCGCCTATGACCTGATGCGGGACAAGGAGTGGATCGACGCTCACAAGTATACTACCCCGGAGAACATCTTCAACAACGAGATCGGCGAGATTGCCGGTATCCGATTTGTGGAGTCCAGTGAGGCGAAGATTTACGCCGGCGGCGTGTTCGGCACGCTGGTGATGGGCGACGGTGCCTACGGTGTCACCGAGGTCACCGGCGGCGGTTTGCAGACCATCATCAAGCAGAAGGGCAGCTCTGGTACTGCCGATCCTCTGGATCAGCGCTCCAGCGTCGGCTGGAAGGCCATGCGGACGGCAGAACTGCTGATCCCCCAGTACCTTGTGCGCGTGGAGAGCAAGAGCGCCGCGTTCAGCGCTTCCGCTGCCGAGAACTGATAACATGCGGGAGGGCGCAAGCCCTCCCAAGCTGAAAGGAGAATGAATATGGCAACCAATAAGGAGACCGCTCAGGCCAATCCAACCACCGAACAGACCAATCCCACCACCGAACAG
>JAXEAK010000046.1:0-3897 GCA_034094395.1 Faecousia sp.
CATAAAGGCGGAGTAGAAGCCCACGCCGAACTGGCCGATGATGTCGATGTCCTCATTTTTCTCCATGGCCTGCTTGAAGCCCAGAGAGCCGGACTTGGCGATGGTGCCCAAATTCTCTTCCATTTCTTCCTTGGACATACCAATGCCGTTATCGGAAACCGTCAGGGTGCGGTTCTCGGGATCCCGGGTGATGGTGATGGCGAACTCGTCCCGATTGATGCCCACCTTGTCGTCGGTCAGGGCAGTGTAGGCCAGCTTGTCGATGGCGTCGGAGGCGTTGGAGATGATCTCCCGCAGGAAGATCTCCCTGTGGGTGTAAATGGAGTTGATCATCAGATCCAGCAGACGCTGGGACTCGGCCTTAAATTGCTGTTTTTCCATAGTTGAATGCACATCCTTTATCAATTTAGCACTCTGTGTGACTGAGTGCTAACATTATAGCGCATCCTGACGAAAAAGCAAGGCCTGTCAAAAAAAGTTCTTTCTTTATTCACAATTGTGTGATAAGATGTACACTGTATGAGTATGCGGCGGCGTGGAGAGAGATACAAGATAGGGGATAGAAGATGCGAGATAAGCTTATCTTATTTGCGTATCCTGTATCTGATATCTTCTATCTGGTATCTGGCTGACCTTGAATATTAAAGGAGTTATTTCATGATTACAGTAAGCAACCTTGGTATGCAGTTCGGTGGCCAGTGGCTGTTCCAGCACGTTGACCTGCAATTCCTGCCCGGCAACTGCTACGGCATTATCGGCGCCAACGGCGCGGGCAAATCCACTTTCCTGCGCATTCTCACCGGAGAACTGGATTCCACTACCGGCTCCGTCACCATTGATCCCACCAAGCGTGTCTCTGTCCTGAAGCAGAATCAGAACGTTTACGATGACTATACCATTCTGGACACCGTTATCATGGGCAACCAGCATCTGTATGACGTGATGAAGGAGAAGGACGCCATCTACGAAAAGCCGGATTTCTCCGACGAGGATGGCCTGCGAGCTGCCGATCTGGAAGCGGAATTCGCGGAATTGGGCGGCTGGGAAGCAGAATCCGATGCCTCCCGTCTGCTGCAGGGTCTGGGCATTGGCACGGAGCTGCACTACGACCTGATGAGCGCCACCGACCCCCGTCTGAAGGTGAAGGTGCTGCTGGCACAGGCGCTGTTCGGCAACCCTGACATCGTCATGCTGGACGAGCCTACCAACAACCTGGATATTGAAGCCATCAACTGGCTGGAGGACTTCCTGCTGGACTTCCCCGGCATGGTCATCGCGGTGTCCCACGACCGTCACTTCCTGAATACCGTGTGCACCCACACCGTGGATATCGACTACGGCAAAATCAAGATGTATGTGGGCAACTACGACTTCTGGTACGAGTCCTCCCAGATGGTGCAGGCCATGCTGCGCAACAAGAACAAGAAGAATCAGGAGAAGATTGAAGAACTCCAGCTGTTCATTCAGCGTTTCTCCGCCAACAAGTCCAAGGCCAAGCAGGCAACCGCCCGCAGAAAGCTTTTGGACAAGCTGACCGTGGAGGAAATGCCCTGCTCCACCCGCCGGTATCCCTTCGTGGGCTTCCAGCAGGAGCGGGAGCTGGGCAAGGACGTGCTTACCGTCAAGGACGTGTCCCTGACGGTGGACGGCGTGAAGCTGCTGGACAAGGTGTACTTCTCCGTGAACCGCACCGATAAGATTGCCTTTGTGGGCGAAAACGAGCTGGCGCAGACCGCTCTGTTCAAGATCCTCATGGGTGAAATCGAGCCGGACGAGGGCAGCGTCAAGTGGGGCGTTTCCACCGTGCGCAGCTACCTGCCCAAGGACAATTCCCCCTACTTCGAGGGCAATACCATGGAACTGGTGGACTGGCTGCGCCAGTATTCCGCCAAGAAGGACGATGTGTACCTCCGTGGCTTCCTCGGAAGAATGCTGTTTAGTAACGAGGATGTGTTCAAGCCCGTGAACGTGCTGTCCGGCGGCGAGAAGGTGCGGTGTATGCTGAGCAAGATGATGCTGAGCGGCGCTAACGTGGTGCTGCTGGATCAGCCTACGAACCATCTGGACATGGAGTCCATTCAGGCGGTGAACAAGGGGCTTGAGGCCTTTACCGGCGTGGTGCTGCTTGCCTCCCACGACCACGAGCTGCTGACCTCCACCTGTAACCGGGTCATCGCCTTCCAGCCGGACGGTACCATCATTGACAAATACGGCACCTACGACGACTACCTTGCCTGGATGGCGGAGAACAAGGAGAAATAAGAAACATGGAAAAGATCTTAGACATTATCACCGCCAAAATGCAGCAGGCATTTGCTGCTGCCGGCTATGATGCGTCCTTTGGCCGGGTGACGGTTTCCAATCGGCCTGACCTGTGCGAATACCAGTGTAACGGCGCCCTGTCCGCCGCCAAGCAGTATCATTGCGCGCCCATCAAAATCGCGCAGGCGGTGGCGGAGAAGCTGAACGCGGAGGATTACTCTCTGGTGGAGGCGGTGATGCCCGGCTTCATCAACCTGAAGCTGTCCGACGCATTCCTTCGGGACTATCTGGAAGCCATGCGCACTGCCGAGGACTTTGGAATCCCGAAAGAAGGCGCGGGCAAGACCATCGTGGTGGACTACGGCGGCCCCAATGTCGCCAAGCCTCTGCACATCGGTCATCTGCGCTCCGCCATCATCGGCGAGAGCCTGAAGCGGCTGTACAAATTCTTCGGCTACAACGCCATCGGCGACATTCATCTGGGTGACTGGGGTCTGCAGATGGGTCTGATTATCGCGGAATTGCAGGAGAGAAAGCCGGATCTTCCGTATTTTGACCCCGATTTTACCGGGGAATATCCGGAAGAGCCACCCTTCACCATTTCCGAGCTGGAGGAGATCTATCCCGCCGCCTCCGCCAGAAAAAAGGTGGACGAGGTTTTTGCCGAAAAGGCGCATACCGCGACCTTTGAACTGCAGCATGGCCGCCGGGGCTACCGCGCCATCTGGCAGCACATTATGAAGCTGTCCGTGGCGGATATGACCCGCATCTATGATTCTCTGGATGTGCACTTTGAGTCCTGGCTGGGTGAAAGTGATGCCGACCCCTACATCCCCGCCATGGTCGAGAATTTCAAGGCCAAGGGCCTGGCGGTGGAGAGCGAGGGCGCCTGGGTCGTCCCCGTGGCGGAGGAAGGCGACAAGAAGGAAGTGCCTCCCTGCATTCTGGTAAAGTCCGACGGCTCCTCCATCTATGCCACTACGGATCTTGCCACCATGGTGCAGCGGATGCAGGACTTCCACCCGGACAAGATTCTCTATATTACCGACAAGCGGCAGGCGCTGCACTTTGAGCAGGTGTTCCGGGCTGCGAGAAAGGGCGGAATTGTCCCGGAAACTGTGGAACTGGAGCATCTGGGCTTCGGCACCATGAACGGCAAGGACGGAAAGCCCTTCAAGACCCGGGACGGCGGCGTCATGCGCCTGGAGCAGCTCATCGGGGATATGACCGAGTTTGTCCGCGCCAAGGTGGTGGAGAACAAAATTGTGGAGGATTCCGCCGTGGAGGAAACCACCGCGAAAATCGCCCTTGCCGCCCTGAAGTACGGCGACCTTTCTAACCAGCCCACCAAGGACTATGTGTTCGATATGGACAGGTTTGCCGCCTTCGAGGGCAACACCGGCCCCTATATTCTCTACACCATCGTCCGGGTCAAGTCCATTCTCAGCCGCTACGGCGCATGGGAAAACCTGCCCATTCAGGCTCCCGCCAACCCCTATGCCAAGGATCTGATGCTGGCTATCACCAAGTTCGGCCCCGCGTTGGAAAGCGCTCTGCATTCCTCCGCGCCCAACCTGATCTGCGCCTACATCTACGAGCTGGCGGGCTGCGTCAACAAGTTCTACCACGAGACCC
>JAXEAK010000047.1:0-2284 GCA_034094395.1 Faecousia sp.
TTTGAGCCGGACGACTACGGAAATCTGGAAGAGGAGGAGCATATGCATTGCTTCCTGCTGTATTACAGCGGAGGGAACGTGTATCACATGGAGCACCCGAACCGCGAAAAGAAGGGAATCCATGTGTATGCGTCTGAAGAAGCCACCATTGGATCCATCGTGGCGTATTATGTGGCGCTGCGCGGCGGGAAGGAAAGCCCCACTACGCAGTTCCCGTACGTCCCCAAGGGACTTTCTTTTCGGCAGTTTAATGCCTTTATCAACAGCCAGACACCCGTAGAAGGAAGCGCATAACCGGTTTGACCGCAGTGGTGCCATGACAGACCGGGATAGACCGTGTAGGTCGTTCATGGTTTCGGCTGGAAATAAGATAAAAACGCAGCCCGGCCGGGGTTCTCCCGGCCGGGCTTTCGTATGATAATGCATACGGAACAATGCGAAATACCTTGAAAGCCAAGGCTTCCTGTTATGCCCGCTGTTCGCAGTAGATGCAGCGGTGGATATCCGCAGCCTTGTCGGTGCAGCGGAAGATCTGAGGCAGCTCCTGCTCCGTCTGAGAGATGCACTTGGGATTGTGGCAGACCCTGTCATATTCCAGATCGGTTGTGTCGATGGCTTCCTTCTCGGGATTCTGCTTTGCTTCCTCCAGAAGCTTGAGAATCAGCGCCATGCGCATATACTTTCCGTTCAGCGCCTGCCGGAAATAGGCCGCCCGGGGATCGTCGTCCACCTTCACGCTGATCTCGTTGACCCGGGGCAGAGGATGCAGGACGCACATTTTTTCCTTTGCCAGCTTCATTTTCTCCACGTCCAGCACGTAGCTGTCCTTCAGCCGCTCGTATTCCCAAGGGTCGTCAAAGCGCTCCCGCTGAATCCGGGTCATATACAGCACGTCCAGTTCCGGCATGGCTTCCTCCAGAGAGGCGGTTTCCCTGTAGGGAATGCCCTTGTTTTCAAAGACATTGTAGCGGATAAAGCCGGGGATCTTCAATTCTTCCGGGGAAATCAGCACAAACCGGATGCCCTCGTAGCGGCTCATGGCCTCGATGAGGGAGTGCACCGTGCGCCCGTATTTCAGGTCGCCGCACACGCCGATGGTGAGATGATCCAGCCGTCCCAGTTCCCGGGAGATGGTTAGAATATCCGCCAGCGTCTGGGTGGGATGGTTGTGCCCGCCGTCACCGGCGTTGATCACGGGGATGGTCGCCGCCTGGGAGGCGACGTAGGGCGCACCCTCTTTAGGATGGCGCATGGCGATGATATCCGCGTAGCAGCTGACCATCCGGGCGGTGTCGGAAACGCTCTCGCCCTTGGCGGCGGAGGAGGAGCCGGCTTCGCTGAAGCCCAGCACCGTGCCGCCCAGCTCCAGCATAGCCGCCTCAAAGCTCAGGCGGGTACGGGTGGAAGGCTCAAAGAACAATGTGGCCAGCTTCTTGTGGGCACACTTGTCCCAGTAGTTTTCGGGATGGGCTATGATGTCCTTGGCGGTGGCGATCAGTTCGTCCAGCTCCGCTACGCTTAAATCCAGGATGCTATTCAGACTTCTCATGCGTTCACTCCATTCACGGCAAGATAATTCTTAATCCGGGTCACATTTTCAGCATTGGCAGGGTTCTCCTCCAGATACTCGATGATGTCGTACACATCCACCACGGAGTATACCGGGAAGCCAAACTCGTCTTCCACTTCCTGCATGGCGAGCTTCGTTCCCTTGCCCCGCTCCTTGCGATCCACCATGATAAAGGTGGCGGCAACCTTCACGCCCGGAAGTCCGCTCAGGATTGCCATGCTCTCCCGGATGGCAGTGCCAGCGGTAATCACATCCTCCACGATGACCACTTCCTCGCCGGGCTGGGGCACATAACCCACGAACACGCCACCCTCGCCGTGATCTTTGGCTTCCTTGCGGTTGAAGAAGAAGGGCACATCCATACCTTGCTTGCTTAAGGCTACGGCGGCGGACACGGCGATGGAAATGCCCTTGTAGGCAGGGCCATAGAGGACGGTTTTCTTGTCGCCCAGCTTCTCCCGATAGGCACGGGCGTAGAATTCGCCCAGCGTGGCGATCTGCTGACCGGTCTTGATGTCACCGGCGTTGATGAAATAGGGAATCTTCCGGCCGGACTTGGCGGTAAAGTCGCCGAATTTCAGCACCCCGGCCTTTTCCAGAAACTGAATAAATTCGCGCTTGTAGCTTTCCATGATTCTATCTCCTTAAATGTATTCGTTGGGCGGAGTCATGACTCCGCCGACGCGCCAAAGGTTTTGCATCGTTTCGTCTATT
>JAXEAK010000048.1:0-7522 GCA_034094395.1 Faecousia sp.
ATTTCAGTGCGGACAACTTGGATTGGCTCCATGAACTCGACCTGCCGGAGTGGCAGGATGATACCCTTGGTTACTCTGCCGGCGGCGCGCCGGGCGATGAGGTCACCGTGGAATTCTTCAGCGATGTGCCGGAGGGACAGGAACGAACCGTCCTGAATGAGCACAATCTCTACTTCTATGAGGGCTGGATTTACGATCTGTGGTTTGACAAGCTGACGGTGAAGCCTGATGTCATGGAAGCGATTCTGGACACCGCCAGTCTGGAAGAGCCAAAGCCCAATCCCACAATTCCGGTTGCCGGTATGCCCTTTGAAATTCAGGAAATGCCGGCGGGCGGCTACGACTACAGGACGGAGGCGGACGGCAACATCACCTTCCGGAAAGGGGACAGCATTGTAGGCGGAATTGTGGCGTACCTCATTCCCGAGGGGGTCTATGACCCTTATGACGATATCTACCTCTGGCTGGAGGACGTGGGGATCCCGGATTATGAGGATCAGAGCCTTGCGCAGATGGGCGGCATCTCCGGCTTCGACGGCTGCTGGAGCGTGACGTTTGCCAGCGATGTGCCGGAGGGCGTGGAGCCGACGGTAAAACGCCAGCATAGTTTTTACGTCGCCGGGGATATCGTCTACGATTTCTGGCTGGACGAGATGCAGCTGGATACACAGTCGGTGCTTGCACTGGAGGATGCGGTCAAATTCCTGACGCCCCGGCAGGAGGAGCCACAGACCGCCACACAGGCGCAAACGGAGTTGACCTTCTTTGTAGAAGGAACAGAGGAAAAGGCCATGGCAACCCTCTACGCCGGGGACGGGTACTCCCTTTACATCCTGGATGAGGATTGGGTGTATTCCAGTGAGGACGGCCAGCCCGTCTGGGAGAGCCGTCTCAATCCGGAGGTCAGACTCAGCGTCACGAATTTGTCCGATACGTCCCTGTCTGCGGCGCAGCAGTGGGTGCGGCGCAGATTTGAAGGCTTCGACCTGATTGAGGACAATCGGGGAGGTCTGGGCGGAACCAATTCCGAGGGAATCATGGCGGATGTGCGGTTGATTTCTTCGGGGGACGGTGTGTACGCCGTATGCTGTGTCTATCCGCTGGAAGCGGCCGAAGGCTTTGGCGCCCGGCTGGCGGTGATGGCAGACACGTTCTCCATTTCGACTCAGAAGCAGGAGCCGTCCCTGTCGGCGGAGGACACGGCCTTTGCCAGATGCCGGGAGGTTATGGACGCGGTGCAAAGCGGCAGCTATCATCTTTACACCGCGTGCCAATATGACAATTATCCCGAAAAGGACTACACGGAGGATTACTACTATTCCGGCGAGCTTGGCTGGCTTCAGATTGTCCGGAACGCCGATTCCAAAACGGATGCCAGAATGGAGGCCAATGACCGGTTCTTCACCAACGAGAGAAACCGGTCATCGGAGGAACTGATCTGGACGGAAAAGAAGCCGGATTATGAAGGATATGGACCCTGGCTGGGAGGCTTTACCTTCTATAAGCACTTCGTGACCTATGTGGATACACTGACGGACGAGGAAGGGGACTGCTGTATGTTCCGGGTGGACGCCACCTATGAGGACGCGGAAAACCAGGCGCCCTGCTACTATGTAGACTTCTATTTCGATCCCCAGGGCTACTTTGTGGAAGCAAGGATTCAGGTCAATCTGTTTTTGGACAATGCCTTCACGGTGACGCAGTCCATTGTCACGCTGGATGCGGATACCGTCGCGGAGGAAATCGACCGGGAATACCAGCGCGCCATCGGATAAGGCTTCCCGGAAAACGGGGTGTTTTGCCGGTTCTCTTTTCCCCCCGGCTGCCATAGGATGTTCCATACATCTGTGCTATGAGGTGGTACTATGGAACTGACTGCAAATCACATCACCCTCCGGGGCGCGCTGACCGGAATCCCCCAGTTTTCCCACGAAAATCACGGCCGCCGTTTCTTTCGCTTCTCGCTGGAGGTGCCCCGCCTGTCCGGGACGGTGGACATCCTTCCGGTGATTGCCCAGGAGGAAGTTCTGAACGCCATGGAGTTGTCCGATGGGGAGATGCTCACCGTTACCGGACAGGTGCGCTCTCACAACGTCCGGGAGAAGGGAAAGCGGCGACTGCTGATTTTTGTGTTTGCCGGCGCCATCGTCTGCGAGGACGGCGCGCCTCTGAACGAGGTGGTGCTGCAGGGGCCTCTCTGCCGGGAACCGACCTACCGGCGGACGCCGCTGGGACGGGAAATCTGCGATGTGATGCTGGCGGTGCCCCGGGCGTTCCATCGGGCGGATTACCTGCCCTGTATTCTGTGGGGCAGGACGGCGCTGGAGTGCTCCCGGTACCACACCCGGGATATTCTGCGCATCACCGGCAGATTGCAAAGCCGGGTCTATACCAAGGTCACGGATACCGGCAGCGAGGAGCGGACGGCCTATGAAATTTCCGCCTTGAACGCCCAGTGGGTTCCACCGGAACCGGAGGGCGGCTACCCGGAGCAAAATTCGTAAATCCATATTGTCTTTGGGGCGTTTTCGTGGTATAAAGAAGAAAAAACAAAAGGGATTGTGGTTATGGAAGAGAAAGTAAACGCCATTATCGAAATTCTGAAGCAGCGCTATGGCGACGCGCTGTGCGCCCTGCACTATACCAAGGACTATGAGCTGATGATCGCCGTGCGCTTGTCCGCCCAGTGTACCGATGCCCGGGTGAATCTGGTGACCCCGGCGCTGTTTGCGGCGTACCCAACGCTGGAAGCCATGGCGAACGCAGACATTTCCCATGTGGAGGAGCTGGTGCATTCCTGCGGTTTCTATCAGCACAAAGCCCGGGATATCGTTCTGGGCTGTCAGATGCTGCTGAACGACTACGGCGGAAAGGTGCCCGGCACCATGGAGGAGCTGCTGAAAATCCCCGGCGTGGGTCGGAAAACCGCCAATCTGCTGTTGGGGGATCTGTACCGCGTTCCGGGCAGCGTGGTCTGCGACACCCACTGCATCCGCATCTGCGGGCGGCTGGGGCTGTCTCATGGCAAGGAGCCGGAGAAAGTGGAAACCCAGCTTCGGGCGATTCTTCCCCCGGAGGAAAGCAGCGATTTCTGTCACCGTATCGTGCTTTTCGGCCGGGACTGCTGCACTGCCCGGAACCCGGACTGTGCCCATTGCCCGCTGACCCTGTACTGTCGGGAGTTTAACCCGGAGGCATAACCGACCCCCTTGTCCGCATAGGCTGTGGACAAGGGGGGATTTCTTTGCCCAGAAGGCTGCCGATATTCTATTCCGCGCTGCTGCTCACCGGGGTCAATCTGCTGCTGCGGCTGGTGGGGACTTCCTTCCAGGTATACCTGTCCGGGCGGATCGGCCCGGCGGGGATCGGACTGCTTCAGCTGGTGATGTCCGTGGGGTCGCTGTCCATGGTGGCGGGGATTGCCGGTGTGCGGACGGCAGCAATGTATCTAACTGCGGAAGAACTGGGACGCAAACGCCCCGAAAACGTGACGAGAACCCTGTCCGCCTGCTTTCTCTACAGCATTGTGTGCAGCACGCTGGCGGCGGCCGCACTGTATGGCCTTGCCCCCTGGCTGGCGGAAAACTGGATCGGCGATGTGCGCACGGCTCCGGCGCTGCGGCTGCTGGCGGCATTTTTGCCCATAAGCTGTCTGTGCTCCGTGATGACCGGGTATTTCACGGCGGCGAACCGCATCGGAACCCTGGCGGCGGTGGAAGTGGCGGAACAGTTAAGCTCCATGGCAATGACGCTGCTGGCGCTGAGCTGCTGGGCGGGGGATGACCCGGGGCGCGCCTGTCAGTGCGTCATTTTGGGCAGCAGTCTGGGCAGCTGCCTGACTCTGGGCTGTCTGGTGCTGCTCAGAATCCGGGAACACGGGGGAACCGGAGCGCCGTTTCCCATCGGCAGGCGGCTGCTGGGGGCGGCGGTGCCTCTGGCACTGGCGGATATTCTGAAATCCGGCATCAATACCACGGAAAACCTGATGGTGCCCAAGCGGCTGGCGAAAAATGCGGACATTGCGGATCCGCTGGCCTGCTTCGGAATCGTCAGCGGAATGGTGTTTCCGGTTCTTATGCTGCCTGCGTGCATTCTGTTCGGACTGGCCGAACTGCTGATTCCGGAACTGGCACGGTGTGCCGCAGCCGGCAGCCGGAAGCGGATATCCTATCTGGTTCGCCGAAGTTTGAAAGCGGCCATGCTGTATGGTCTGGCCTTCTCCGGGCTGATGTACCTGCTGGCGCAGCCGCTGTGTCAGCGATTTTACGGAAACAGCGAGGCCGGACGGTATCTGTGTCTGTACGCCCCGCTGATTCCCATGCTCTACTGCGACGCCATTACGGATGCCATGACCAAGGGACTGGGGCAGCAGAAGGCTTGCGTGCGCTACAATATTCTCACCTCCGCCATGGACGTGGTGTTTCTCTATTTTCTTCTGCCGCGGTACGGAATGGAAGGATACTTTGCAAGCTTTCTGGTGACCCATCTGGTGAATTTTGCCCTCAGTCTGCGGCGGCTGCTGAAAATTACCGGGGAGAGAATCCCGCCCCATGTCCCGATGCTGGCGCTGTCGGCGGAAGCGGCGGCGGTGTGGGGCGCCTGCCACGTCCCGGCGGCAGCTGCCCGGTGCGCTGTGTTTTTCCTTCTGTTTCTATGCCTGCTGACGCTGTTCCAGATTTTTGGGAAAGAGGATCTAAAGTGGCTTTTTCGCCTTGTGCGGGGAGGAAACAGATAACCCCGGCACGAATGTGCCGGGGCTTTGGAAATTTATTGGATGTGGGTGTGGTTGTTGATGTGATCCTGACAGTAGCAGTAGTAGCCTTTGCATTTGGAGCAGTAGCGGAACTCCAGCTCCGGGTTACTGACATCCGTCCGTCCGCAGACCGTGCACTTGTGGGTGTAGGGCGCCTTGACCGAAGCCTGACTGGCTTCATAGGAACCGGCGTCAAAGCGGATGACCTTTGCCTTTTTCGGAGGGCTCTTGTGGAACAGCCGGGCGGCATTTGCCCGCCAGGACATGGGAATCACGTTCAGCACATCCTTGCCGAAGAACAGGAAGTAGTTGGCAAGGGAGATGACAGAGAAGAGATTGTAGGGGAAGGGATAGGAAATCAGGCCGATCAGCACCATCACCAGATCAATCAGCGCGAAGATCCAGGCGCGGATAGGGATGATGAAGAACAGAAGAAAATGGGCATCGGGGAACAGCGTGGCGTAGGCCAGGAACAGGCTCATGTTCAGGTAGGACACGTCGGCGTTCCCGCCGAAAAGCAAGCAGAAAATGTCCATCATCACCACGCCGGACAGATAGTACAGGTTAAAGCGCAGGGTGCCCCAGATATTCTCCATGGCACGCCCCAGCGAATAATAGCAGAACAGGGTGATGGCGGTGAGAAGCAGATTGCCGGCGCTGTAGGTCAGGGGATAGGTAATCAGCCGCCAGATCTGCCCATGAAGAATGGAGGTGCGGTCGAAGCACAAAAGATAATAAAGGTAGCTGTTGTTTGCCATGCGGCTGAGCACATACACCACGGCGGAGCCCAGTACGATGTAGAGCATCAGGTTTGGAATGCCCTTGTTGCGGTTTTTGTAGCAGTAGAGTTCAAATTGTCTGCGAAGGTTTTTCATGCAGCGAACCTCCAGTCCTAATGTGAAATTCATTTTATCAGCAAACGATGGAAAAGTCTATACCGGATTTGTGAACAATCCTTATCGCAGGTAGAAAACCCGCCGCTTTCCCGCCTGCCCGGGGGCGCCGGGGCTTTGCAGCTGGAACAGGCCGTAAAGATCCTCCCACCGCTGCTCCATTGCCCAAAGCGGGTGCTGGGTCGGCTGCCCGGCGTTGCGGAAGAAGCCGTCCTTTTTCACGCTGCCGAGAATTACGCGTCCCCGGTCGCTGAAGGCCAGTACCCGAACGTAGGGTATATCCATTTCCATCATTTCCCGGGTAATGCCCAAAAAAGCGCACAGGAGCATCCGGTCAATCCGGGTGCGGGCATAGCGCTTGGACTTGGTGGCGGAAATAATTTCCTCCAGAGAAGTCTCCCGGCGGCTTGCGTGCATCAGCTTGCGCCACAGCCCTTCGCTGCCGAAGGGAAGGGCTTCAAACTCTGTGTCCGTCATGGTACGCAGTCTGCCGAGTATGGCGCGTTCCCCGGCATCCAGAGTGTGCATCGGCGCGCTCGTAAAGACTTGCTGCGCCGGTTCCGGAAGAAACTCGGAAACGCTCTGCCCGCCAAGCATCCGCGTTCGCAGAGATGTGGCGGAGGGATTCTCCCGGTTCGCTTCCTCCGCGTGGTAGCTGCCTGCCCGGTGAATGGGCAGGGGACGCAGGGGGGAATTCTGGCGAAGAATTGCCTTGCAGTATTCCACGGCGAGAATGTTGTTGGGCTGGGTCAGAAAATGCCCCGGAAGCCCCATGGCTTCCAGCGCCGCCTGCCGGGCAGCCGGGAAGGATTTGCCCGTGTCCAGCTCCCGGCGCAGCAGGGGGGAAAAGTCGTCGCTCAGCAGCGCGGCGGCCATTCGCAGTAGCGGCGCAGGTTCTGCTGCTTCCGCGCCGAAGCACAGGGCGTCGCACAGCCGGGAGAGTACCGCAACGCCGCCGGAAGCAAACCCTTCCGCGGAGGAAAGAGCGACGGTCACCGGCAGCTCCACCACCAGATCCGCGCCGCACCGGACGGCGGCCTCCGCCCGAAGGGACTTGTCCACAATGGCGGGATGTCCTCTCTGGACATAATTGCCGCTCATGGCACAGACAATACCGGTATCCGCACCAAATTCTGCCCGAATGTGGTCAATTTGCTTCTTGTGTCCCAGATGAAAGGGGTTATATTCACAGACGATCCCCACATTCATGGAATTTTTTCCTCCCTCGTGAAATTTTTCCGTTTCAGGGCTTGAGAAATCCGGAAAAATGCAATATAATAACCCTAGCAGTGGATATCATATCATAAAGCTCCCAACAAGAAAACAAAAATATTTTAGGAGGCAGATTCCCATGAACATTCTGATTATCAACGCCGGTTCTTCTTCCCTGAAGTATCAGCTGATGGATCCCGATACCGGCGTGGTGTCCGCCAAGGGCCTGTGCGAGCGGATTTATATTGACGGCCGTCTGACCCACAATGCCAACGGCAAGAAGATCGTCAAGGATATCCCCATGCCCACCCATTCCGAAGCCATCGCCGCGGTTCTGGACATTCTGGTCGACCCCGTTGAGGGTGTGATCAAGTCCACCGACGAGATCGATGCCGTGGGTCACCGTGTTCTGCACGGCGGCATGGAGTTCTTTGACTCCTGCATTATCAACGACGAGGTCATCGCCGCCATCGAGAAGTGCATCCCTCTGGGCCCCCTGCACAACCCCGCCAACCTGATGGGCATTCGCGCCTGCCAGGCTGTCATGCCCAAGACACCTCAGGTCGCCGTGTTCGACACTGCGTTCCATATGACCATGCCCCCGGTGGCTTACCGGTACGCCATTCCCCCCGAGTATTATGAGAACGACTCCATCCGCCGTTAT
>JAXEAK010000049.1:0-10309 GCA_034094395.1 Faecousia sp.
ATGGGCAAGACCGTCACCTGCCGGGACGAATCTCCCCGCTATACCAATACCCACGATTTCTATTCCGAGTTTGAAATCTACTCCGTAGTGGATTCCAATTCCCCGGAAGCCGCCGCGGCGGTGGAGCGGTGCTACGCCGGACTGGAAGAACTGAAAAACCGCAAGAGCCTGCACTGGCTGTCCGTTATGGGAAGGGATTCCGACACGGAGAAGTGGCTGAACGGGGAAAACTTCCTGGAAATCACCAATTATTATCTGCCGGACGTAGACCCCGAGAATATTTCGGAACATGAGCGCACCATTGCGCCGCGCACGGATACATGGATTAACTACAACGGCGTTGCCTACGGCGATGTCCGGGAAGACCCGGAAATCCCCGTCAGCAAGGTGCTGGGATTGGGTGTGAAAAGCCTGTCCGCTAGCATGAAGTGGAACCGCTTCGCCGACGATTTCAACATCAGTTTCTTCGAGCGGAGCAACCACCAGATTTCCTTCCCGGAAGGGGTTGGCGTAGTCAGCGACGAAATGGTGCGCTTTGTCACATCGTGGAACTTAGCCGGTGTTGAAGAGAAAGAAACCGCCCAACTGACCTACCGCTTTGACGGAAACGGTGACCTTGTGTACATGGAGTACAAATCCGACCTTGATGACCACGAATACATCGCTTTCATCGAAATCTATTCCGACACCGCCGAGGAAATCGACGCAAAAATCCAGTCCAGCATCCAAAACCTCTACGTTTCCAGCTTCTCCTGGAAGGATGCCAAGGCAAAGTACGCAACAGACGAATTCAACCACCGGGACAGCGGCTTTGTGAACAACGACATGGTTTCTATCGACAATCCCGTGGACGCCGCCCGCCGGGCGTTGCTGGAATATCCCAAGCTGGGGGACTACCTGAGTCTGGACGTTTCCCACGACGACGAGAGCCATATGTGGCGCGTCACCGTCAAGAGCTACCACGACTATCAGGCTACCTATGAATACCGGGACATTTACTTGGACGACAACGGCGTAACCCAGCTTCTCGTCTATGAAGGCCCTATCGAATACGATCAGACCCGGAAGTAGACTCGGCTGTCCCGGAAGGGCTGCGCGGAAAATTCCGCCTCCTTGGGGCAACCGGAAAAATGCCCGGACTTTCTGAAAAGTCCGGGCATTTACGCGTCTTTTTACTTGTGCAGCGCCTTGCGCAGAACGGGGACGATGAGCAGCGCCACGCCGCCGCCGATGAGAGCGGTGAAAAGCTGCGGCCACGCGAACATGGTGGGCAGAGCCTTCAGCATCGGCTCCTTCAGGGTGCCGTTGGCCAGCAGAGGGGCGGCAGCCAGACCGCAGATGATCTTCACCACCAGAAGATACAATGTCGCGAACTTGGCAACGGCGGCCACCAGCCATGCGGCGATGCGCTGACCCCAACCGCTGCTTTTTCCCGCGATGAAGTGCAGCAGCACCACAAATACGGTGTTGCCCACCATAATGGCGGGAACGGTGACGATCTGGGGGGCGATGCCCAGCAGGTAAGCCAGCACGGGAGAAATCACAGCCACGGTGATGCCGCTGCTGAGACCGGCCAGTAGCACGGTCACCGCCAGCACGGCGTTGACGCAGGAGCCGGTGACCAGCTGCCCGAGGGGCTTGGTCAGCGCCTGCAGAGCCACCAGCAGCGCCAGCATAACGGCTGTTTCGGTAATCCAACGAACGTTTTTACGCATACAAAGAACCTCTTTTCATCAATCTTTTCCGGTGACGCCGGAATAGGCGGTTTTCACGCTGACACCGGGTAAACCGCCCAGCTTGCCGGAGAGGGTAGAGATGGTGTTCTGGGGCGCGTCCAGCGCCACGGCGATGATGCTCACGCCCCGCCTGCGGTAGGGAATGCCCATCCGGCCGATGATGTAGTCGCGGTACGCATGGAGCAGCGCGTTCAGCGTCTCCACCATGCTTTCGTCTTCCACAATGATGCTGATGACTGCCACACGGGTTTCCATAACATCCTCTCCTGAAAAAAAGAATTGCCGCGACCCTGACGGTGCGGCATCAGCCAAAGCAGCCCCGTTCCACACGCGGCTGAAATAACCCTATGCACACCTTTCACGCAGGGACATCCCTTAGTGTCAGGATCATGGCAAAAGAATAACACAGGAAACGGCGTTTGTCCATATGCGAAGTGGACGAATTTTCAGGGGAAATTTTGGCGAAAAAATTCCCCGGCACAGGCCGGGGAATTTGGGGGGTTACTTATTTTTCAGCGCCTTGCGCTCGAACTTGTCCTTAGAGAACCGCTCCAGGCTGGGCACCAGAATGATGCAGATCAGCGCTGCGGTGAAGCCGCCGTTGTACAGGCAGTAGCCGCCGTGAAGCGTGGGCACCGAGGTCACCAGCAGATAATGCAGCACTGCTGCCAGAATGCCATAGCGCCAGCCGTACTTGTCGGCGATGGGGCTTAAGCCGTTGGCATAGCACAGACCGACACAGATGGCCTGGGCGTTGATGGCGAAGGTGAAGGTGCCGCCCACCAGCGGGGACAGAAGGCCGCACACTGTGGAGGCCAGCAGGTAGCCCACCATGATCGGCCAGACGTTGCCGGGATGGGAACCGGAGTTGCAGGTGGCCAGCATACAGAAGATGATGCCGAAGGTCACGCCATTGAAGGAAGCGCCAATGAGGTTGTAGTAGGCCAGAATGAACAGACCGAATACGCCCACATTCATCAGGAAAACGGAATTGCCATAGGTGGAGGAGAAGTTCGTCACCAGCGCCGGATCGACGATCAGCTTCCAGTAATCCCGGGGACGGCAGCCCAGCGCGAAGGCAATCACGATGCACATCCCGAACAGAATCAGGCAGAAGGCGTTCACCGTCAGCCGGGAGGCGACCTGAAGCTGGGCGGCATCCGCGCCGGCGGGCAGGGCAACGCCCAGGGTCTTATACAGCGTGGCATTGAGCAGGAAGGCCGTCATGCCCACAGGCAGAGCGGCGGAGTACAGGTCGAAGCCCTTATGTACCTTTGGGGAATTGGCAAGCCCCGCAGGCAGGAAGAAGCCGATGAAGAAGCCCACCACCAGCGCAATCAGGATGCCTTCCAGATTGAAGCCGACAGGCTCTGCGTTGGGGTAGCGGATCATCAGGTCGGTAATCAGAGGCGCAATGCCGGTGGAGAACAGCATGGCGTTGACGTTGGCGCCAAAGCGCTCCTTCTTCACCAGACAGTAGATCATCACGCCGAAAATGGTGGGCCAGATGTTCAGAATATTGATGCCCCAGGAGCCAAAGCCCAGAGTCAGCACGAAGGCCAATGTGGAGACATTGGTGGGAGTGCTCTTGAACACCACAAACAGCAGCAGGCAGATCAGCGCTACCAGCCCCATATTCAGGAAGGTTGCCGCATAGCCCCCGATGGCAAAATAGTTGGTGGACAACTTGCTGGGCTGGCTGAGAATCTGCCAGAGCCCCGAGAACATGGAAGCCCTGTCCGGCATAATCACAGCGGCGATCAGAAAGGCAGCCGTGAAGAATGCGAAGAACAGCTTCAGGAATTCGCCTTCGCTCATGGAACGGATCTTTTTCATGCAAAACACCTCTGTTTTCTTGTTGTTGAGGCCGGGAGACCAAAAACGGGCAATCCAGCCTCAAACTGAATTGCCCAGACGGTCGGCATATCTTCTCCCACACTCCACCGCGGTAAACCGCGAAACCCGTCAGTCATGTAAGAGGACGCTGTTATTGTACGAAAGCTTTCCCGGTTTGTCAACCGTCACTTTCCCGGAAAACAGCCCTGATTTTTTGTCAATTTTCACATGGGAGTGTGGGAAAAGCTGTCAGAAATTGTCTTTCTGCGGCCTTGACGCGTTTTTTTCCCCGTGGTATAATTTTTGCGTAAATATCGATACCCTTATGACTGACGGATTCGTGGAGCACCACATGGAGTAAGGGCGTATGTTTTTCTGCCGACCGTCTGGGCTCACTTTTCCTGCTGATGTAGGTAAGGTGCGCCCTTTTTTGCTGCAATTCAGGAGGTAACACATGAAAAAAGTTGGAATTGTCATGGGCAGCGACAGCGATCTGCCAATCCTGCAAAAGGCCATGGATACCTTGGCCAGTTTGCAGATTCCCTACGAGTGCCATATCTATTCTGCCCACCGCACGCCGGAGGAAGCCCGCCAGTTTGCACTGAACGCCCGGGAAAACGGTTTTGGAGCCATCATCGCCGCCGCCGGTATGGCAGCCCATCTGGCTGGCGCCATCGCCGCCAATACCACCCTCCCCGTTATCGGTATCCCCTGCAAATCTTCCTGCCTCGACGGCATTGACGCACTCCTTTCCACCGTTATGATGCCCTCTGGAATTCCGGTGGCCACCGTAGCTATCAACGGAGGCGTGAATGCCGCTTTGTTATGCGCCCAGATTCTGGCGGTGGAGGATACGGCGCTTGCCGCCCGCCTGGATGCCAAGCGCGCCGCAGACGCCGCCAAGGTGCTGGAAAAGGACGCCGCATTGCAGGCAGAACGGGATTCGTAAAAATTGCCCCGACGGGACACCGTAATTGTCAATTGATAAACGCGTGAAACACAGGGACTGGTCCCCCTGTGATCCCATAACCCCGCTTTCTTTGGCAGCTATGAAAGGAACAGAAAGCGTGTGGAAAACATAGGGAACCTCTGAATAGATCGTCTGCGGCTGGTGGCAAATCTTTTGCCCCATCCGTGCAGTTCTGCAACCGGGAAATACATACAGGATTTCTCCGCTTTCAGAACTTTCGGCTGAGACAAAAACTTCTGCTGCCAGCTCTTGCCGATTTAATCAGAGGTTCCCTGGGCGTGGGGGAGGTAGTTCTCCCCTGACGCCTGCAGGTGCCCGGCGGCCTGCTGCAGGTTGCTCCGCCGGGAAATCATGATTTAAGGAGGCATCCTGCATGGGCGGTTTCTTCGGGGCTGCATCCCGCAAAAGCTGCAAGTATGATGTTTATTTCGGCACGGATTACCATTCCCACCTGGGCACCAAACGGGGAGGGCTGGTCTTTTACGACGGGCAAAAGGGCTTTCAGCGCCAGATCCACAACATTGAAAATACGCCCTTCCGCACCAAGTTTGAGGGTGATCTGAACAAATTTGAGGGCTGCCTGGGTTTGGGCTGTATCTCCGATACTGACCCCCAGCCACTGCTGGTGAAAAGCCATCTGGGGCTGTTCGCCATCTCCACCGTGGGCATCATCACCAACGCCGGAGAACTGGTGGAGAAGACTTTCTCCGGTCCGGGACACCAGTTTATGGCTATGTCCTCCGGCGAGGTCAACTCTACGGAGCTGACGGCGGCGCTCATTAATCGCTGCGACAATCTGGTGGATGGTATCCGCTATGCCCAGGCCGCCATAAAGGGTTCGTGCACCATCCTGATTCTGAAAGCCGACGGCCTGATCGCTGCCCGGGATCAGATGGGCAGGCTTCCTATTGTCATTGGCAAAAGTGAGAACGGCTATTGCGCCGCTATGGAGTCCTTTGCCTGCCAGAAGCTGGGCTACCAGCCCTGCTATAACTTAGGCCCCGGCGAGATCGTGCAGGTGACCACGGAAGGGTATACCCAGCTGTCTGCCCCCGGGGAGAAAATGCGCATCTGCGCCTTCCTGTGGAGCTATTACGGCTACCCCAACTCCAACTACGAGGGCGTTAATGTAGAGGTTATGCGCAACCGCAACGGCGAGATCATGGCGCGGGAGGAAGAAAAGAACGGCACCATGCCGGACGTGGATTATGTGGCGGGCGTGCCGGACTCCGGCTTGCCTCATGCCATCGGCTATTCCAACTACTCTCATAAGCCCTTTGCCCGCCCCTTTGTGAAGTATACCCCCACCTGGGCGCGCTCCTTCATGCCCTCCAATCAGGAGATGCGCAATCTGGTGGCGGAAATGAAACAGATTCCCGTACCGGAGCTGATCGAGGGGAAAAAGCTGCTGCTGGTGGACGATTCCATTGTCCGCGGCACCCAGCTGCGGGAGACGGTGGATTTCCTGTATAAGTCCGGCGCCAAGGAAGTGCATATGCGCTCTGCCTGCCCGCCCATAATGTACGGTTGCAAGCACCTGAATTTCTCCAGCAGCAAGTCCGAAATGGAGCTGCTCACCCGCAAGACCATTCAGGATCTGGAGGGCGCGGTCGGACAGCAGCACCTTGCCGAGTACGCAGATCCTACAACCGAACGGGGTAAGTCCATGTTGGAGTCCATCTGTAGGGAAATGGGCTTTGACTCTCTGGGCTACCAGTCTCTGGACGGCCTGCTGGAGGCCATCGGTCTGGATCGGGACAAGGTCTGCACCTACTGCTGGACCGGTGAAGAGTGAGCAGGGCTCACACCCGATGCGTGATGCACCGGAGGTGTAAGCGCTTCGCCATTGGGTACTGCTCGATTCGCCACTGCCTCATGCTTTGGTGAGCGTTGGGCGGGGTCATGACCCCGCCGATCCGCTTCCCAATTTGAACCATGTTGCAATCATGCGGATCGGCAGCATACTCAATTCCGCAGCCGTGCAGAAAAAACTACCTGATCGGCGGAGTCATGACTCCGCCCTACGAATAAAAGCGTTGAAAAGGAGCTTATATCTATGGATCACAAAAATTCCTTCTCCGCCAGCTACGCCGCCGCAGGCGTGGACATCACCGCCGGCTACAAGGCTGTGGAACTGATGAAAAAACACATTGCCCGCACCCGCAATGAAGGCTGCCTGGATGATGTTGGCGGCTTCGGCGGCTGCTTCGGCCTGCCCATCGCGGGCATGGAGGAGCCGGTACTGGTGTCCGGCACCGACGGCTGCGGCACCAAGGTGAAGCTGGCCATCCTCATGGACAAGCACGACACCATCGGCATCGACTGCGTTGCCATGTGCGTCAACGACATTATCTGCGTGGGCGCAAAGCCTCTGTTCTTTCTGGACTACATCGCCTGCGGCAAGAACGTGCCCGAGAAGATCGCCGAGATCGTGGGCGGCGTGGCGGAAGGCTGCGTCCAGTCCGGCGCGGCGCTGATCGGCGGCGAAACTGCCGAGCATCCCGGCATGATGCCTGTGGAGGACTACGATCTGGCAGGCTTTGCTGTGGGCATCGTGGACAAGAAGAAGATTATTGACAACACCCGCATGGCAGCGGGCGATGTGGTCATCGCGTTGCCCTCCACCGGCATCCACTCCAACGGCTTCTCTCTGTGCCGGAAGGTGTTCGACATCGACAACAATAACCCCGAGCTGTATGTACCCCGGGAGGAGTTGGACGGCAAGACCATCGCCGAGGCGCTGCTGGTTCCCACCAAGATCTACGTCAAGCCCGTTCTTGCACTGCTGGAGCAGGTGGATGTAAAGGGTATCAGCCACATCACCGGCGGCGGCTTCTACGAGAACATTCCCCGTTCTATCCCCGACGGCCTGTGCGCAAAAATTGACAAGTCAAAAGTGAAAGTGCTGCCCATCTTCGACGTGATTGCCCAGTGGGGCAATATCCCTGAGCGGGATATGTTTAACACCTACAACATGGGCGTGGGCATGAGCGTTGTGGTGCCCGCGGAGCAGGAAGCGAAGGCCATCGAAATCCTGAGGGCGAACGGTGTGGACGCCTACACCATCGGCTCCATCATTGAGAATGAGGAAAAGGTGATTCTGGAGTGAAAACCAAAATCGCAGTTCTGGTTTCCGGCGGCGGCACCAATTTACAGGCGCTGATCAACGCCCAGGGAACCACCCTTGTCAGCGGAGAAATCGCGCTGGTGGTGTCTAATAACCGGGACGCTTACGCGCTGGAGCGGGCGAAGAAGGCCAATATTCCCACCGCCGTGGTGCTGAAAAGAGAGTGCGGCTCTCAGGAAGCATTTGAAGAAAAGCTGAAGGAAGTTTTGACGGAATACGGCATTGAAGTCATTATTCTGGCGGGCTTTATGACCATCCTTACGGAAAAGTTTACCTCCTGCTATCCCAGGCGGATTCTGAATGTCCACCCTTCCCTGATTCCCTCCTTCTGCGGTGCGGGCTTCTACGGCCTGCGGGTGCATCAGGCGGCGCTTGATTACGGCGTGAAAGTCACGGGCGCCACGGTGCACTTCGTCAACGAGATTCCCGACGGCGGCGAGATCATCGCCCAGAAGGCCGTCTATATTGAACCCGGCGACACCCCGGAGATTTTACAGCGCCGGGTTATGGAGCAGGCCGAGTGGATTCTGCTCCCTCAGGCGGCGGAAACCGTCTGCGCCGGATTACAGAGATAACCTGCCTTCCCCTTTGGGGTGGTGCTCCGCGCAGCGAATCTGAAATTTCCATGATTGCCAGCGGCAATCATACCTTTATTCATTAAGGTGGCCGAGCGTAAGCGAGGTCGGAAAAGGTGATCCACCGCAAGAAAGGACACCCATCAGATTGCTCTGCTCAGCATACCCCCCAAAAGGGGAGCCGAGATTGCGGCGGGGTCATGACCCTGCCCTACGAATGGAGAATTTTTATGAACGTCTATGAAACCAAAACCATGGCGGAGCGGCTGTCCGGCAACACCTACCCCGGCCGGGGCATTGTGCTGGGCGTGACCCCCGACGGGAAAAAAGCCGTCGCTGCCTATTTCATCATGGGACGCAGCGTCAATTCCCGTAATCGGGTGTTTGTGCAGGAGCCGGACGGCATCCGCACCGAAGCTCATGACCCCAGGGCGATGAAGGATCCCCACCTGATCATCTACCATCCCGTGCGGGAAGCAGGCGCTGGCCTGATCGTGACCAACGGCGACCAGACCGACACTATCTGGGAATTCCTTGTAAAGGGCGAGAGCTGGGAAGCCGCTCTGCGCACCCGTCAGTTTGAGGACGACGGTCCCAACTGGACGCCCCGGATTTCCGGCATTCAGGCGGGAGACGGCAGCTACAAGATGTCTATTCTGAAAGCCGCTGATCCCGACGGCAACGCCTGCGCGCGGTTCTTCTATGAGTACCCTGCTACCGCCGGTTTGGGTCATTTCCTCCATACCTACGTCTGCGACGGCAATCCCGTGATCCCCACCTTCCAGGGTGAGCCGGAGCGGGTTACAATCCCCGCCGACATCGACGCGTTTACCGCCGAACTGTGGGAAAACCTGAACGAGGCGAACAAGATTTCCCTGTTCGTCCGCTACACCGATCTGGAAACCCGGAAGTACCAGCAGCGGATCATCAACAAGCACCAGTAAGAAATGCCATTGCGAACCAGCGACCGGAGTCACTGGTGTGGCAATCCCCATCACTGCGGGATTGCCGAAGATAGAGAGGAATCATATATTATGAATGAATTTGCACTGAAATATGGCTGCAATCCCAACCAGAAGCCTTCCCGCATCTACATGGCGGACGGCTCTGATCTGCCCCTCACCATTCTCAACGGCCGCCCCGGCTACATCAACTTTCTGGATGCCCTGAACTCCTGGCAGCTGGTGAAGGAACTGAAGGAAGCCACCGGAATGGTTGCCGTTACCTCCTTCAAGCACGTTTCTCCCACCTCTGCCGCCGTGGGCAAGCCCCTGAGCGACACCCTGAAAAAGGCATGCTTTGTGGACGATGTGCCGGAGCTTGAGAGCAGCCCTCTGGCCTGCGCCTACGCCCGCGCCCGCGGCACCGACCGGATGTGTTCCTTCGGCGACTGGGTGGCCTTAAGCGATGTGTGCGACGCCACCACTGCCAAGCTGATTGCCCGGGAAGTTTCCGATGGTGTCATCGCCCCCGGCTACTCCGAGGAAGCGCTGGCAATTCTGAAGACTAAGCGCAAGGGTAGTTACAACGTGGTTGCAATCGACCCGGACTACGTCCCTGCCGAGCAGGAGACCAAGCAGGTCTTCGGCATCACCTTCCAGCAGGGCAGAAATAACTTCAAAATTGGTGCCGAACTTCTGCAGAATATCGTTACCAAGAACAAAGATCTGCCGGAATCCGCCAAAATCGACCTGATTGTGGCGCTGATTACCCTGAAATACACTCAGTCCAATTCCGTGTGCTTTGCCTATGACGGACAGGCTGTGGGCGTGGGTGCAGGCCAGCAGTCCCGGATTCACTGCACCCGTCTGGCCGGCTCTAAGGCCGACACCTTCTTCCTGCGTCAGCACCCCAAGACGCTGAATCTTCCCTTCCGGGCCGACCTGGGTCGCCCCAACCGGGACAACGTCATCGACGGCTACATCAACGGCAACGAAGAGGACGTGTGCGCCGAGGGTATCTGGCAGAACTACTTCACAGAAAAGCCGGAGCGGTTGACGGAGGAGGATAAGAAAGCATTCCTTGCCACCTTTGACGGCGTGGCGCTGGGCTCCGATGCCTTCTT